>CALAMD010000059.1 GCA_937925695.1 uncultured Bacillaceae bacterium | reverse complement strand
AACCCCCATTTAATTCAGAAGCCTTGTTTGTTATTGTATAAATATAGATGATAGCTTCTGTCTGTTATTACTAGAAAAGCTAATGAGTTTTCATAGCTTTCTACTAAGATTATCAAATCATCTCAAAATGTAAAATAAAAAATGTTAATAATAATATTCAAGCAACTAGTAATTTGTTATGATATCGTTATGAAATAAACATGATAATAATGAAAACCGATTGTGAATAGAGGAGATTTAGACAATGGAATGGAAAAATATTTATCGTGGACTGATTATGGGCTCTACTGAAGTTATTCCGGGAATAAGTAGTAGTACCGTTGCCGTTATCCTCGGTATCTATGATCAATTGATCGCTGCCATTAATGGCATTTTTAGTAAGGACTGGCGTAAACATTTAGGTTTCTTAATTCCCCTTGGAGTTGGGATTGTGCTGGCGATGTTTACACTGGCACGGATTATGAGTTGGCTGTTTACGCATTATCAAGGACCGACTTTTTACTTTTTTCTAGGCTTGATCATCGGAATTCTTCCTTATTTATTTCGTGAAGCTAAAGTAAAAGAAAATTTTCGGCTCAACCATTACGTCATTTTAATCATTGGTGTTCTCTTGATTGCTTCCATGATATTTACCCAAGATCAGCAAGCCGAGTTGATTACGGATCGTACGCTATCCACTTATCTCTTATTGTTTTTTGCTGGAATTATCGGCAGTGCTGCGATGATACTACCCGGTATTAGTGGATCATTTTTATTATTAGTAATCGGTGTCTATCCTACTTTGATCCATGCCCTTAGTGAGTTTCAATTCGATGTAATTATCGTAACAGGATTTGGAATTCTCGTTGGTGTGTTAATGTTGAGTAAAATCATCAATTATTTTTTTAATCGATATGAGACAGGTACCTATGCATTCATCATTGGTATGGTAATTGGCGCGATCATTGTTATTTTTCCAGGGTGGCCTGCAAACACCACGTTTTTCTTACTAAGCGTTCTGGCTTTTGTTATTGGGTTATTCGCTGCGTATATATTAGGAAGAATTGAATATTAACTATGCACCAAGATAATTTTCATGAGGAGCAGGTGATGATATGGCTACACCGAAGATATTAATTGTAGAAGATGAGAAAAAATTAAGTCGGGTGTTACAGCTAGAACTAGAATATGAAGGATATGAAACGGAAGTTGCCCATGATGGGCATGAAGCCTTGCAAACCATGGTTGATAATAAATGGGATTTGGTTTTGCTTGATATTATGTTACCTGGTTTAAGTGGCCTTGAGGTGCTGAGAAGAATTAGACGTGAAGATGAACTAACACCAATCATTTTATTAACGGCCCGGGATGAAGTCCATGATAAAGTGAGCGGTCTTGATTTAGGAGCCAATGATTATGTAACGAAACCCTTTCAAATCGAAGAATTACTGGCAAGAATTAGAGCCCATTTAAGAAGGCCATTGACGACAACGACGCCGGCTAATCAGTTACAGGTCGGAGATTTAATCGTTGATCTCAATCGACGGGAAGTAACACGATCCGAACAAGCTATTGAGCTAACACCCCGTGAATTTGATTTGCTAGTTTGTCTATTAGAAAATAAAAATATTGTGCTGACAAGGAAGCAAATTATTGAGCAAGTATGGGGCTATGATTATTATGGCGATACGAACGTTGTCGATGTATATATTCGTTATTTACGTCGTAAGATTGACCATGATTTTGAATACCCATATATTGAAACTGTCCGCGGTGTCGGATATACGATAAAGGATCAAGAACAATGAAGTTACGTACCAAAATACAATTATTTTCCAGCCTGTTTATGTTTCTGTTAATTCTCTTAATTAATACTTCGATCTACTATTTGTTTTATAACATTTCTTCTCAAAGTGAATTAGATGAATTATCCGAACAAACAAATACAATCGTATCCACATTACAGGCAAATCCGGATATTCCAAATAAAGAGTTGCTTAACGCATTTTTACCTCAAAATGGTATGATCCGTATTTATACTGAACAAGAGAGTGAACCTATATTATTGATAACTAAAGATAGTGAATATCGTCATCTACCAGGCGAATTTACTTCATACGAACAGAAGAAAATTATTAAAAATGATGACAATATCCATATCGCCGTGATATCTAAACCGATCATTTGGGAAAATGGTGAAGTAGTCACATTAGAAGTGTCTGAGTATTTAATTACGTTAAAGCGCACGATGACGACGTTATTTTATGTGTTGTCAATTGCATCTCTGCTCATGTTGTTGCCAACAGTGATTGGGAGTACAATACTTGGACGCTTCCTATTAGGACCAATTAAAACATTAACAAATACAATGCGGGAAAATATTCAACATAGGCAATGGAAAAAAATTAATTTGCAAAGCCGGTCCCGTGATGAACTGTACGAAATGGAAGAGACCTTTAATGATTTAATAGATGAATTGAAAAATAACTTTGAGAAACAAGAAATGTTTGTGTCTAATGCTTCCCATGAACTTAAGACGCCAATTTCAATCGTAAAAAGCTATGCACAACTATTGAATAGACGAGGTAAAGATCATCCACAAGTTTTTGAGGAATCGGTGCAGGCAATCGAGTCAGAAGCTGATCGGATGCAAAAGTTAGTCGAGCAATTATTGATGTTGGCGAAGAGTGAAAATGAAGCTTCCTATGAGATCATAAATGTAATTGCACTGTGCGAAAAAGTGATTCAACGATTTAAAGGTGCTTATCAACGGAACATTCACTTACAAAAGCCACCAACACCCCTTTGGGTTAATGGGAATGAAGCTCAATTACAACAAATCATCTATATCTTAATTGATAATGGGTTAAAATATAGTGAACAAGACATTAATATCAATATTTTTGAATACGAAGATAAAGCCATCCTTCAAGTGATTGATTTTGGACAAGGTATACCAGAAGAAGACCAGAAGCATATTTTTGACCGTTTCTACCGCTTGGATAAAGCACGTAGTCGGGAAACGGGAGGAACTGGTCTAGGCTTAGCCATCGCCAAAGCCATAACCGATGCCCATGGTGGGAGAATTTTTGTTAAAAGTAAAGTGGGTGAAGGAACAACATTCACTTTGGAATTACCAAGTGTTGACCTTGTAGAAGATGAACATGATGAAGAAGCGTGATATTACCATACATGTCCATCCTTTTACTCCTTCGAAATGAAAAAATCGTAAAGTGAAAGAAAGTTAATAGCTTTCTCAGCAAATTTTAATCTTCTTCACATCGTTCTATCATTTTGGGAAGATATGATGTAATTAACAACTTGAAGGAGGAACAAGAAATGAAGAAAAAAATCAGTATCGCAGTGATCGCAATGATCGGAGCAATTATACTAGGCGTAGGTATTTTTCAGTCCAATGCATCCCAAGGAGCACCAAAGTTATCAACCGATGAAATTAGACAAATGGTGTTGGAACAATATCCTGGGGAAATTGAAGAAATCGAGTTAGAAACAGACTTTAATCGAGCAGTTTATGAAGTCGAAGTTGTGAGTGAAGGCAAAGAGTATGAATTAAAGCTAGATGGTAATACAGGTGAAGTACTTAAGTTAAAAGAAAAAACAATTAATAAGAAAGCAAAAGATAAAGTGGCTGTAAACGAAGATAATGACGATGATGACAATAATAATGATGATGGCGATGACGATGATAAAGCAGAAAAGAAAAATCGTAACAACCATCAAAGACATCATGATGACGATGACGACGATCACCATCATAAAGAACGTCACCATGAAAATAAAACAGCTAAAAAAGAAACGACAGAAAAGCCAACTGTAGAAGTAAAACCAAAAGAGAATAAACAACAGACAACAAAAGAAACACCTAAAGTAAACGAACAACAATCTACTGAGAAATCAACACCAAAAGTAACAAAGGAACCAGCACCAAAACAACAAACTAAGAAGAAGACAATTATTAGTGAAAGTGAAGCAATTAGTATAGCTAAAAGTGTATTTAATGGAAAAATAGAAGATATTGAGTTGGATGAAGATGACGGTCGTTTGATCTATGAAGTTGAACTAGAATCAGGTAATGAAGAAGCCGAAATTGAAATTGATGCTTATACAGGCGAAATCATTGTCATTGAAATTGATCGTGATGATGATTAAGCTAAACGAACAGCATATCAGCTTTAATAACCCAGAAGTTCACATCAACGTGAGCTTCTGGGTTTTTGCAATCTTAAGAATTATGATACATTATACATGACTTAAGTCTGAATTTTAAAACAAGTGTAGGTGATGATGGTGGATACATTGGCGGTCCAATCGGTTACAACAGTAATCGGTGATAAGACCTTAATCAAAGATATTACCTTCCAATTACCAAAGGGAACTGTGATGGCACTTGTTGGTCACAATGGTGCTGGAAAATCAACGTTACTCAAAACAATTATGGGTATTGAAAAAAAGAACCATGGAAAAATTATTATCCAAGATACATATGACCAAGATGACAATTTCCTCGCTTTCAAACAGCGAATTTCCTATCTACCTGAAGAGCCCCTGTTATTGACTGAATTAACTGTGATGCAACATTTTCAGTTATATGGTATGGCGTATGGGCTTGAGGAAGATGAACTACTAGACAAGGTCGACCGTTATGTAAAAGGATTTGAACTAACGGCCAAAATGGATGAATATCCTGACGCTTTATCTAAAGGGATGCGACAAAAAGTCCAGACAATCTGTGCCTTACTCCCGGATACCCCTGTTTTACTCATCGATGAACCTTTTATGGGGTTAGATGTGTTTGCGATGGACTATTTAATTTCTTTAATTCATGAGAAAAAACAGGATGGAACGAGCATTTTATTAACGACACATCAGCTAGATCGGGTTAAACATCTTGCTAGTCAGTACATGCTACTAACAGATGGTATGTTGATCAATCAAGGATCGATTCAAGATTTCGATACGATTCAAAGAGGGACCAACCAATGAAAAAACAAAGTCATTTACAAGCATTTCGATTGATAAGGAAAAATCGACGAAAAAGAAAAATAGACACGTATAAACTAGCTTTGAGTGTCGTGCTCGATAAAACAACAGCTTTCTATTTACTCATTCTTGTCGTGTACGGTGTTATGGGTTTTTTTATTGCGAATGATTTTATTAACGACTATTATGAGCAATTTTTGTTGTGGGAAGAAATTGCTAAGCAAAATATTGGAATGCTTTTTACAATTTTACCTCTAGGTTATCTCTTCCAGTCCTTTAAACAGCCAGGTGTCATTTTAACTAGTTCTGAATATCAATTATCCCTATTACCTTATTCATTGAAAAAAATATGGCTGTTATCTAGCCTTGAAAAATGGTTAAAACAGCTTATCATATTTATGATAATGGGCGGGCTTGTGATTGTGCTCACACCATTATCATTTGAAGTAGTCTTTTCCTACATAGCGATTGCAATCTTTATTCATTTAACGATGACGATTCCCCAGTGGAAGCTCTTTGGGACAAGATGGTATGTCAAACTAGGGTGGATTCTTCTGTTGCTGCTAGTGAACGGGATAAATTTTACGTTTCATGTCCCAAACGTATCCATTTTGATACCACTCTTGTTGATCATAAGTAATATACTCATGATTCCAAAGTTATTTGATAAAGTCGAATGGGCTCGCATCACGGAGATGAGTGATTTTCAAATATGGTCAATGTGGTTTGTGTCGAAAGTATCTGAGGTCGATTTTAAACCACCAAGAAAACTAAGTATATTCCGCAACTTGACGCGAAGGAAAAAACCTTTTCAGTATGAAGAAAAATCTATTCATCATCGTTTATGGGCTATCTATTTACGTCAGCATATCCAAGATTTGTTTAAAATCATTGGGGCTTTATTTCTACTTGTTTTTGTTTTTTCATGGTTAGACGAATGGGTATTTCATATTGTTATCGCTGTGGCTATTATCATCTATTTTTCCATTGCCCGTAGTTTTTTTATCGGACGCTTTGAAGCGGATCTCGTTCAAGTATTGCCTTGGAATTTATCGGGTTTTAAGGATTCATATTTTAAATGGGTAATCTTTGGTGCGCTTATCTTGTTTATTCCGGTAGGTATATATTTTATAACACATGCTTCCTATTGGTTGCCAATCCAATTGCTGTATTTAATTATCACCATTTGGTATTTGTATCACATAACTATAAATAGGGCAATCATGTTCTTAAATAAACAATTAAAATCCAAATTAGGATTTGAAGTGATCGGTTATATATTACTATTTGGCTGGATGTTTAGTTGGAAATTCAAGCTCGTATTACTATTCTGTATTGTTATTCCATTGATAAGTAAGAAATGGTATGTGTTGCAACCAATTTACAATCATTAATTGTTAGCCTCCGATTCAATTTTACACACCTGAAAACCTTTTGGCATATGATGCTTGTAGCAACAATACTTAAAAGGGGTGTGATATAATGAATTGGAGGCTTTATCCGTACGAGCATAATCATTTATCAAACGAAAATCATCCAAATTTTGCTAACTTCCCTTATCCATCGCAGTTTAATGGGCAATCACCATATCCGAATCCGAATATATCACCATTCCAACCACCACAATCGTCATCACCATTTGCATACTTCCAAAAACCAAGACAACCATCTAATTGGCCATATGTTCAGTCCACACAGGGAAATTTTCAACAATCACCTACGCAGAATCGTCCAACTATTTTGACCCAATTTCAAGATGAAAATGGACAAATGGATATTCATAAAACGTTGGCAACGGTAGGACAATTTGCTAATACAGTTCAACAAGTAACACCTATGGTTAAGCAGATTAGTGATTTAATTAAATCGTTTAGATAATTGTTTGCTTGAAGCTGATCGTTGAAGGTGTCAGCTTCTTCTTTATGGTTAAAAAATAAAGCTAATGGATTTTTTTATCACTAATATTTCATGTTTGGGGGAAAATAACGCTAAGGGTTATTATGAAAGGATGTTAAACATGATAGGATGCCTGATAATCCATGGATATACAGGGGGACCACATGAAGTCGAACCATTAGCAGCGTATTTAGAAGAAAACACAGATTGGCAAATTGTTGTACCTACATTACCGGGGCATGGCCTTCATTTAAAGTTAGAAAATGTATCTTATCGTAAGTGGTTGAAGGCAGCAGAAGCTTCCCTGAAAAAGTTAAAGCAGGACTATGATGAAATATATTTGATTGGATTTTCCATGGGTGGAATGATTGCCGCCTACTTAGCAGCTAAATATAATGTTGATAAATTAGTTTTATTAGCAACTGCTGGAAAGTTTTTATCCGTTAAACGGATGATATTGGATATCGGTGAAGTCGTTAAGGATGGTATTCGTGGAAACTTACATAAAAACCATCATTATGTAAGATTAAAAAGAAAACTCGGTAAAGTGCCGATGCAAGCGAATATTGAATTTTTAAAATTAGTTCGCTTCACCCGTAACTATTTGAAGGACGTAAAAACACCTGTATTAATTGCTCAAGGCCAACAAGACAGTCTTGTGCCCGTTCGCGCTGCTAGTTATTTAGATAATCAAATAAGTTCTACCGAAAAGAAAGTTGTTCTCTTTGAGAAGTCTGATCACCAAATTTGTTTAGGTGAAGATAAAGATGTTTTAAATTCAATGGTATTAAACTTTTTATTAACGGAGACTGATTGAGCTAGTCAAGTTTTCACAAAGAATATAAGTCGTTGTTAGTTTGAATTTTTTGCAACCAATGGGTATGAGTTGAAAAATATTTTCCTTGTGGGTAGCAGGTATGTGCGTTTTTATGTTATAATACGAAAACTATTATATGACATGAATGTCTGTTTTTGGATCAGAGTTTATGATGATGTTAAACGGGATATAAGATCAGAAAATCATATTTGTTCAGAATAGTTTAGCATCTTTACGATCTGGTATGGACAAAGAAAGAAGCAGATAGAGCTTTTTTCATACGATCATCGAGTAGTAAAAATGCATAAAGGAGTAGTAAAGAAGTTGACAACATTTAAAGACCTAGGGGTTTCAAAACCTATTTTACAAGCACTTGAAAAAATGGGTTTTGAAGAAGCAACACCAATTCAAGAACAAACGATTCCATACGTCTTGGAAGGAAGGGATGTAATCGGACAGGCACAAACAGGGACAGGAAAGACCGCCGCTTTTGGTATCCCGATGATCGAAACCTTCCAGCGTATCGACCGGAAAATACAAGGTATTGTTGTTGCCCCGACAAGAGAACTAGCCATTCAAGTGGCAGAAGAAATTAATCATCTTGGAAAAGTTAAAGGAATTAGAGCGTTACCGATATATGGTGGCCAACATATGCCAAGGCAAATTCGCGCCTTAAAAGAAAGACCTCATATTGTTGTAGCAACACCGGGACGATTGTTAGATCATATGAATCGACGCACCATTCGTGTTAACGATGTAAAAATTGTTGTTTTGGATGAAGCAGACGAAATGCTCAACATGGGTTTTATCGACGATATTCAAAACATTTTACAAAATATTCCTAAAACGAGACAAACTCTATTATTTTCAGCAACGATGCCAAAAGAAATTCGTGACATTGCAACGAATTTAATGAAGGATCCGAAAGAAATAAAAGTAAAGGCGAAAGAGTTAACCGTTAAGAATATCAATCAATATTTTATTGAAATACCTGAACAAAGAAAGTTCGATACCTTGACAAATCACTTAGACATTTATGCACCAGAATTGGCGATTGTGTTTAGTCGAACAAAAAAACGTGTAGATGAGATTGCTGAAGGATTACAAATTAGAGGATTTCGTGCTGAAGGTATACATGGTGACTTAACGCAGAGACAGAGAATAAATGTGTTAAATAAATTTAAGCGAGGTCAAATTGAAGTACTCGTTGCTACGGATGTTGCTGCCCGTGGGTTAGATATTTCAGGTGTTACCCATGTGTATAACTTTGATATTCCCCAAGATCCTGAAAGCTATGTGCATCGAATTGGCAGAACAGGAAGAGCTGGACGAACTGGTGAAGCATTATCTTTTGTTACGCCGCGGGAAATTGCTCACTTACAAGTCATTCAGCGAGTAACCAAAAGTAAAATTAATCGGATGATGCCACCAACCAATAAAGAAGCCCAACTCGGTCAACAACAAGCAGCAGCTGATAAAATCCTAACTGCTGTCCAAGAAAAAGAATTGAAAAACTATCATGAAACAGCTAATGACTTATTAAAAGACCATGATTCAATTACAATCATTTCAGCGGCTTTAAGCTTATTAACACAAGAGCGAAAAGATACACCGATTAAACTATCGGCTATGCAACCGATTAGTGTTAAAAACAAAGGTGGCCGGAATTATCAAGATAAAAACAAACGTGGTCCAAGAAAAAGACATTCACGTAGACACGGATACCAACACAAAAAACGTTCCTATCATAAATAATCATATGAAAAAAGCTCCTAATCGGGTGATGTTTGCTTAACGTTTCCGCCATTCGGCTCTAAAAACGCATAAGCTATCTACCTTGAATGGAGCTTTTCGTTTATTGTGATAAAACCAATTGATTAGAATGAGAAAAATCTGCCGAGCAGCCCAAGGATAACTAATGTACCGATGATGATCCAGAGCAGGTTCGTTTTCACTTTATGGGGTATTCGTCTTCGTGGCCAACGTTGGTGATCGAAGGTAACTGTCCCGGAGATCGGTGGTCGTCTATTGCGATGAATTGAAAAAGGTTCGGCACCATGTAATAAAGGTGGCCCTAGGGCAAAACCCCCAATAAAGCCAAATAAATGAGCATATATATTGATTCTTGGTGTGATAAAGGTCATTACGAGGCCGATGAATACAATGGTAAGCACGATTTGAGCATTACCAGGGTCAATTAAATGTTTGCGGAAAAAGATCATAAAAATATATAATCCAAATAAGCCATAAATCGCACCCGAGGCACCTACGTGCAAGGTCGTAGATAAGGGATTCACGAGATAAGTTCCGATATTTCCAGCAATCCCAGCTAATAAATATCCGATGATAAACTTGTTTTTTCCAAGCATTTGCTCGAGGGCGGGCCCGAAAATGACTAGTGAAAAAGAATTAAATAAGACGTGCATTAAGTTAGCATGTAAAAATATAGGGGTAATGAGTCGCCAATATTCATTAAACTCATAAATAAAATAGTTGCATCCTACACCTAAAAGCCATAGTTTTTTTCCAAAATCAAAATTAAATATATGTGTGAACAAGAACAGCCCAAGATTAATAACAATGATTGTGAAAACGATGGGATAAGCGTATCTAAATTCTTTGATACTTCTTTCAGTACGTATAAACAAGGCATAACCTCCTTTTGGTAGAAAAAATACAATATTGAAACCTTGATCGCATCATAAATAGGTATTACTAGTTAGTATAACCCACTAACAAGCAATGGTACAAAAAAATATGAGGTATGAATGAAACGGGAAAGGTACGAGGATAATGATTAAAGGGATAGGTCTAGATTTAATTGAATTGGAACGAATTCAGGCAAGTTTACTAAAAGGTGATCGTTTAGTGAAGCGAGTGTTAACACCAAACGAACAAGAAATTTTTTATAGTTATCAAAGCTTACAGAGAAAAGTAGAATTTTTAGCAGGCCGTTTTTCAGCAAAAGAAGCCTTTGCCAAAGCCACAGGTCAAGGGATAGGGAAATTAAGTTTTCAAGACATTGAAGTTTTAGCTGATGATCATGGACGTCCAGTCATCCAAGCAAAAGGATATGAATCAGTTAATATATTTGTTTCTATTACCCATAGTAAAAAATATGCAGCAGCCCAAGTAATTATTGAGGAAAAATAACCTTACATTCGTTTCGCATATTTTTTCAACTTGTCTCATATATTTTAGTGCGGGTAGGAGGGAACAAAAAAGTGCTTTATTGCCGTCCTATGATGTACGATATTTAATTTTACTAGTGACAATCATGCTATGAACAGATGAATGTGAGGGGGAGGTTTGTGAAAAAATAGATTTAATTATGGAGGATGATCATTCAATGTACGTTACTTCATCATATCATGCTCCTAATCTAACGATGATTTCATGGATGTTGTCACAACAAAAATGTACAAGTGTATTAAAATATCGTACAAGTAGGTAGATTTGCGGTGATCGAGTTCCCTTTGTCCGAGTCTAAGAAATTACGAAAAGGCTGTAGGCATGAAATGTTCTATAGACCATTCTTAGAAATGAGACAAGGGAGATATGTTCATGAAGAATAAAATTGGCATATGGCTGGTCGTATTACTCAGTTGCTGCTTACTATTAGTCGCGTGTGGAGAGAGATCGCAAGAAAGTGTAACAAAGACATTAGAAGATAGTATTGCATCAATGAAAGGCTTTAAGGCTAAAGCGGAAATGATTATGAATACCGGTCAAGAAGAGCAGACTTACGAAGTTGATATTTGGCATAAGAAAAGTGATTTTTATCGTGTTGAACTCAATAGTGCTCATGCTGAGCATGGTAGTCAAATCATTTTAAAAAATGAAGATGGGGTTTTCGTACTAACACCGGCTTTAAATAAAAATTTTAAATTTCAAACCGAGTGGCCTGACAATAGTAGCCAACCATACTTATATCAATCGTTAGTAAATGATATTACGCGGGATGACGAGGCGACCTTTGAAGTGACGGATAACCATTATATTTTCCGGACAAAAACGAACTATCAAAATAGTCACCATTTACCGTCACAAGAAATCTATTTTGACAAAAAGAGCATGGCACCAGTGCTAGTTAAGGTGTTGGATACCGATCAAAATGCATCGGTAGAGGTAAGATTTACCCACTTTGAATTAGACCCTAGTTTTCAAGAGAATGATTTTTTAGTTGAGGAAAATCTAGCACTAGAAAGTAAAGAAACAATGAGTCATGAAGCTTCAGAAGCAGATGTTGATCCCTTTGAAGTCCTCTTTCCATTGTATACGGCAGGGGCAGAACTTGATGAAAGAAAGGAAGTTGCTCTTGATGACGGTGAACGTATTATTATGACTTTTTCAGGTGAAAACCACTTCACCCTCATTCAGGAAAAATTTGACACAGTTCCTACTTTATCTTTTCCTAAGGAAATTCAAGGCGATATTGTTAATCTCGGTTTTACATTAGGTGCTCTTTCGGATCATACATTGCAGTGGTCATACAATGGTGTGGAGTTTTACTTAGCTAGTGAAGACTTATCAAGGGATGAATTAATTGCCGTAGCCCAATCAGTTCAGGGACAAGAAGTAAAATAGTGAAGTTGGTAAAGCAAACTCTAAACGATAGGATTAATAGGGTTTGCTTTTTACCGTTAACATATAAAAGATTGACAGTAGCCCGTAAACGTTAAATAATATGAGTATGCATTTGAACGTGAAAGGGGCTATCATGTTGGATTATACATTTTATCGACCTACTTGGGCAGAAATAAATGTAAATGCGCTTAAACATAATATCAAAGAAATTAAACAAACATTACCTGAAGATTGTAGAATCATGGCAGTTGTAAAGGCAAATGCATACGGACATGGAATGGTTCAAGTAGCCCAAACAGCCCTTGAGTCTGGTGCAAGTGCCATAGCTGTAGCCCTCATAGAAGAAGCGTTAGAACTTCGCCAGGCAGGTATTTCAGCTCCTATTCTAGTGCTTAACTGGGTTTCACCTAAATATGCTCATTTAGCTGCTAAACATCAGATTACATTAACCGTATTCCAAAAACAATGGCTTGATGAACTACAGGGTGAAACGTTTAAACAACCGTTAAGAATTCACTTGAAATGGGATACGGGAATGGGTAGGATCGGGATCAAGCATGAAGATGAATTACAAGCAATTTTAAATGCATTAAAACAAAATCCCAACATATATTTAACAGGAGTATATACACATTTTGCCACCGCAGATGAAGAGGATTTAGCATACTTTTATGAACAGCAGGAACGATTTTATGAATTATTAACTGAGTTTAATCGTAATTGGCAAGAACCGATTACCATTCATATCGGTAACAGTGCTGCAGCCCTTCGCTTTCCACATAACATGCATCAATATATTCGCTTAGGTATTGCCATGTATGGTTTATATCCATCACCAATCCTAAAAAATGAGCTGAACATCCAGTTACAAAGTGTTTTCTCATTACACAGCCGCTTAATCCATGTCAAAAAAGTGAATAAAGGTGACTATATTAGCTACGGTAAGACCTATCAAGCCCAAGATGATGAATGGATTGGGACGATCCCCATCGGTTATGGAGATGGCTGGACGAGAAAACTTCAAGGTGCTTCAGTTTTGATTCAAGGAAAAAGACATCCGATCGTAGGTAGAGTTTGCATGGATCAAACGATGATTAAATTAGATCGACCTTATGAGATTGGCGAAAAAGTAACCTTAATTGGTAAGCAAGGCGATGAAGTGATCACAATCGATGAAGTGGCAAAATACATCGGGACGATTAATTATGAAGTACCATGTATGCTTAATCAACGCATCCCAAGAATTTATCAGGATTGAATCGAAAAACGTTGATTCATGATTGCTTATGTCAAGTGGAAAAAGAATATTGTAGAATTTTTACTATAACCCTTTGCAAAACATTGGTTTCAATGATATTATCGTTAGTAAAGATTTAGCGTTGTTCATCAGTTGACGGAGGTGTCTCGTTTTGTCAGAGAGCTTACAGGAGGTTTTAGTAAAATTACCTAAAAACCTATTGAATGAGGTGGACGGAGTAATGAGATATGAAAACCGAGATTTAAGTGATTTTATCTATCAAGCAACAAAAACCTACGTACAAAGTAAGAAAGAAGAACACATTCGTATGGTCCATGAAACGATGCAAAAGGGATATCAAGAAATGGGTCGCATTAACTTATCAATTGCTTCTGAAGCCTTTCAAGCCGAAGAGGAGGCAGATAACACCTTAATACGCTCTGTGATAGGGGTGTAGATTATTTGGCTATTTCAAGAGGTGAAGTATATTTTGCAGACTTATCACCTGTAGTTGGTTCAGAACAAGGTGGTGTTCGTCCAGTATTAATTATTCAGAATGATATAGGGAATCGCTATAGCCCTACGGTTATTGTAGCTGCTATTACGGCTCAAATTCAAAAGGCAAAGTTGCCCACACATGTGGAAATTAATGCAGAAAAATATGGATTTGAACGCAATTCAGTCATCTTGTTAGAACAAATTAGAACATTGGATAAACAGCGATTGACCGATAAAATAACAAAACTAGATAATGAAATGATGAAGAAAATTAACCGCGCACTAGAAATAAGTTTAGGCTTGAATGACCTTATTTAATTAATATCGATCTGATCTGAAACCCCCCGGTTGTTGTAGAACATTTGGAGGGTTTTTTTGTTGTGCATTTTTAGGAATTCAGAGAGACCGCTAGGATAAAATCGATAGGTCTTCTTTTTTTTGACTTAAATTTATTGACAAATCCCAAGATATGTTATATTTGCACAATTCTCACTAGTGTGTCAAAATATGTATAACTTTCAAGTAAAGTTTAAGAGGGGAGGAAGGTTTATGGAAGATAGATTTTTGGAAAAAGTACTAGACAATCGTAACGTGATTGTTGACCTGTGGTTAAGGGAAATTGTTCCAATCAAGGATGAAAATTATCCGACAACGATCTCCCATGAATTAATTGATGAAATTAATCGAGAATTTGTCGAAGTCATTTTTTCAAGCATCCAACATCAACATGATGTTGAAAACATCGAACAATTTACTGAAAAGTTAATTAATCTAGGATGGCCATTAAGTTTTATTGTTGATGGTTTACAAACCTTCCGTCGAGTGACAATCAATTATATCTTAACTGAATTTAAACAAATTGATACGGATTATTTTTCCAGCATCTTAGAATACGCTGATAATTGGCTAGAACCAATTATTCGTCAATTAGTCAATGAGTACACAATTAGTTGGGAAGAAACCGTTTCTCTACAACGTATCGCTTTAAAGGAGCTATCTGCCCCACTCATACCTGTCATGGAGCGTATCTCCGTTATGCCTCTTATCGGTGCTATTGATACAGAGCGCGCTAGATTGATTATGGAAAATTTATTAAAAGGTGTTACCCAACATAATGCAGAAGTAGTTTTATTAGACATTACGGGCGTTCCTATTGTCGATACAATGGTTGCTCATCATATTATCAAGGCAGCAGAAGCTGTACGTTTAATCGGTGCAACTTGTATTTTAGTAGGTATTCGACCAGAAATAGCACAGACCATCGTAAATCTTGGCATTAATTTAAGTAACTTTCCCACAAAGAGTTCGTTAAAAAAAGGATTTGCTGAGGCGTTAAGTATAACGAATCGTCAAGTCATTGAACTTAAAGAAGAACAAGAGAATATAGAAAAATTATTAGACTCGCTACAAAAGGAGTGATGAATAGAATGAGGATACCGATTTTAAAACTAAATAATTATTTACTCGTATCCATTCAAATTGAAATGGATGATCAAGCGGCAATTAACTTCCAAGCAGATCTGCTAGAAGAAATTCATCAAAGTGGTTCTGCAGGAGTTGTTATTGATTTAACGTCGGTTGAAATTATTGATTCCTTCATTGCAAAGGTATTAGGTGATGTAGTAACGATGTCAAATTTAATGGGAGCAAAAGTTGTTTTAACAGGGATTCAACCAGCAGTTGCAATGACTTTAATGGATTTAGGTATACGATTAAACAACGTGTCAACTGCATTAGATTTAGAAAAAGGCCTTATGAAACTTCACCAGGAATTGGGGGGTTAACAGATGAGCCTCCACTCCTGTATTTGTATTAAAAATGAATGGGATATTGTTGGTGCACGACAAATGGGTCGTGAAATTGCAAGAGTGATGGGATTTTGTACGGTTGATCAAGCACGAATAGCCACCGCAATATCTGAATTAGCACGAAATATATTCTTATATGCAGAAGAAGGAAAAATATACTTTGAAATTATCCATCAACATAATCGCAAAGGATTACGGATGATTGCCATCGATACAGGTCCAGGAATAGATGATATTAGCAAAGTAATGGAAGATGGCTACACAACTTCGGGAGGTTTAGGAGCTGGATTACCTGGTGTGAAAAGAATTATGGATGAATTTGAATTGATATCGGAAGTCGGCAAAGGCACAAAAGTAACCGTGGTAAAATGGTTGCGTTAATTGGCAACTGTTTAGTAGATACCGAACGTTTACCATTACATCAATCGTTCACCAAAAGCTATTTGAGTGTTATTTAAGGAGGTTACATTCATGGGAATTGTCAATATGGATGCCGCTAATTATAAATGTTTATTAAAACAATATATTGACTCGTTGGATGAAACAGTTCTTTATCGTGCCGAACAAGTAAGTAAAGAATTTATTAAGAATAATATATCGCCGGATGAAATTGTGAACATTCATAATCAGGCTTTAGCGGAACTATATCCGGACTTAAATGAAGGTATTCATCATTCTATGAACTTCTTATTGGAAACGATGATTTCATATGGATTAACCCATCAAGAGTTTAGAGCACTGCGAGAGGAACAGTCAAAATTAAAATTAGAAATTTCAATCGCCGCAAATGTGCAAAAAACACTATTAGCGACTTCAATACCTAGAATTGAAGGATTAGATATTGGGGCGATCAGTTCACCTGCTAATCAAATGAATGGTGATTATTACCATTTTGTTGAAGAGGAAAGTGGAAGTGTGGGGATTGCTATAGCTGATGTGATTGGTAAAGGAATTCCAGCGGCAT
Organism: uncultured Bacillaceae bacterium; assembly: GCA_937925695.1. Lineage (GTDB taxonomy): Bacteria > Bacillota > Bacilli > Bacillales > Amphibacillaceae > CALAMD01. Next base: position 8,000 of record CALAMD010000059.1, on the reverse strand, counting down.
TATGTATGTCGATGATTAAATATTCTATGGAAAGCTATGCCCATGAAACGATGCAACCAAATATGATCTTAAAAATTTTAAATCGTGTTGTTGAACGAAATGTTGATCTTGGCATGTTTGTCACGATGTTTTATGGGCAGTATATTCCCTCAACAAGTATCTTTAAATATGCGTCGGCCGGACATGAACCTGGATTTTACTACCAAGCAAAAACAAAACAGTTCAGTGACATCCACACAGATGGTCTTGTCTTAGGTGTCATCCCGGAGACTGTGTACGAACAATATGAAATTCAAGTCCAAACAGGAGATATGATTATTCTATTAACGGATGGTGTGACTGAATGTCGTTATGGTGATCGTTTTATCGAGCGTAATGAAGTCTTAGAAGTGATCAAACAATTTATGCATTTACCAGCACAGCAAATCGTCAATGGTGTTTATAAATATTTTGAACGAATCCAAGATTTTCAAATGAGAGATGATTTTACACTAATTGTCATTAAAAAAGAAGATTAAATTTAATGATAGTGGGTATAGGTCTTTAAATGAAAAAATCAAAAAGAGGTTGCGGACCTTAAGGGGGATTATGATGGATTTAAGTGTAAAAGTTATTGACGAGCAGGAAAAAACGATTGTCAGTTTAGCTGGAGAGATTGACGTTTACACAGCACCAAAATTGAAAAATACGCTTTTGCCATTAGTTACAGAAAAGGATCGGTTAGTTGAAGTTGATTTTAATGAAGTCGGTTACATGGACAGTACAGGTTTAGGCGTTTTCATTAGCGCTTTAAAGATTGCAAAAGAATGCGAGAGCCATTTATTGTTAACTAATTTAAACAAGCGTGAACACCGGCTCTTCCAAATAACAGGATTAAATCAATTAATTGATGTCAATCCAAAAGTCGAGGTGAATAAAAATAATGGTATCCTTTGACTTTCTAGAAATGAAATTCCCAGCCAAGGCAGATTATGTAGGTGTAGCACGCCTAACCACATCAGGTATTGCCACGAGAATGGGTTTTAATTATGAGGAAATAGAAGATTTAAAAGTCGCTATTTCTGAAGCCATTTCAAATGTTGTTACCCATGCTTACGAAGGTGAGGGTAAAGTAAAAGTAGGCTTTAAAATTTATCCTAATCGCTTAGAAATTATTGTTGTCGACCGGGGTGAAAGTTTTGATTTAGCAGAAATTAAAGATGATATCGGTCCTTACTTAGCCCATGAACCTCTTGAAAGCTTACGCGAAGGTGGCTTCGGTTTATTTTTAATTAAAGCCCTGATGGATAAAGTAGAATTCAACACTGATCATGGTGTAATCGTTAGGATTACAAAATACCTTGGAAAGACTGGGGTGGGTCTTGATGACCAAATCTCAAAAGTACAAGAACGAAAAGGATAAGATATATGATTGGATTAATCATTTACAACAACACCCGGATGATGAAGAGATCCAAGAAAAAATGGTTCAAAAATATGAAAATCTTGTGCAATCACTAGCCCATAAATATTCTAAACATAATAATTTACATGAAGATCTTGTTCAAGTTGGTATGATTGGTTTACTCGGTGCGATTAAACGTTTTGATCCTAGTTATGGTATTTCATTTGAATCATTTGCGATTCCTACTATTTTAGGTGAAATTAAACGGTATATTCGGGATCAGACTTGGAGTGTGTATGTTCCAAGGAGAATTAAGGAATTAGGGCCGAGAATTAAAAAAGCTATCGAAGAATTAACGAATGAAAATCAAGAGCCACCGACAATACCAGAAATAGCCGCTCATGTTGGTGCATCTGAAGAGGAAGTCCTTGAGACAATGGAGATGAGCAAAAGCTATCGTGCTTTATCTGTCGATCGGACAATCGAAGCGGATTCAGATGGTAGTACTGTAACGATCCTTGACTTGTTAGGCGAACAAGAGCAAGATTATCATCAAGTTGATATAAAAATGTTGCTTGAAAAAATTTTACCATCGTTATCCGAGCGGGAACAAACCATAATACGTTGTACATTTTTTGAAAATATGAGTCAAAAAGAAACTGGAGAGTTATTAGGTATTTCACAAATGCATGTTTCTCGTTTGCAAAGACGCTCACTGAGAAAATTACGTGAAGTGATGCCTTTTAATAACATGGAGGGCTTCGATTGATTATATTAGAGAATAAAATAGAATTAGCGGTTTATCAACAACAAAAGATAGGTGAAATATTCTGTGGCGATAGTTATTACTATGATTCCTTTGACGAGCAGTTTATTTGTGTGATCGTTGATGGATTGGGAAGTGGAAGAGAAGCAGCTAAAGCATCCCAGATGGCTATTCAGACGATTAAAGAACATAAAGAACTGCAAACGAAACAGATTGTAAAAATCATTAGTCAAAAAATGGCTGGCCAACGTGGAGTCGTATTAGGTATCTTGCGTTTAGACTTTGCTAATCAACGGTATTCTTTTGAATCAATTGGTAATATAGGTTTACTGATTACTTGTGATCAACAAAAGAAAAGAACATTACCGAATGCTGGCTATTTAGCAGGTTACTATCCAAATTTGCATGTATCGAAAGGTGTTTTAGATAAGAGCATGAATTTTATTTTATTTTCTGATGGCGTTCGTGATGAAGAATTAGCCAATCATGTATTTTATCACCATGATGTACACTCAATTATAGCTACTTTTAACCAAATTCACGGTCAAGATCGTATAGATGATACGACGTTGATTGCTATCCATTATCATCATTAAACGGATAAAATGATTTTTCATTTAATATAGACAGGCTTAGAACTCTAAAAATATTATTTCACGTTCAGGATAACGTTCGGATTCTGAGCGTTTTTTTATCGAGTGAATGTTAACAATCATAATGGTTTTTACTCGTCTATATTTATTTAACATCGGTCGGACAAAAATATTATGTTTTCTAGTTTGGCTTTTTCCTGGTTACATTAGGCAAGATAAGGTTTATTTGATAAGATAACAATGATATTCGATTCAAATCATACAAGTCTAAAAAAACGATGGGTTTACCCGATATTTTTTCGTTAGTTTTAAGAAAAGTGGAGGTTTGTAATGCCAAAGCAAAATGAAGATGCAATAGTAAAGTTAGTAGCTGAAGAATTAAACATAAGGGAAAACATTATCCAACAAGTCATTACATTAATTAACGACGGAAACACTGTTCCATTTATCGCCCGTTACCGTAAAGAAGTAACAGGTGGTTTAGATGAGGTTCAAATTAAGCAAATTCATGATACATGGACCTATAACATGCAACTGAGTGAACGTAAGGAAGAGGTCATTCGATTAATTGACGAACAAGGTAAGTTAACAGTGGAATTAAAACAAGAGATTATGGCAGCCACTCAATTACAGCGTGTGGAAGATTTATACCGTCCTTATCGTCAAAAACGGCGTACAAGGGCGACAATTGCTAAAGAAAAAGGATTAGAACCGCTAGCTACCCTTGTCTGGGAACAGAAGGATATTGATATTCACAAAGAGGCTGAAAAGTTTTTATCCGCTGAACATGAATTACATACAATTGAAGACGTGCTTGCAGGTGTCAATGATATTTTGGCTGAATGGATTTCTGATGATGCGACATTTAGAGAATATATTAGAAAACAAACATTTCTACATGGTACTGTTCAATCAGAAGTGAAAGATAAGGAAAAAGATCCTAAATCTGTCTATCAGATGTACTACGATTATAGTGAGTCCGTAAGATCGTTAGTTTCTCACCGGATTTTAGCTTTAAATCGTGGGGAAAAAGAAGAGGTACTACGGGTGACAATTGAGCCCCCGATTGAAAAAATCATCGCTTATTTAGAAGAGCGTGTAATTAAAGACACGAATGAGTCTACACCTATTTTGCAAGCTGCAATTGAGGACAGTTACAAACGATTAATTCAACCATCTATTGAACGAGAAATTAGAAACATGTTAATGGAGAAAGCTGAAGATCAAGCGATTAAAGTATTTTCAGAAAATCTGAAGAATCTTTTATTGCAACCACCTTTAAAAGATAGAATCGTGTTAGGTGTTGATCCAGCATTTCGAACGGGTTGTAAATTAGCAGTTGTTGATGAAACTGGTAGGGTACTAGCCGTTAATGTCATCTATCCAACAGCACCACATCATGATCTCGAAGGTGCTGAAAAGATCATCCTTGAGGTTGTCCAGAAATATCAAATTGAGTTGATTGCGATTGGAAATGGAACAGCCTCACGAGAAACTGAACAATTTATTGCGAATGTCATTAATCATCATCAATTGGACATTCCCTATATTATTGTGAATGAAGCTGGGGCAAGTGTATACTCAGCGTCAGAATTAGCGAGAGAAGAATTCCCAGATTTAGAAGTCGAAGAGAGAAGTGCAGCTTCAATTGCCCGCCGGGTACAGGATCCATTGGCTGAGTTGGTAAAAATAGATCCAAAATCAATAGGTGTTGGTCAATATCAACATGATGTTAGTCAGAAGAAACTAAATGAATCATTAACATTTGTCGTTGAAACGGCTGTTAACCAAGTAGGTGTAAATGTAAATACAGCGTCAACTGCTCTGTTGCAATATGTATCTGGATTGAGCAAAACAGTAGCCGACAATATTATTATTGAGCGAAATAAACGTGGTAAATTTACCAATCGTGAACAATTAAAAGATGTGCCAAGACTTGGACCGAAAACATACGAGCAAAGTATTGGCTTCTTACGTATATTGGATGGTGAACATCCGCTTGATAGAACACCCATCCACCCTGAAAGTTATCGCCATACAGAAGCATTACTCGCGTTAATTGATTGTGATTTTGATGATATCGGGACAGAAAACTTAAAAGAAAAACTAGAGGTGATTGACCAAGGTCAGGTAGCAGAACAATTGGGGATTGGTGAGCCTACGCTGGAAGACATCATTGAAGCCTTGAGTAAACCTGAGCGTGATCCGCGAGATGATTACCCACAACCGATCTTAAAACAAAATGTATTAACATTAGAGGATTTACAGCAGGGAATGGAATTACAAGGGACCGTTCGTAATGTAGTTGACTTTGGGGTCTTTGTTGATATAGGTGTTCAAGAGGATGGCCTTGTTCATATTTCGAAAATGGCTAAACGATTTGTCAAACACCCAATGGATATTGTTTCGGTTGGTGATGTGATTACCGTTTGGGTGGAAGAAGTGGATATTAACAGAGGACGAATAGCCTTGACGATGATTCAGCCAGGTAGTTGATATTTAAAGGTAGCAGATTGTTGGCTAGGATTTCCTTTTTGGCCTTATTGGGCTGAAGATGATGAACATAAAAACAGGGGCGAATGTGCCCCTGTTTTTGCTTAGTCAATGTTTAGTTCAGTTTCAACTTCACTCATCGGGATGTTTAAAGCTTTTGCTACACCCTCACCATAGGCTGGATCAGCCAAATAACAATGCTTAATATGACGTATTTTGATATGTTTTTCTACACCTTCCATGGCACGGGCTGTATTAGCGAATAGCCTTTCTCTTTCATCGTCATTCATGAGGTTGAATAGTTTTCCAGGTTGTTCGAAGTAATTGTCATCGTCTTCTCTAAAGTCCCAATGACCGGCTGACCCTTCTAGTTCAAGATGAGGTTCTTGATGTTCAGGATGATCCTGCCATTCACCGTAACTATTTGGATGATAGTCTATTGTGCTACCAAGGTTTCCATCAACCCTCATTGCACCATCACGGTGATAACTGTGGAAAGGACATTTCGGTGAGTTCACTGGTATTTGATGATGATTGACACCTAAGCGATACCGCTGGGCATCTCCATATGAAAACAGTCTTCCTTGTAACATCTTATCAGGTGAAAAACCAATACCTGGAACAATGTTAGCTGGTGAAAAGGCAGCTTGCTCAACTTCAGCAAAATAGTTGTCTGGATTACGATTTAATACAAACTCACCAACTTCAATGAGCGGGAAATCCTTTTTATACCATACTTTTGTTAAATCAAATGGATTGTATGGCATTTGCTTCGCTTCTTCTTCAGTCATTACCTGTATATACATCTTCCACTTCGGATAATCCCCATTTTCAATTGCTTCATATAAATCTCTTTGGTGACTTTCACGGTCATAAGCGATTACTTGCGCAGCTTCTTCGTCTGTTAAAAATTCAATGCCCTGTTGCGTGCGCATGTGGAATTTAACCCATACACGTTCGTTTTTATCATTGATCATGCTATATGCATGACTACTAAAGCCATGCATATGCCGGTAAGATTTAGGAATACCTCGGTCACTCATTTCGATTGTTAATTGATGAAGCGATTCTGGTAATCCTGTTAAGAAGTCCCATTTGTTGTTATTGCTCCGCATATTTGTCCGCGGATCACGCTTGACGGCGTGGTTTAGATCCGGGAATTTTAATGGATCTCTATGAAAGAAAACCGGGGTATTATTACCAACAAGGTCCCAATTTCCTTCTTCTGTATAAAATTTCATCGCAAAACCTCTGATGTCACGCTCAGCATCGGCAGCGCCACGTTCACCAGCAACCGTTGAAAAACGGACAAATAAGTCGGTTTGCTTACCTACTTCTGAAAAGATTTTTGCCTTCGTATATTGGGTAATATCATTTGTAACTGTAAACGTACCATATGCACCTGAACCTTTGGCATGCATTCTTCTTTCCGGAATCACTTCCCGATCGAAATGGGCAAGTTTTTCTAAAAACCACACGTCCTGAAGTAGCATCGGTCCCCTTGGGCCAGCTGTCATCGAGTTATCGTTGTTAGGGACAGGAGCACCTGCTGCCGTCGTCAATCTCTTTTTGGATTTGTTATCCTCCATTAAAGGCACCTCCGAAAATAAAAATATTATTAATTTATAATTATTATAATAACATACTCGTTTTAAAAGTCTAGAAGAAAGATTACTAGATTTTTTTATGACGATTATTAATTGCGGACATAGTGATTTTGTGCACAATCAGGCAGTTCGAAAAATATGTATTTATACGGTGGCGTTCGTTTTTATTTATTATCAATTAGTAAATTTAAATGATAATAGGTAAGTGGTAGTATTGAAGAATAGCATTTTAATGCTATAATATTTACACTTAGATAAAGATATTTTGTGAAATTGAGAAGGATAAAGATGAATTTATTAAAAGATGAGGAAGCGTTATTCACATTAGTCAATGATATTTCATGGCAATTTTTCCACCGGCCTTTTAAACATCGTGTGAAATTTAATCATCGTTTACGCACAACGGGTGGACGCTATATTCCAACTGAAAAACTAATCGAATTAAATCCGAAATATGTGATCGAGTTAGGAATAAGTGAATTAGTAGGGATTATAAAACATGAACTTTGCCATTATCATTTACATATTCAAGGTAAAGGATATCAGCATGGCGATGATGATTTTAAAGCTCTACTAAAAGAAACCGGATCACCAAGATATTGTCGGCCTCTGCCTTCTAGTCAAAAGACAAAAAAACACATCTATACTTGTCATTCATGTAAACATCAATATCAACGAATACGTCGCGTGAATGTGAAAAAATATCGTTGTGGAAAATGTGGTGGAAAGATTCGTTTACTAAACGAATAGGTTCGCTTTGTCTACAAAATAAGATTCGTTTTGTATGAGAAAAATATTTGACAAACTAGTGGGTTCGATTATATATATAATATTAGGATTGTATTTTAATGTTTGCTGGATCTGAACACACATAATTTTGTTTAAGGTAAATGATATAGTAATGATAAGAACTACTTGTTCATTAATTTGTTGACGAAGAAGATAAATACGTGGTAAATTAAAAAAAGAAAATTGTTAAGAAAGTAATTGACAATGATAAAATTTTAGTGTACTATATATCTCGTTGCTAATATTTCAGTACTTGTTTTGCACTGTTTAATTAGTAACGATTTTATCTCAAGAAGGAAGTACATTATCATAGTTATTCCACAGTAGCTCAGTGGTAGAGCAATCGGCTGTTAACCGATCGGTCGTAG
>CALAMD010000058.1 GCA_937925695.1 uncultured Bacillaceae bacterium | reverse complement strand
TAAATGTCTCACAAAATGTGTGTACGTTCAACCTATATTGTGAGATACAAAAACGAAGTCCTATATACCAGGACTTCGTTTTTGTATTTAAGAAAGTATTTATAGCTTAAAATGTGCTAGTAACTTCATCCTCAACACTCGTAGCTTGTTCATGGTCGTTGAGATTTTGATTACTTACAGGTGTTTCTACAGAATCAATTTCTAAATGTCTTCTAAAAATAGTTTGTGTTTCTAATAGTGCTTCTTCATCGAGTTTCCAGTAATAAATATTGCCTGGCATGTAATTACTGCCTTCAAGCGTATAACTCTCCACATCTAAATTCAAACCCTTAGATCCATAGGAAATAAAACTAGTCATTTCGGAGAAGGTCATATTTGTTGTTAGATTATCGCCAACAGCACGTATGAGATCATCGTATTTAAGCACACTTCCGATTGATAAAGCCTTATCTATGACAGCCTTAATAATTTCCATCTGTCTCTTTCCACGCTCTATGTCATTGTCATGTTTTCTAGTTCTAGCTAAAGCGAGTGCTTCTTCACCGTTGAGTGTTTGTTTTCCAGGTAATAAGTGAATAGAATCCCTTTTATCTTGAGAATTGGATTCTCTAAATTCATATGGTACATCTACTTCAATACCGTTTAGCGCATCTACTACTTGCACAAAAGCTTCAAAGTTAAGTCTTACCCAATAATCAACTGGAATATTTAACAAGTTCTCTACTGTTTCTACTGTAGATTTCGGTCCGCCAAAATAGTGGGCGTGGTTTATTTTATCCTCATGTCCCCTTTCAGGTATATATACGAGAGAGTCACGAGGGATACTTAATAATTTAACGCTTTTATCATTAATATTCAGTGTAGCTAAAATTAAGGCATCTGTCCGAGACTGACCTTTATTTCCACGATGATCACTTTCATCAACACCCATAATTAATATGGACACATTATCTTCTTTAGGATCAACAACTTTTGTTCTTAATTCAGACTTTTCACGACCATCATCTTCATATGATTCTGTTATGACAGACTCTGCAGTCGTCCATAACTGGAGGAACCAGTATCCAACTGCGAATAAAACAGTCAATATAGGTAATAATACGATTAAAATTCTTCTCTTTCTTTTTTTTCTCTTAGTCTTTTTTACTCTCGTTTGTGTATGTTTAGCCATCTTTCTTCCCCTTTAGGTCTAAAGATAACTGAATGTTAAGTATTAGACCCTCTTAAAATAATTGTATATATTGATTAAATCAATAATCACAAGACCATTCTATATTTTACTATAAATATCATCATTCGTACACAGTCATTTTAATATAAATTATAAGTTTTGTATAACGTTTACATAATTAGACGCCTAATTATTATGGAAAGTTTCAAAGATTATCAAGGAAGTATTTTTTAATTTTTGTCGTCGAAATGCCCTCTGTTCTCGGTAAGTATACAACTTCACAGTGATTTTTCAAATGATCAAATTTTCCTTGCCAGTCATCGCCCATTACAAGTAAGTCAATCTCATATTTTTTTATATCATTAATTTTTTGTTCCCAGTTTTTCTCAGGGATGATCTGGTTCACATAACGAATAGATTCCACAATATATTTACGAGACTCGTAATTATGGAATGCTTGTTTGTTTTTAGTTTTATTGAATTCATCTGTCGAAAGTCCAACTATTAAATAATCTCCCAGTTCTCTAGCACGACGTAAAATATTAATGTGTCCGGGATGTATCAGATCAAAGGTCCCGTAGGTAATAACTTTTTTCATATCGTTTATCCCCCAAATGTATGGAAGCATAGCAAAAACAGTTTGATATCATTCTACTACTTTACATATTGTTCGTAAACAGTATTAGTAAAAAAATTCAACTTAGGCACCCATGCTACCTATCCTTTTGCCAATACGATTGTATGGGTGAAGGGAGGGTGAAACAGTTGATAACTGCCGATCAAATCTCTACTCAGTTACGCCTTGTGTTTTATGATGGTGAGGATCTTCTCACCGGAGAGCCTGTTTTTCGTACGAAGAGTTTTAACAACGTCAAGACAGGGGCGTCTGCTGAGCAATTGTATGCTGTTGCCAATGCTTTACAAAGCTTGCAGGAGAGACCACTTCATGGCATTGAACGTCGAGATCAATCAGAAATTCGCGAAAATTAATGGTTGATTTCAATGAATTTGAAAGGGAGGAGGTAAAACATGAAGAGAATAGAGTTATTTTTTGAGAATGAGGACGGTAAAACAGTTAAGTATACACTTGATAAGCCTCTTGAGCCGGTTAACCCAGTAACCGTTAATGCGGCAATGGATGAGATCATTGCTCAAAATGTGTTTTATTCTTCAGGTGGTGATCTTGTGGCGAAGAAAGGTGCTCGGATCGTTGAAAATATCATTGAAGAAATTGATTTAGGCTTGTAATGAAAGGTGAGCGGATTGCACTCATCTGAGTAAGGCTTGAGATAACGTTGGTGAAAAGACCAGTGGCATTGTCGCTGGTCTTTTTTTAAACGAAGAGGGGGAGGTTATTCGATGGATTCATGGTTGTCAGTATTAACGGAAGTAGGCTTTCCGGTGGCGGTCACGTTCTATTTGCTACATCGCATTGAAGGGAAACTCAATGTGTTAATCGAGTCGATCCATGAGCTACCGGAAAGAATGAGATAAATTGAGCATAAACGGTTTTCTGTTGCGACAGGAAACCGTTTGTTCTTTAGAAATTAAATTAATTAAAGTATGATAGAATTAAGGAAAAAGTTGTTACGATAACTGATAAATTGAGGAGGATAAATATGCGTCGGGGTACATTTCAATGGATGAAATCTGTCAATAAGTCACTCATTCTAAATAAGATTAGGACAGATGCACCAATTTCACGAGCAGAAATAGCCAAGCAAACAAAGCTAACTCCGCCGACGGTCAGTAGTAATGTAAAAGAGTTGATTGAGCAAGGCCTTGTCATTGAAAGTGAATTAGGCCAGTCTAAAGGTGGCCGTAAGCCTACCTTGTTATTAATCAATCATAAATCCTTTTATGTCATTGGTGTCGATGCTGGACCGCAAACAATTGTCTGTGTACTATCTGACTTAGCCGGTAATATAAGGGAAAGAGTGACGAAACCGTTACACGAATCGATTACCAATGATGAGTTTTTAGGCATTTTGAAAGATTGTATTCAAACGATCTTAAATGAGTCTTCGATTTCATCGATGGAGAAAATAATTGGCATTGGTGTAGCAATGCATGGTGTCGTCGATGTTGAGGCGGGATTGTCGTTATTTGCGCCAAATTTGTCTTTGAAAAATATTCCTATTAAGGAAGTATTAGAAAATGAATTTGACTTAGAAGTTAAAGTGGAAAATGACGCCCGGGCCATGGCGTTAGGAGAGGCATGGTTTGGTGATCATGGTGAATTACATCATATGCTAGCTTTAAATATAGGACGAGGGGTCGGGGCTGGTTTAGTTGTTAATCGTCAGCTGTTCCATGGTGCGCAAGATATTGCGGGTGAAGTTGGACATATGACGATTGAACTTGATGGAGAACGCTGTGAATGTGGCAATCGTGGTTGTTTACAAACTTTCGTGTCTGGTCCAGCGATTGGTAAGATTGCTACGAGAACGCTGGCTACACATGATAAACGAGAGATAACCGGTGAAGATGTGTATCAAATGGCGTTAGCCGGGAATAAAAAATGTATAGAGATTTTAGAGCGTACAGGTGAAATAATTGGTATTGGTTTAACCAACTTAATCCATGTTATTAATCCGGAAAAAATAATTATTGGTGGTGGGGTAACAAAATCGAAGCAATTTATTTTACCAGTGATTCAAGAAACGATTGAGAAGCGAGCTTTAACCCCGAGTGCGAAACAAACAGAAGTCGTTATTTCTTCCTTAGGGGACGATGCAACGGTATTAGGCGCAGTTTCACTCTTGCTCGTTGATTTGTTTAATCCAGTCACAATATAAGGTGAAAATAGAAAGCGTCCAACAGAGGTCATAGGTTACACAAGAGCCTTCCTGTTGGACGCATTTTTATGTTGCTTGATTGTTATGATTTATGCTTCGACGCCAAATTTAAAGATTGTTTCTTTATCATATTTTTCATTAGCTTGCAGGATAATATCTGGAAAACCATCATGATGTAATGACGCAGGTGAACCTTGGGTTTCGAGGCAGAGGCCTAAATATGGTTTGGATTCACCTTCAGCTAAAGCTAATCCTTTAGCTACCATATTCCCGGTGTATAGGACGATACCAGGCTGATTCGTTTGAACAGCAAGGGTGCGACCACTTTCCTCATCTTTTACTTTGACTTGGTCTCCGCTTTGGTCATTGAAAATAAAGTAATGGTCATAACCATTATCGGCGATTTTATTTTGTTCAAAATCTGAATTCATACCATCAGCAATTTTTCTACCTTGGCGGAAGTCAAAGGTGGTTCCTTCCACGTCTAACAACTTCCCTGTTGGGATTAAATATTCATCAAGTTCAACAAATTGGTCACTTGCTAACGTGAGCGTATGATTTACAATCGTATCTTTTAAGTTACCAGTTAAGTTAAAATATGAATGGTTTGTAATCGTCAGTGGTGTTGTTTTATCTGATGTTGCTTCATAATGAATGCGAAATTCGTTGTCGTTATTAAGGGTATACGTGACGGTCACTTCTAATGTTCCAGGATATCCTCCGTCCCCATCTGGGCTTGTATGGGATAAGCGAACACCTACCACATCCTCTGTTTGGAATGGCTCTCCTTTCCAAAGCACTTGGTGAAAACCTTTTGTACCACCGTGCAAATGGTTAGCGCCGTCATTCGCTTCTAATGTATATGTGTTGCCATCAATCGTAAAAGAAGCGCCAGCAATTCTACCGGCTACTCGTCCTGTAATGGCACCGAAGTAACTCCCATTATTTAAATAGTCAGCTTCATCTTTAAAAGCTAAAACGACATTTTCAAAAACGCCATTTTTATCAGGAACAAGTATTTCAGTGATGATACCACCAAAATCGAGAAAACTAACTTTCATTCCATGATCGTTAGTTAATGTATAACGTTTCCAATTATTAAAAATATCTTTTGTTTCAATGTTCATGATCCATGCTCCTTTAACTATTCAATGTGTTAATAAAGCGTTTAAACGTTTGTTCTTCTTTAAATACGCCAGCATCTTGCAGAACTCTGGCAAATTTATGGCCTAATTCTGTTTGAAGAATTGTTTTTACCTTAGCTTCATCTTCAATCAGGCCATATTGTTCTTTAAGTTGTTCGGCCCATGGCAAGTGATAAGATTCGATCTGGTTGTCTTTTCCTTGGAGGAATTTATTAATTTCAGCTAGTTCATCTTTTAACCGAGCTGGTAAAACAGCTAAGCCCATCACTTCGATTAGGCCGATATTTTCTTTTTTAATATGATGCACGTCAGCATGAGGATGAAAAATACCGAGTGGATGTTCTTCATTCGTCCGGTTATTCCGTAAGACGAGATCGAGCTCGAATTGTTGATTGCGCATCCGGGCAATCGGTGTGATTGTATTGTGTGGTGTGTCACCACTGAAAGGAATGATTTCGGCTTCTTCATCTTCATACGTCTTCCATGTTGACAGGATATAATCCGCTGCTTCAACTAATTTGTTTTTGTCTTGACACTGCAGACGAATTGTTGAGAGTGGCCAATTCAAAACCGCAGCTGTTACATCAGGGAAATTCTTAAGGCTAAAGGTAAATGCATTGGTTGCATTCGTCATTGGGAATACATATCTTCCTGCTTGATAATGATCGTGACTGAGAATGGATCCACCAACAATTGGTAAATCTGCGTTAGAACCAATAAAATAGTGCGGAAATTTCTCAATAAACGCCAGTAAATTAGCAAATGTTCGCCGATCGATTTTCATATCACGATGTTGTTCTGAAAGCAATATACTATGTTCATTATAATAAACATAGGGTGAATATTGGAAATACCAATTTTCATTGTTTAAGGTTACTTTAATGATTCGGTGATTGGCACGGGCTGGATAGCCTGTTCTTCCGCGATAACCTTCATTTTCAATGCATAATACACATTTCGGATAGTTAATATCTTGTTTTAGTTCTCGTTCACGTTTAATTTGTTCCGGATCCTTTTCAGGCTTTGACAAATTAATCGTAATATCCAGTTCACCATAGACAGTATCTGCTTTAAAATGAATGTTTTTGGCGATACGGTTTGTTTGAATGTAATGGCTATGCTGGCTTAAATGATAAAAATAATCTGTCGCTTCCTTAGGTGAACGTGCATATTTTTCATAAAAGGTTTCGTTAATCACAGATGGACGGGCAATAAAACAATTCATAATATTGGCGGCGAGCACTTCTTTGTCATCAAAAACGTTTTCAATCATCCCATTGTCGATCGCATAAGCAACGATTTTTTCTAAAATGTTAGGAATGGAATCCTCTGTTGGTAGGATGTTTGTTTCGGGATATGCATCAAGTTGTAAAAGTGACAATACTTGATTCCGAACGTAAATTTCATCTTGGCGATCTATTAATTGTTTGTCGAGGGCTTGTTGAATGAGTCCTTCAATATGTTGGTAAATCATAGCTCATTCACGTCCTTACTGTATCCTTCAGGATGGTTAACATGCCAACGCCACGCATCTTCAATGATTTTTTCAATTGAAGTCCTTGCGGGTTTCCAGCCTAAAATTTTACGCGCTTTTTCGGAACTGGCTATGAGAATGCTAGGATCGCCTGGACGTCTTTCACCAATTTGTGCAGGAATAGGTTTCCCGGTTACTTTTCTTGCTGCCTCAATCATTTCTTTTACAGAAAATCCCTGGCTACTACCCAAGTTAAATATATCACTTTTACCGCCATTGTTTAAATAATATAATGCTAGTAAATGGGCATCGATCAAATCTTCAACATGAATGTAGTCCCGGATACACGTTCCATCTGGTGTATCGTAATCATCACCAAAAATGGTGATATGGGGACGTTTACCTAAAGCAGTTTGTAAGATAATCGGTATTAAATGGGTTTCTGGATCATGGTCTTCACCAATTTCGCCCGTTTCTCTAGCGCCAGCTACGTTAAAATAACGTAAGGAAACATATTTAATACCGTGGGCTTTGGCTACCCATTTCATCATTTTTTCCATCGTTAATTTTGTTTCCCCATACGTATTTGTCGGCTTAGTTTCCATATCCTCCGTAATTGGCACGACCTCAGGTTCGCCGTATGTTGCTGCGGTCGAAGAGAAGACAATTTTTTTAACGTTATGTTCAATCATCGCTTGGAGTAGTTGTTGGGTACCGTAAACATTATTATCAAAATAGATGAGTGGTTGTTCCATTGATTCACCGACTAAGGAATTAGCGGCAAAATGAATGACGGCATCAATGTTCTCATGTTGAAAGACCTGCCGGAGAAAATCTAGGTCTCGGATATCGCCTTCATAAAAAGTTGCTTTTGGATGGACGGCACCCCGATGGCCCGTTTGCAAATTATCGATGACGACAACGTCTTTATTTTGATCAATTAGCTGGTAAACGGCATGGGATCCAATATAGCCGGCTCCACCTAATACAAGAATGCTCATTTATTTCACTCCTTCTGTTATTTCTTTTGCGCCATTGCCGATTTCTGCGATATAAAATGTGGCGTCATAACCTACTGTCTCACGATAAACTTGATTGACTTGTTGCTTAAATTCAGTTACTTGATTTTTGTCAACAATCGCGATGGCACAACCGCCAAAACCAGCACCGGTCATACGAGCACCTAGTACTCCGTCTAGTTGCCAAGCAGTCGTAACAATCGTATCTAGTTCAATACCAGTTACTTCATAGTCATGTTGAAGGGATAAGTGGGATTCATTCATCAATTGGCCAAACGCCTTGAGATCTCCTGCTTTTAGTTTTTGTAAGGCTTCAATTGTCCGTTCATTTTCGTATACAGCGTGTTTTGCTCGTTTACGATTCGTTTCATTTTTAATCAAATGTTTGTTTTGTTCGAATTGTTCCTTGGACAGTTCGCCAAGACTAGTAATATTTAATTCGTTTTGTAAGTCGGCTAGCGCTTCCTCACATTGTTGGCGTCTTTCGTTATATTTTGAGTCTGCAAGGGTTCGTGGTTTGTTCGTATGGATAATCATAATCACATGATCTTGTAGTTGGATCGGTGCGTATTCGTATGCTAGTGTTTCCGTGTTCAAATGAATTGCGTGATCTTTTTTACCCATGCCAACAGCAAATTGATCCATGATTCCGCTATTCACACCGATATATTCATTTTCTACCTTTTGGCCGAGCTTGATCATATCAATCCGATCGATGGACAAATCGAATAAACCTTCCAATAGTACTCCTGTCACCATTTCAATCGAAGCTGATGATGACAGACCAGCCCGGTTAGGAATATCGCCATAATAAAGAATATCTAAACCAGTATCAATCAAATGACCAGCTTGTTTCATAAAAGTTATCATACCCTTTGGATAATTGGCCCAATCATCCTGTTTTTGATATGACAACTGATCCATGCTTCCTTCAATAATACCAAGCTCTGAAAAATTCAGCGAATAAAATCGTAGCTTGTTATCGGTTCTCTTTCTTGCTAAGGCATACGTTCCAAATGAGATCGTTGCAGGGAACACATGCCCGCCATTGTAGTCCGTATGTTCACCAATTAAATTGATCCGTCCTGGTGCGAAAAATATCCGTGGTTGTTCTCTTGTTTGAAATATTTCTTGAAATGTTGCTGTTAAGTCTGAGATTAACATTGTTGAAACCTCCCAATAGTTCATCGAAAAAAGTGTAAAACGTCCTTTTGCTATTAAAAGATATACATAATTAATTAAATTAACTAACTTAAGCGTACTATAAATTGTGATAATATTCAATAGTCTATTTTGTTATATATGGGGAAAATGGGTGTGATCAGATCAATAAAAATAAATGAACATAAAAAAGCGCTAACATTAGTATTAGCATAACAGAATCAAGGGTAAAGGAGTAACAATAATACAGTGATCACCTTGTCTTTTCATCTACTTACTTGTTAGGACAAAATATAGTCTATGAATGGTTTACGTTGTACTGGTGGTCATTTACTTAAACATCTAAACAGCATCTTACCCTGACTATGCAAAAGATGAGGAATCTGCTTATAAATACCGTGGTGACTTTTTGAATGAAAGAACCTGTTACATTTTTGTTTATATTTTTTCTTTTGGGGAAAATTATGCTTAACAAAATCGAAGGGCTGATATGAATGA
>CALAMD010000057.1 GCA_937925695.1 uncultured Bacillaceae bacterium | reverse complement strand
TACTTTTTTAGCGAGAAATTGGATATTATGAGCCATTAGCTCAGTCGGTAGAGCAACGAGCAACGCATCTACCGAATAATCTTCGAGTAACCCCGAAGCATTCGCATCATTGAGTAATCTAGGAGATGCAGGGGTCCATAAAGAACTACTACTTTTTTAGCGAGAAATTGGATATTATGAGCCATTAGCTCAGTCGGTAGAGCATCTGACTTTTAATCAGAGAGTCGCAGGTTCGATTCCTGCATGGCTCATCATTTTGGATAAACAAGGCTATTTTCTTAGTGAAATAGCCTTGTTTATTTGCATTTTTCGTCTTTCTTTTACATAATAGATACAGTATTTTTGATATAATATATACGTCAATGAAGGCACTGATTAGATTTGTTGTGATCTACCGTATCAGTTACGTTATATATTTACCATTTTTGTACAAGATACTATCCATGGTGCTAAACGAATCCTTTCAACTATGGTTAACCAAAAGGTGTGATATTTAAATGCATACATCCAGAATACCTGGTTTTTACAACATGTCAGTTGATGAACGTAGACAAGTCCTTACTAAAATAAGCAAATTAACTGATATGGACATCGAGCAAATCTTCTCAGAAACACTTCCCATTGAAACAGCAGATAAAATGATTGAAAATGTTGTCGGTACATTTCCATTACCGTTGGGATTAGGCTTGAATTTTTTAATTAATGACAAAGAGTATATTGTTCCTATGGCTGTTGAGGAACCTTCTGTGGTCGCTTCTGCCAGCTATATTGCTAAACTTGTTCGAGAAGCGGGCGGCTTTAAAACTGAAGCTACAGATAGGGTAATGATTGGACAAATTCAAGTTGTTGGTTGTGAAGACTTTACACAAGCCAAACAAAAAATTTTAGAAGAAAAAGAAACGCTTATTGAACAAGCTAATGCAGCTTATCCAAGCATAGTTGCACGTGGTGGGGGCACCATTGATCTTGATGTACGTATCTTAAATGAAGATGCCAATTCACAGTATCAACAAATGCTTGTATTGCATTTCTATATTAATACCTGTGATGCTATGGGGGCGAATATTATTAATACGATCATGGAATCTCTAGCCCCGACAATAGAGCGAATAACAGGTGGAAAAGTTTATTTAAGAATTTTATCAAACTTTGCTGATCGTTGTCTTGCTAAAGCGGTGTGTGTTGTTCCGCCTAAATTATTAGCTTCTGAGGGATTTTCAGGCGAGGAAGTACGGGATGGTATTGTCACAGCTTATGAATTTGCTGCTTCGGATCCTTATCGGGCAGTGACGCATAATAAAGGTATTATGAATGGTATTGATCCTGTAGTGATTGCTACTGGGAATGATTGGCGAGCAGTTGAGGCAGGTGCCCATGCTTATGCATCACGACATGGTCAGTACACATCGATGACGAAATGGTCTGTTGATAAAGCGGGTAACTTAGTTGGTGAATTGGAGTTGCCGATGGCTGTTGGTACAGTAGGTGGCTCGATTAATGTGCATCCGATGGCTAAATGGTCACTTAAATTGTTAGATGTAAGTTCAGCGAGAGAATTGGCCCAAGTGATTGTTGCCGTTGGCTTAGCACAAAATTTTGGTGCCTTAAAAGCATTGGTTACGGAAGGAATACAAAAGGGGCATATGGCTTTACATTCACGTTCTGTAGCAATTTCAGCGGGAGCTAAAGGGAAAATGGTCGATATTATTGCTGAAAAACTGATTGAGTTAAATGATATACGGATAGGTAGAGCAAAAGAACTGTTAGGAGATTATCAAAAATGAGTGTTGAAAAAATTACTGCACTGGCACGAAAAGGTGTAGGTGTAGCGAATAGTAAATTAATATTAGTAGGGGAACACGCAGTTGTTCACGGGCAACCGGCAATTGCTATTCCTTTTCCACTAATTGGCGTTGAAGCGACAGTGGAAACAATTTCGGGACCAATGCAAATAGATAGTGCCTTTTATCAAGGTCCAATGAAAAATGCTCCTGATTCGATACGTGGAATCGTAAATTGTATTGAAGAAACATTGGATTATTTAAAAATACCTAAGAAGGATTTATTAATACGCATCGATTCTTCTATCCCACCAGGAAAAGGATTGGGATCAAGTGCTTCCGTTGCGATTGCAGTAATTAAGTCGCTCTTCTCCTATGTAAATCAAAATTATACTGAAGAAATGTTACTGCGTTTGGCGAACATTGCTGAAACATATGCACATGGTTCTCCTAGCGGTATTGATCCATTAACGATTACTTCCGAATGTCCAATATGGTATAAAAAAGAACAACCCTTTGATTATATCGAACCAAAAAGTGATTTTTATTTTATTGTCGCTGATTCTGGTCGAATTGCTGATACACGTTCGGCTATTGAATCGGTTGCGAGCTTATTAAAAGCAGCACCGCGTAAAATTCAATCTAAGATCGAACGGATTGGTGAAATTACTTATCAAGTACGTGAAGCATTGGAAAAAGCAAGTAAATATGTTCTTGGTCAATTGTTGAATGAAGCACAAAAAGAATTAGAAGCATTAGGTGTTAGTGACGCAGGGCTGAATCGATTAATTGATTTTGCTTTAAAAGAAGGCGCATTAGGTGCCAAGCTTACCGGTGGTGGTAATGGTGGATGCATTATCGCCCTTGCCAAAAATGAATTACATTCTCAATACTTAACTGAACGGTTATTGAGACTTGGTGCGCAAGCTGTTTGGCCCTTTGTATTAAAGAAAAAAGGGTAAAAATATTTTGTGTATAACATGATCCGTCATTGGAAAAGGTTGATAAAGGAGATAACTGGATGAAGGCAACGGCAAAAGCACATACGAATATTGCCTTAATTAAATATTGGGGAAAACGCAATGAAGAATTAATTTTACCAACAAATAGTAGTCTTTCCTTAACATTAGATAGTTTTTATACGACAACGACTGTTACGTTCTCAGAAGAACTAGAAAAAGATAGATTTTTCTTAGATGATGAGGAATTAACTGATGAGGCATACGAGCGAGTAACAGCTTATTTAGATATTATTCGTCAAGTAGCCGAACGACCAAATCTATATGCTGAGGTACGTTCATATAACCAGGTACCAACTGCTGCAGGATTTGCATCTTCGGCCTCTGGTTTTGCTGCACTTGCTGCAGCTGCAACGAAGGCATTAGGTATGAACTTAACTGATACGGAATTATCTCGATTAACACGTCTAGGGTCTGGTTCAGCATGTCGTTCTATTTATGGTGGTTTTGCTGAATGGCAGCAGGGTACGAAAGAAGATGGTTCGGACAGTTATGCTGTTCCTATTGCACCACAAGACCATTGGGATATACGTATGGCTGCCGTTGTTTTATCAGCTACAAAGAAAGATATTTCAAGTCGTGTTGGTATGAGACGAACAGTAGAGACCTCTGTTTTTTATTCAGGATGGACGGATAGTGTGGGAGATGATTTAGCAAATATCAAAGAAGGAATTATGGCTCGTGATTTTGAAAAAGTGGGGCAGATTGCTGAAGCGAACTGTTTGAAAATGCATGCCACAACATTAGGCGCTAATCCACCCTTTACTTATTGGCATGATACAACAATGGTCGTCATGCAAAAAGTAAGGGAAATGAGAGCAATGGGAATTCCCGTCTATTTTACGATTGATGCAGGCCCAAATGTGAAGGTGCTCTATTTACCATCACATGAAGAACAAATACAACAAATTTTGCGCGATACTCCGGGGGTACAAGACGTAATCTTAAGCCGTCCGGGTAAGGGGATCACATATTTATAGGGGTTGAAAGATTTGGCAGAAAAGCGATCTATTAAAATAAAAGTTCCTGGTAAATTAATGGTAATGGGTGAATACTCAATTCTTGAACCAAATTATAAGTCCATTGTGATGGCAATTGATCGATATGTGTATGCAAACATTGAAGAAAGCAGTCATAATCAAGTTGTATTGACTGACTTTAATTTAAAGTTAAATTGGCAGTGGCAAAATGAAACAATTAAACTGACACCTGATGATCCTCGGATTAACTTTGTAGAAAATGCTATGAATATCGTAGGTCAATATCTTCGGGAACAAGAAATTATGATCGACCACTTTTCCTTAACCATACATAGTGAATTGGATGATAAATCGGGTATTAAATATGGTTTAGGATCAAGTGCAGCAGTAGTTACAGCAGTCATCACAGCCATCCTTACGAAGTATTTACCACATACCCCTGCGAAAGAGTTGATTTTTAAATTGGCATCAATCGCTCATGTGATAACCCAAAAAAATGGTTCTGGTGCTGATATTGCAGCTTCAACCTATGGTGGTGTTCTTCTTTATTCTGCATTTCAGGCAGAATGGCTATTAAATGCTTACGAACAATCGGCATCAATAACGAATTTAATAGATGATAATTGGCCTTACTTTTCACTACATCAGATTGAATTTCCAAAAAAATTAGAGATTTGTGTTGGGTGGACGGGCAAACCAGCATCTACCGGGAATCTTGTGCAAAAAATACTAAGGTATCAAAGAGTATTTCCAGAGGAATATGGACAATTTCTATATTCTAGTAAACTTTCCCTAAAGAAGATATTACAAGGTATTGCCGAAAACGACCTAGATTTAATATTTAAGGGAATTCAAGGCGCTCGTCTTAGTTTATATTCGCTAGGTGTGGTTTCAGGGACAAACATTGAAACACCTTTATTAAAGAAATTAAGTGATTTATCAGATGAATTCGGGGGTGCAGGAAAACTATCCGGTGCAGGTGGTGGCGATTGTGGGATAGCATTGATGCCGACTAAGGAAGCAGCTAACAAACTCATTCAGGAATGGGAAAAAGCTGGTATCAAACCTTTAGATTTAGCGATTAGTCAAGAGGGCGCAAGTATTGTTTAATCTTCAATAAGCCACTAGACTCTAACTAACATAACTTGATATGATGAATAAGCATTAAAAAAAGACAATCAATTTCAAAAGAATGAAATGTGTTGTCTTTTTTTACCCTTTTTTGTCTTTCTCTTTTATGTACTGATAGCTGATTGGTCTTGGTATTTATTTAGTAGGCTATCAAGTTTTTGGCTTGTTTGAATGACTACCTCAGAGGTCATACCATACAAATCACTTAAAGTAATCATTTCTTCCCGACAATTTTCGATCTTCTCTAGTAAAACAGTGTCATCCACAAAAAATCCTCCTATCTAGTATACTATATTAAGAAATAACCCCAAAAAAAGCAATCAGAAAATTCGCTTTTGACAATATTTTTATGAACAATCATTAAAATTCGCTAAATTTGAAACAAAACATGAATGAGAAGTGCATCGTAATAATAAAATAACCGAATTTGGATGACCCTAAACCATAAAGAGCCTTTACCCATTGTTACCAATTCATCAATACAAATTAGATACTTATGAAATACACAATAGTATGTGGGAATTGAAAAGGGCTACAAATCGTAAAGAGTGCTTGTCTCCTTAGGTAATAATAAGGTTAATAAAAAGACTGTATCGACAGCGAATTAAATAATGTTAGGTGTTAAACATATCAATACGAAGTAAAGGGAAATATGATATAATAAATAGCATGATTAAACGAAAAAACAGGTTAAGGGATGTGTGAACATGCTCGATGAGGGACTCAATTTTTTAGATATTTTAAGAATAGGCCTTGATATAGCTCTCGTCTGGTATGTTTTATATAAATTAATCATGATGATCAGGGGCACGAAAGCCATCCAATTGTTAAAAGGCATTGTGATTGTTTTAGCAGTTAGAATGGCTAGCATTTTTCTTGGCCTACAAACGCTTCAATGGTTAACCCATGAAGCCATTTTATGGGGTTTTTTAGCCATTATCATTCTGTTTCAGCCTGAGTTACGTCGCGCCCTTGAACAACTTGGTCGGGGAAGGATTTTTTCTAGAACGTCGAGGTCTGCTGAAGAAAGGTTAAAATCAACAATAGATGCGATTATTAAGGCATGCGATTATATGGCAAAAAGGAGAATTGGTGCCATCATCACGATTGAACGTGAAACTGGAATAGATGATTATGCTGAAACCGGTATACCCATTAATGGTAACCTGACACAAGAATTATTAACCAATATATTTACACCAAATACGCCGTTACATGATGGTGCTGTTATTATTAGAAATGATGAAATTGTAGCTGCAGCTTGTTATTTGCCGCTGTCAGAGAGTCCATTTATTTCAAAAGGCTTGGGTACAAGGCATCGTGCTGCGGTTGGAATTAGTGAAGTAACCGATGCGATTACCATCGTCGTATCAGAAGAGACAGGACATATAGCATGTACGAAAAATGGTGAATTACGTAGAGAAATGGATCAAGATGATTTACGTAGCTATTTAGAAGAGAACATTACTACGCAAATAAAAACCCCTGAATTTAAACGGTGGAAATGGAAGGGGCGTAAAAATGGATAATTGGTTTAATAGTAAATGGTTCGTGCGTGGTATTTCATTGGCTTTTGCGATTTTATTGTATGTGTTTGTCAATGTCGAGACAACAACCCAATCTGATTCGCTTATTCCTGGTGGTACTGATACTGATAAAGTACAGACACTCAATGATGTGCCTGTTAGTATTCGTATTGATGGGGATCGGTATGTCGTTAGCGGTGTGCCTGAATTTGTGACTGTGTCATTGGAAGGACCAAACAGCGTCCTAACAGCTGTTGTCATGCAGCGTAATTTTGAATTATATGTTGACTTAGAAGATTTAGGTGAAGGAACACATACTGTTGATATTGAGTATGCAAGAATACCGGATGAAATATCTGTTTATATTGAACCGAAAACAATTGATGTTAGCATTGAGGAACGTGCAACGGAAGAATTCGTTGTTGATGTTGATTTTATTAATATCGATAAGCTTCCAGAAGGATATGAACTAGGTGAACCAGAGATCAATCCTGAAACAGTAACGATCACGAGTTCGCGAAGTATTATTGATCAAATAGCAATAGTTAAAGTATATATTGATGTTGCTGGCTTAACAGAACCAATCAATAATCGGGAGGTTCCTGTTAATGTATATGATAGCCAAGGAAATGGATTAAGTGTAAGGATTGCTCCTGAATCAGTTGTCGTGTCTGTTGATATTTATAATCCTAGTAAAGTTGTGCCAATTGAAGTGACGACAACAGGTGAATTAGCAGAAAATTTAACTTTACAATCATTAACACCTGAGATAGATGAAATTGAAATATTTGCTGTTACAGAAGTTCTAGAGACGATTGAAGTTATTAAAACAGAAGAAATTGATTTAAGTGAAATTACCGAATCGACTTCTGTCGATGTGAAATTAGATTTACCAGCAGGAGTTCAAGTCGCAGATGAAGAAATAACTGTTAATGTCGATATTGAAAAAACGGAAACATTTGAAGACGTTCCAATTGAATATGAAGCTTTAGGAAATGGACAAGATTTAACGTTTTTAAATCCAAGTGATCCTTTTATGAGTATGACAATCATAGGAGATGACAAAGATGTTAATGAACTATCAAGAGATGATTTTCAACTATTTATTAATATAAAGGATCTTGGAGAAGGGGAGCATCGAGTCCCGGTTGTCATTGAAGGTCCAGATTATATTGAAGCCAGTGTAGAGTTTGAGGAAGTAATGATTCAAATTATCAGTGAGTAGGGATTCGAATTAATTGTTGAGACGACTCTCACGAGGCATTTTGGTTATAAAGGAGAGGTACAAGATGGTGAAACATTTTGGAACTGACGGTATTAGAGGAATTGCTAATCAAGAATTAACACCAGAGTTAGCATTTAAAGTAGGACGATATGGTGGTTATATCTTAACAAAGGATAGTAAAAATCCAAAAGTATTAATTGGACGTGATACCCGTATTTCAGGGGATATGCTTGAAGCGGCTCTTATCTCAGGATTGTTATCTGTTGGCATCGAAGTCATGCGTTTAGGTGTCATTACCACTCCAGGGGTTGCCTATTTGACGAAAGCAAATAGTGCTGAAGCAGGAATTATGATTTCAGCTTCACATAATCCAGTAGAAGACAATGGCATTAAAATCTTTGGTCCTGATGGCTTTAAGTTAACGGATGAACAAGAAAATGAGATTGAAGAATTATTGAATGGAACAGAAGATAACCTGCCCCGTCCTGTTGGTGCTGATGTAGGCGTCGTTAATGATTACTTCGAAGGTGGCCAAAAATATCTCTCCTATTTAAAGGATACAGTCGATCATGATTTTAGTGGTATTCGGATTGCACTGGATTGTGCCCATGGTTCAACATCCAGCTTAGCGACCCATTTATTTGCCGATTTAGAAGCAGATATTTATACAATCGGTTCATCGCCAAACGGTTTAAATATTAATGACAAAGTGGGATCTACTTATCCAGAAAAGCTACAGCAATTTGTCCTTGAAAAAGAGGCGGACATTGGCCTTGCTTTTGATGGTGATGGTGACCGATTGATTGCTGTAGACGAAAACGGCAATCTCGTTGATGGTGATCAAATTATTTTTATTTGTGCAAAGTACATGAATGAAAAGGGATTTTTAAATCAACAGACAGTGGTTTCAACTGTTATGAGTAATTTAGGGTTTTATGAAGCCCTAGAAAATAATGGGATGAAAAGTCAAGTAGCCCAAGTTGGCGATCGATATGTACTCGAGGAAATGCGTAAAGGAAATTATAATCTAGGTGGCGAACAATCCGGTCATATTATTTTCCTAGATCTCAGTACATCTGGCGACGGTATGTTGTCTGCAGTTCAATTAATTAATATTATGAAAGAAACTGGGAAACCTTTATCTGAATTGGCAAGTGAAATGAAAGTTTATCCTCAAGTATTAAAAAATGTGAAAGTTACTGATAAAGAACGGGCCCTAAGTAATCCTAGAGTAAGAGATGAGATAGATGCCGTAGAAAAAGAATTAGGTAATAAGGGACGCGTCTTAGTCCGACCATCTGGGACAGAACCGTTAGTACGCGTTATGGTTGAAGCTGAGACAACAGAAGCGTGTGAACAATATGCTGATCGAATTGTGAAAGTAATCGATGATCTTTTAGGCATTAGAGAATAAAATCTATCGTTTATTATAATACTAAGAATTGGATGGGATTTGTCATCCAATTCTTTTTTTAATTTTTTATAACCTCACTAAAGTCTGAAAAGTGTGATAACATAACATTATGAATAGATGGGAGGTCATGAAGGGATGAAAGTACTTGTTGTAGGAGCAAACGGTCAAATCGGAAAAATCCTTTGTGAAAAACTAAGTAAGAATCAGTTTTACACACCGATAGCCATGATTCGTCATGAGGAACAGTCAACCTATTTTAAGGAACTAGGAGTTAAGACGGTACTCGGTGATGTAGAAAAGAGTGTCGATCATCTTGCCGAGGTTATTTATGGTAGTGATGCGATCGTCTTTACCGCTGGTTCTGGTGGTCATACAGGTTATGATAAGACGTTATTGGTGGATTTAGATGGGGCAGTCAAAACGATTGAAGCAGCTGAAAAAGTAGGAGTTCGACGCTTTATTATGATTAGTGCGATCCAAGCACATAACCGTGAAAATTGGAATAAAAACATCCTACCCTATTTTGTTGCGAAACATTATGCTGATCGAATTTTACAGCAAAGTGACTTAGATTATACTATTATTAGACCCGGTGGTTTATTAAATGAAGCCGGCACAGGAAAGGTTTCAATCGGGGAAAATTTAGAACACTCAACCATCCCTCGTGAAGATGTAGCAAGCATGATTATTGCATGTCTTGAACATGAACATACATACCATCGCTCCTTTGATCTTGTTTCAGGATCAATAACGATTGATGAAGCTGTTCAACAATTATAATGTTGAAATTTTATGACAATAATTACTTTAGGATTTACACATGATAACCCATCATGTATACTACTGATTTATAATGCAGTAAAATTATCCCAGCATACAGTTTATTAAATCATTAAATAGGTAATTAATGAAAAGAATGATTAATAAAATGAGGTGATGCATATGGTCAAAGTAGAGGATAGAAAAGTCGGAAAAGAAATAATTGTTGAAGAAAATCCAGTGTCTAGATGGCTGTTCACTAATACAACATCAGGGTGGATTTGGCTTATTTTACGACTATATTTAGGTTATAGTTGGTTAATGGCTGGCTGGGGTAAAGTAACGTCCGATGCTTGGACTGGCGAAAATGCCGGTGTTGCCGTAAAAGGCTTTATGGAGGGTGCCCTTGCTTTGGCTAAAGAAGGGGATGTGGCTGGCTGGTATGCTTGGTTCTTAGAAAATCTTGTGATTCCCAATGCCGTCGTTTTCTCATATATGGTAGCCTGGGGTGAATTGCTAGTAGGACTTGGCTTGATCGTTGGTTTGTTAACTGGGATTGCTGCATTTTTTGGCGCACTTATGAATATGTCTTTTTTACTGGCAGGAACAGTCAGTTCAAATCCAGTGATGTTTATCATCGCTATCCTATTAATTATGGCATGGAAGGTTGCCGGCTGGTATGGTCTTGATCGTTGGGCATTGCCGTTCTTAGGTACTCCCTGGACGTTGAGAAAAAAAGACCCTTCCTCGAATGACAGTTAATGAAAGAACTACTGGTATTCAATAGATAAGCAAGCAAATACATTAATCATTCTATACAATGAAAAATGAGCGAGGTTCATGTAGAACATCGCTCATTTTTTACGTGTTATTAAGGCACCATATTTCCAGCAGCTCGATAGATACGGTACCATTCTTCTCTTGTTAAAGGTAGGTCAGATCCTTGAGCAGCTTCTTTGACTCGTTCAGCTTTCGTCGTACCTAGGACAACTTGAATATTAGCTGGATGTCGCGTGATCCACGCTGTCGCAATTGCTGTGTTGGAAACTTGATATTTATCAGCAAGCTCATCAATGACTTTGTTTAGTTCTGGGAACTTATCTCGATTCCCAAGAAATGGACCTTCAAAAAATCCATGTTGGAACGGTGACCAAGCTTGAAGCGTGATATCGTGTAAACGACAATACTCAAGTACACTACTATCCCGATTAATTGATTGTTCAATATTCATATTTAAAGCAATTCCTGAGTCAATCAATGGTGTGTGAGCAACACTAAATTGGACTTGATTGACAACAATTTTTGGTGAAATATATTTTTGTAAAAATTCAATTTGTGCTGGATTAAAATTAGAAACTCCGAAATATTTAACTTTACCACTTCTATGTAACTTATCAAATGCTTCTGTAATTTCTTCAGGCTCCATCAGTGGATCAGGACGATGAAGTAAAAGAATATCGAGATAATCAGTTTTTAGTCGCTTTAAAATACCATCAACAGATTGAAGGATATGGTCTTTAGAAAGATCATAATGACCTTCTTTGGGTCTAAGGCCACATTTACTTTGTAAAATAATTTTTTCTCTCACATCATCATTCATCTGAATGGCTTCGGCGAATAATCTCTCACTTTCACCAAAGGTTTTACCATAAATGTCGGCATGATCAAAAAAGTTAATCCCTTCATCCATTGCCGTTTTAATGAGTTTTTCAGCCTCTGTTAAGGAGAGCTCGGTTAAACGCATGTTGCCGAGTATAATATTAGAAACTTCTAAACTCGTATTATGAATTTGAAAATACTTCATTCTATTTTTCCTCCATTGTCATGGTCTTGAAATTAATCCAGTTAATTTTATTATACACGCCTTAAAGATTGATTTAAAATAATACCATTGAAACTTAACAAACTAGATATTTTTCTTATATACTTAAATGATAGCAATGTAATAAAACTAAGCATGCAAAAATATCGAAAAAACTATTGGTTATTTTCGTTTTATCGTACAATATAATTGGGAGGGATTTATATGCAACTCGAAATTAAACAAATTCAAGCTGAAGATACTTATGATATAAGACATCAAGTTCTGCGGCCAGATCAACCATTTGATTCTATCAAATATGAAAGCGATCAATTTAAACAATCATTCCATTTAGGGGCTTTTAAGGAAGGGAAATTAATCAGTGTGGCTTCATTTTTGGCAGAAAATCACCCTTCCTTCGATGAAGTAAATCAATATCGTTTAAACGGCATGGCCACATTAGAACAATTTAGAAATAAGGGTGCAGGCTCAAGACTATTGATCGAGGGCGAAAAAATTTTAAAAAAGAAACATGCTCGTCTTTTATGGTGTAATGCCAAGTATCCTGTCAGTAATTATTATACTGGTTTTGGTTTACGTGAGTATGGTGAAGTTTTTGTTATTGATTCGATTGGTCCTCATAAATTAATGTATAAAAAATTATAAAGTATGATATGTGGTAGCTATGCAAAGTGATTTTGCCGGCGTCTGTGTTATTTGGTAAAAAATATGTTCATTAGATGATAATTCAACTTTACAATCGAGATAAGTTTATATATGATATATATACCTAAAGATTCTAGGTAGGTGAAGACATGTTTAATCGTGAACTCGTAAAAGGTAGCACATCACTACTTGTTTTACAATTATTAAATGAACGAGATATGTATGGTTATGAGCTTGTAAAGGAAATAGGCCGGCGTAGTAACCAACTACTACAAATGAAGGAAGGCTCACTATATCCAGGTCTTCATAAATTAGAAAAACAAGAATATATCGAACATTATTGGCAAGAGCAATCAAAAGGACCAGCCCGTAAATACTATCGGATCACACCCGAGGGGAAAAAGATCTTGGCAGAAAGAACATCTGAATGGCATCGGTATGTTCGGCTAATGAACCATTTAATCGGGAGTAGTGAGTAATGCATGAGGGTGAACATCGATTTATTCGAGAATTAACAATAGAAATTGGCGCTCATGAACAAAACAAAACGATTGTCAAAGATTAC
The DNA here is from genome assembly GCA_937925695.1 of uncultured Bacillaceae bacterium. Taxonomy (GTDB): domain Bacteria; phylum Bacillota; class Bacilli; order Bacillales; family Amphibacillaceae; genus CALAMD01. The sequence continues at coordinate 2,130 of CALAMD010000057.1, read as the reverse complement.
CAGCTTCATATTTATGAGTTGCTTAAAGAGGAAGAAGTACCACCAGAGCAGATCTATGAATATTTAGTGCAACATTTAGGAACTCCGCGGGAGATTGCTAAAGCTTGGAAACAAGAAATAGAAACAACGCCTAAAAAAACGCAATGGTTATTTGTTGTTGCAAATATAGTTATCTTTTTAGGTGGTACATTTTTTACAATCAGTTATCATGTTTTTCATTGGACTTGGTTAGAGAGACTGTGGATATTTATTACTGATGCAACATTTCTGTTATTGTTTATTTATATGTTGTTTTGGGGATTGCTCGGATATGAAATTGGTAAAGAGTTTGGCCATCGAGGCTATCGTTTATTAAAAAAGACTTTTTTGATCTCAATCATCCCAAATATATTGTTCGCTTATTTATTAGTTTTTAAAATATTGCCCTATACATGGTTTGATTCCATATCAAAAAGCTCATTTTTCATTGCATGTATGATCGTCACTTTCATCTTGTATCCGGTTAGTTATGTAGGTTATCGCTGGGGAAGGAAAGTGTCTATTTAAAGACAATAAATTGAATCACCTCTTTTTATTTATCCTTTACACATTCTTATAGATAGTTGTTATGCATTTTTTTACATATCTACATAGAATATCTATGTAGCAATCGTACTGGTGGGATGAAATTGGAATTAACTATTACCCGTAAGAAATTAATATTACTATTCGTTTGTTTAGGACTTGGCATTCTAGCAGAGATTTGTTTTTTTCATGGCCGTATTGGCCTGTCATTGTTAGTGTTTGTGATCGTTCTTTATAGTTTAATTTTGCTTAAATATCGTTTAGCTTTTAATCATCGTCGAATTGGTTTATTATTTACATTCACTATTTGGGCTTTAAGTGGCAGCTATTTATTATATGATCATCACTTTTTTTACTATTTAAATTTAATTATTATTCCCATTTTAATTTTTTCTCATTTAATTATTATTACGAGTCCCAATACATTTAGATGGAATACACCCTATTTTTTAGCATTGTTAACAGATAAGCTATTAGATGGAATCCATTACAGCTTGTCCTTTGTAGCAGAAGTCATGTCGACTGTTTATCGTCCGTTAACCGATGAAATGAGAAGTCATATTCGCCTAGTTATGAAAGGTTTGGTTTATAGTGTACCACTGTTTTTGTTCGTCTCATGGTTATTCGCTCAAGCAGATAGTCAATTTCATCATTTGTTAATTAGTCTACTTGATTTCAAACTCCTTCAAGTTATATTACGATTGTTATTTATTTTGCTGTTCGGATTGATTCTATTTGGCCTATTGCAAACCTTAGCGATGAATAGCAAGACTGAACAAATAGCAAAGCGTAAACCGAAAAAAAGATGGAATGGTTTAACGGCGATCACCGTTTTAGTAGTTCAAACCGGAGTTTATTTGTTATATATATTTGGTTTAATGAACAAGGGTTTCAATGGTCAGGCTGAGGTTCCTGATCCGTTTACTGAGTTTACAAGCAAAAGTTTTTTTGCGTTTATTTTAATTGCCATCATTAATTTAAGTCTCATTATTAGTTTTTTAAAATTAGTGAAGGTAAAGCATTCGTATATAGACCTCACGTTGAAAAGTTTGTATTCATTATTAATTCTGATCAATTTATTCATGCTTTATTTAGCCTATCAACGGTTGAGTATGTATGAAATGGTATATGGTTTTACCTTTTCGAGTATAATAGCCCATAGTTTAATTATATTTCTCATGGTGATATTTATTTATACATTAATCCATGTTTGGTTGGAAAAAATATCATTACTCCATTTTTATCTAATTATTGGTTTAATTTTTTATACAGCATTGAATGCTATTAACATTGAAAAAATAATAGTAGATAAAAATATCGAACGTTATATAGCAACTGAACAAATTGACTTTGATTATTTAGATTCATTATCATACACTGGTTGGGATGGTTTAATCCAATTGTATGAATTAGGAGAAGATGATCCAGCTTTGTTGCAATTGTTAACTGAACGCAAAGAGTGGATTGAACAACAACCAGCATCTTCATGGCAATCATTTAATTTTACAAAACAGAGAGTAGAAAAGAAATTAACCGAGCTAAGTTTTAAGTAAGAGACTAGAACAT
>CALAMD010000056.1 GCA_937925695.1 uncultured Bacillaceae bacterium | reverse complement strand
TTTGAATGGTCCCATTCACTTTCTTACATAACAACAAGATTTCATCTAACTATAGTCGTATTGCAAACTAAAGGTGTGACAAATAATGAAAAAAATTACTAGTTCATTAATCAGTTTGGTTTTTATGTTGTTTCTATTAGGTTGTCAGGATGAAAATATTAACGGTGAAAATCATGGTTCATTAGAAACCCAAGATGCGAGCGAAATTGAATTAAATGACAGTTCGAACAACGAAGAAACAACACATAGCAATAACAGTGCTGAGCGCATCGTAGCTACAACTGTTGCTATCACTGAAATAATGGATAAACTCGAACTGGATTTAGTTGGGATTCCAACTAGTTATAAGGATTTGCCTGAACGCTATGCAGAGGCGACAGAAGTTGGTAATCCGATGTCTCCTGATATGGAATTGATCTTGTCATTACAGCCAACCCATGTATTATCGGTGACAACCCTTGAAAGTGATTTAGCGGATGTTTTTGCCCAGCATAACGTAGCGACTAGTTTTCTTGATCTAACGAGTATTGATAGCATGTTTGCAGAGATTTTTACACTGGCTGAACAATATAACCGCAGTGAGCAAGCAGAAACCTTAATGAATAATTTTAATGAAAAAATAACGGCTATCGAAGCAAGGGTTGCTGATCAGGAAGCACCGAAAGTATTGATTTTAATGGGTATTCCTGGTAGTTATATCGTCGGAACTGAGCATTCCTATATAGGAGATCTAGTTAAACGAATCGGCGGTGAAAATGTAATAACAGATCGGAACGAAGAATATATTTCCGCTAATACAGAGTATCTTCAGCAGTTAAATCCGGATATTATTTTACGAGCGGCCCATGGGGCACCAGAGGAAGTTGTGAAAATGTTTGATCGTGAGTTTGCAGAAAATGATATTTGGAAGCATTTTAAGGCGGTACAAGATGGTAGAGTTTATGATTTAGAAGAAACTCGCTTTGGTACAACAGCGAACTTGGCGGCTATCGAAGCGTTAGAAGAATTAGTGACCATACTCTATCCTGAGCTATCAAACTAATGATCAATTGAGGAAAAACATAGAGACTAGCAAAAGAGTCAATTCCTTTAATAACTTACGAGAAACAAACGTTGTAAGCTAAAAAGAGGTAAGCATAAATGAAAAAGAGATTAATCAGTTTTTTTATCGTCATGATCTTACTACCTATTTTTGTTGTCTATGCAGCAAAGACTGGCAGTATTGAAATAACCTTTAGTGAGTTAGTCAAAGGTTTACTGACAGGAACAAATGAAAATGTAGCCATTATCAAAGACTTGCGATTCCCCCGGATAATAATTGCCTTATTTGCTGGGGCAACCCTTTCTGTTGCTGGCGTGCTCCTGCAAGCAGTGATGCGCAACCCATTAGCCGAACCAGGAATAATTGGTGTTTCGGCGGGTGCAGGATTTGTAAAGATGATGATGCTCGCCTTTTTCCCGACTTTGTTTTTCTTCGCCCCTTTATTTGCCTTTATAGGTGGGGCCCTTGCCTTTATTCTCGTTTTTACTTTTTCGTGGAAATCGGGTTTAAATCCTTTACGGATGATTTTAATTGGTGTTGCCATCAATGCCATTTTTTCAGGGCTAAGTGAAGTGTTATTAGCCAGAGGCAATGGTTTACTTAATGCTGTATCGGTTTCTACATCAAGTTTATCGATGAAGACATGGCAAGACGTAGAAATTATTGTTACCTATGGATCCATCGGGCTACTGTTAGCATTCATATTTTATCAATATGGTAATCATTTGGCGTTAAAAGATGAGACGTTAAAAAGTCTCGGTTTTCATGTAAATCGAGCTCGGGTCATCATTTCAGTGATCGCTGTTTTATTAGCTGCAATCACAACAGCGGTAGCAGGGATGTTTACTTTTGTTGGTTTATTAATTCCCCATATTGGTCGTTTATTAGTAGGGACTGATCATAAATATTTGCTTCCATTTTCGGCTTTAGCAGGTGCATTACTCATTTTAATGGCTGATACGATCGGGCGAACGATCATGGCACCAATAGAAATTCCAGCTTCCATTATTATGGTCATTATTGGTGGGCCGTTTCTGATTTATCTATTAAGGAAGAGTGAGCGCATTTATGGAAATTAAAGATATTACTTTTTCATATCAAGATAAGGTAAGACGATTACATCAAGTAACAGTTGAAATTAAAAAAGGAGCCATCACAACGATAATTGGACCAAATGGTAGTGGAAAATCAACGTTAATGGGTGTATTAACGAATATGCTCACACCGGAACAGGGCCAGATCATTCTTGATGGTAAGGAACTGAATCGTTACCGACCGAAAGAATTGGCCAAAATCTTAGGCGTTGTTCATCAACAAAATATTGCTCCAGCAGATATGACCGTAGAAAAGTTAGTCTATTATGGCAGATTGCCTTATAAAAAAACATTTTCACCTTCATCAATAAAAGATGCTGAGATGGTAGACTGGGCGTTAGC
>CALAMD010000055.1 GCA_937925695.1 uncultured Bacillaceae bacterium | reverse complement strand
ATACGATTAATCGGTGCCGTCCTCATGGATATCCATGAGGAATGGATTGGATCGCATAGGAAATATATTAAATTTTAATTTTTTGAATTGGGGGTACCCCCAATTCGATAATCAAATATCTATAAACTGAAGTTAAAAACATTGTGTTGTATTTTACACAAGATTGTGGACTTGACTCTATAATAATGTTACTTATTATTGTTTCTTCCAATATTTGTTAGAAATGATAGTTTATGCTATCCCCCTTTCTATAGTCAATATATCATTTATTTACTATGAATACTATTTATTTTCAATGAATACGGTTATCACCATAGATTAGTTAACCAAATTATAATTAAAAAAACCAAAGCATAAGCAGCTATGACTTTCAGAAGTATTCGTTTTCAAAATATGTTTAATACGAACAGTAGAAGTTTTCATTCCTATCGATAATTATCTAGTTAATGAAATTAGTTTTTTAGGAGGTTAATATTGATTGTTTGCTTAATATTAATGATGCGGTAAAAGGGTACGGATTTGTTCTGCTGACTTTTTTGTTAAATTGTAAGCCGTTGAAGTGTCATCAATTTCGATAATTGTACCTATTGAAGATTCTTCTGATATCCATAGGTGAAAGGCTGTTAATTGATCATCACTAAATTGTAAGTGGATATTATAGTCGCCTTTAGGCATATCAACATCTCCATCAATTGGGATGGCAGTATTTATGGCAGTAACGAACGTATTTATATCTTCGGTATTGTTAAAAGTAAAAAAATAATCATCATTCACACTGCCAAAGTCGGTAAAATAGGAGATGTTAACCTCGTCAATTTCAGATGAAGTGATATCAAATGTTGAACAAGCAACTAATAATAGCAATATGAGTGGATATAAAAGTAACTTTTTTCTAATGAGCATTTACCATTTCCCCCTTTGGAATGAATGAATGCAAATAACATAAATTAATTATAATCTTTTTCAAAAATGAATTCAATGACGGATTGGTAAATTATGCTAGTAAGAATCAATATGTTTCATCAGTTTAATATAGTAGAATAATAGATACATACTTCATGAGGAGGACATCAAAAGATGGGGATAGACAAGCATAATCAACAATATATGACGATACATGATTTTCATCATCATAGTCATATAGGTTGGGACAATTCATTGGTCCCTATTGCAGAAATTGATTCTGGACAAGTGGTTACCTTTGAAATAGTTGATTCATCTGGTGGTCAGTTTACGAAGAACTCAACAGCTGCTGATATTAAAGATTTAGATTTTAATAAGGTAAATCCTACAGTTGGCCCGATTTATATAAAAGGTGCAGAACCAGGAGATACATTAGAAGTAGAATTTCTTGATTTTCGTCAATTAGAATGGGGTTGGACAGCAATTATTCCAGGATTTGGTCTACTTGCTGATGACTTTAAAGATCCCGCATTAAAAGTATATGATTTATCTCATCGTCATAAGGCAGAGTTTTTACATGGGATTGATTTATTTATTAAGCCATTCCCTGGAACGGTAGGGGTTGCACTTCCAGAGCCAGGTCATTTTAATGTGATCCCACCACGGAAAAATGGCGGTAATATGGATATCCGTCATCTAACGAAAGGTACAAAACTATATCTTCCGGTCTGGGTAGAAGGTGCTTTGTTTTCAATTGGTGATACTCATGCTGCACAGGGCGATGGGGAAGTTTGTGGTTCAGCTATTGAAGCAGGCATGGAGACAACGGTTCGCTTTAAACTTCATAAAGGAAAGACAATTCCTGAGCCTAGATATGAAATACCTGGACCACCAACTCCTGAAGCAGATAGTCTTGGTTATTTTGTTACAACTGGTCATGGGGAAGATATTTATCAAGCTTCTCAAAATGCCATTCGTTATATGATTGAGCATTTGGTACAAGAGTATAAAATGAACGCAGAAGAAGCGTACATGTTATGTAGTGTTACAGTTGATCTTAGAATTAGCGAGATTGTGAATGCACCTAACAAACTCGTTTCAGCCTTCTTACCAAAGGCAATTTTTAAATAATATTAATAGTATGGATAGTTATTATGTGAAGCATGTTAGTCATTTAATTAGACTAATGTGCTTTTTTTATTTACAAAGAATTATCATAGGGCCAAAATTCGCGATATAGTCTAGATGACCTGCTTAAAGATTTTTTAAGTGATTGGCCAATCGAATAAATGACTTGCTTTAGTAGCATAATATTTTTATTTAAAGCAACATATCTGAGCAGACCTGTTTAACTGTCTATTTATATGTATTATGATAGAGCAAAGTCAAAAAGGAGGTAATGACAATTCCAAAAGAAGATTCACTCATTCAACCTAATACGTTAACCGAAGAACAATCAAAGGCATTACTAATAACGTTAAAAGAACGGTTCGAGGAACATATGAACCGACATGAAAATCTTAACTGGGTTCATATTAAGGAAAAGTTGGAAGCAAAGCCTGAAAAACTATGGTCGCTTTTCGAAATGGAAAGAACCGGTGGTGAGCCTGATGTTGTCGGTTATGACGAAGAAATAGATGAATATATATTTTAAGATTGTTCACCAGAAAGTCCCACAGGGAGAAGGAGTGTCTGTTATGATCGGGCGGCATTGGAATCAAGGAAAAAACACAAACCAGAAAACAGTGCCATTGATATGGCAATTTCTATTGGGATTGAGCTCCTAACAGAAGATGAATATCGGGCTTTACAGAAACTAGGAAATTTCGATATGAAAACATCTAGTTGGATCAAGACCCCAGCTGATATTAGAGAATGTGGTGGTGCTTTATTTTGTGATTATCGTTATGGCCACGTGTTTGTCTATCATAACGGTGCATCATCCTATTATAGTTCAAGGGGATTTCGCGGCTCACTAAGGGTTTAAATAGTCGAACGAAGCTGATTGTTTCGAGTTTGATAATTATGAGATGAACATAAGAAGAATGTTGGAAATTCAAACTTCCACAGTCTTCTTTTTTATGACGATATTAACCAATTAGTTGGTAAAATTTTATGTTATGATAGGAATTGTGTGATAGGGCTTTCATGGGTGGTGGCTCGCTTTCTTTCCTTTGTTGGGAAAGGAGGTGATGCCAATGACAGTTTTTGAGTCATTGATGATTATGCTCACATTTGCAGCATTAATCGTGGCCATGCTGTCAGAACGAAAATAACCACCCCTGAGCCTGACGAGCGAAAAGGGTGGTTATGCCACTTTATTAGCGAGTCGCCCCTTTGAAGGGCTAATCACGCTGACCATCCATGTTTCCCGCATGGGTGGTCTTTCATATATTATTATACTTCAACTATAGTATACCTTATTTTTCTATAAAAATAAACATCATCTTATATTATTGGAGGTTTATTGATGATAAAAGAAGCAACGGTGAAAGATATAAATGAAGTAGTAAAAATGGCGTTATTGCTTTGGCATGATCATACATATGAAGAATTTAAAGAGGAAATGACTGAAGTAATTACTGATCCTAAGGCGAAAATTTATTTATGTTATGTTAATAACGAACCAATCGGCTTTGCTTATTGCCAATTGAGGTATGACTATGTAGAAGGAACAAGTTCTAGTCCTGTTGGATATTTAGAGGGACTATATGTGAAAGAAGCTTTTCGTAATCAAGGTGCTGGAAGAAAATTGGTGAGAGCCTGTGAAAATTGGGCTAAGGAAAAGGGGTGTCGAGAATTTGCTAGTGACTGTGAATTAGACAATGTAACAAGTTTAGCTGTCCATAAAAAGCTAGGGTTTCAAGAAGTCAATCGAATCATTTGTTTTACAAAAAAGTTATTATGATCAATACTATATTTTATCTATACAAAACAAACATTGAATGGGGAAGATGAGAAGATGGAACACCTTCAAATACATGTATTACCAAGTTATGAACAAATAAATGAAGAGAAAACAGAATACATTTCAGCCCTTGTTAATCGCGTATATGAAATAGCTGAAAAGGGACTATGGAAACAAGGAATGTATCGAACAACTGCTAGGGAAATAGCTGACTTAATAAACAAGGAAGAATTAATTGTCGCAGAAAAAAATAATACTGTGATTGGCTGTGTACGTATTCAAAAACTCGATGATGAAACAGCTGTGCTTGGAATGCTAGCTGTTGATGATCGTTATCAAAAAAATGGTATTGGCAGACAAATAATGACCTATGCGGAAGAACTGTGTCGTAAAGCAAATATCAAGAAACTAAAGCTTGAATTACTCGTTCCCACACAAGGCACACATCCAACAAAAGTATTTTTAGATCAGTGGTACCGTCGGCTTGGATTTGAGGTGACCCGTGTGGAAACGGTAGCAGAAGTTTTTCCAAGATTAATTGAGATGCTCCAAGTTCCTTGTCAATTTCTTATTTTTGAAAAAAGATTATGATAGAAAATATCAATAGCCGTTAGGTATCGAGTTAGCCTATAATTTTGAGCTATTAATCTGAGATCATGATGTAAATATGTTAGCATGAGCATATGGCTAACGATTAGTTGTTTGTTTCAATAAACATGAGCAATTATTGAGTAGCAGCATTTGAAAGGGGACAGAACATGACAAGGTTTGCTCAACATGCAGGATATGCTCGTACATTTCAAAAAAACAAACTGACGTTAGGGATGATTTTTCCTCTGGAAGCTTATGAAGGAAATGTTCCTGAAATGAATCTTCAGGAACAAATAGAACTAGCAAAAAAAGCAGAGAGAGCGAAATTTGCATCACTGTTTGTTCGAGATATTCCTTTAAACGATCCGATGTTTGGGGATGCAGGTCAAATGTATGATCCATGGATTTTTTTAAGTTATCTTGCCGCCCATACAAACCAGATAGGATTAGGCACAGCTAGTGCGATTACTTCTTTTCAGCATCCAATAAATTTAGCTAAATCAGCAGCCTCTTTAGATAAAATATCGAATGGCAGACTTTTATTAGGACTAGCTACCGGGGATCGTACGATTGAGTTTAAAGCTTTTAAAGTAAATCGTGATCAACGTGCTACATTATATCGGGAAGCAATCCATGTGATGAAAGCACTTTGGCATCGTTCACATCCAACGATACATACGGATAGAGTTCAGATGAATGGGGAAACTGATCTGTTACCAAAACCAGTAATCAATGATATTCCTGTTTTTATCACTGGACGTTCAGGTCAAACTATTGAATGGATCGCTAAACATGGCGATGGGTGGATTAATTATCCCCGTAGCATTGGAGATCAGGAAATGATTATTAACGACTGGCGATCACATTTGGACACCTTTAAGCCATTTATCCAATCCTTATATCTTGACTTACTTGAGGATCCTGATGCAGAACCTCAACCGATTCATTTAGGTTTTCGCACCGGTAGAAAATATTTACTTGATTTTCTACATAAGTTGGAGAAAATCGGTGTTAACCATGTAATATTAACGTTTAAATTTGCAGAACGTCCAATCGATGAAATGATTCAAGAACTAGCCGAAGAAGTTGTTCCATATTTTCCTGCTCATACATAGACGTCTATTGGAATCTATGAATTTGAGACAACACTAATTAAGTTAACTTTTAATGATCATAAGCGGGAACCATGGCAAAGAATATCAAAAAAATGACGATACTTTACATACTAAGGACTGATTACAACATGAAAAAACAATCAATGATTTTTTATTTTACAATTTTTATTTTACTAGTCCTAGTTGGATGTTCAGAGGCATCAAGGGATATTGCGAACAATCAGGACGAGGATAATAATACAAATCAACCTGTCATAGAGGAAAGGGAAGACCTTACGAACAATGAGGAATTGGAAGCAGAAGAGGATCATTCCAATGCATTACCTTATGATGAGAGTGCTGCTGTTGAAATGACTAATGATGATGAAACTATTTTTCATCATAATACTACGAATACCCATGAAGAAGCGGAAGAAACATTAGCTCAATTTTCCAGTGAAGAAATTGAATATGCGCGTATATGGCTGCAACTTGGAGTGAATCAAGAAATAGACGAATTAAATGTTTACTTTATCCCGGCTGGTGAACGCGTTAATCCTCTTGATGAGACAAGTGCGACCTATCCAGAAGATGTCATACAGCTTACAGGAAGTCGCTTAGTTGATGGTTCAATAACGTATAGCGGAAATGGTGATGGTACAATAAACCTTTATCATGTACCTGTACGTTGGGAGACGAATGTTCCTGATGATTTGGATGAAAATTATATGTATGAACTGACGAAAGAAATGATTGAAAACACTGAACTCGTCGCTGTTGATGTTGGAGATGATGAAAAAGTAATCGAATTGATTAAGCTATTAAAGATCCACCGTAGGGTATGTAAATATTTATAGGGGGGGGAAGATAGAGCAGACGTGTTATTCATTGTTGGAATGATTAGTTTGATTGGTGCTTTTTTGATGAAAATTTGGCCACCAAAGGAAATCAATGATTGGTATGGATATCGGACACCATTATCTAAATCAAGTGAACAAGCATGGCGCTTAGCCCATAATACGAAGGCCTTGTTTAAATATGTCTTATCATGATGCTTATTGGCTTATTAACCGGTTATCCAATTGTTACAGACACTTATTTTCCAAGTTGGTTTTTGATTGATTTGCTTGTGCTGACACCGTTATTTTCCATATTGATGATTTTTTCAACCCATAGGTACTTAAAGAAAAAACTGAATAAGTAAACAAAAAAGCAAGTATGGAATTTATCCTAGTAGGGTAATGGAAATATACTTGCTTTTGTTGTTTTCAAAGAAACCTTTCCCGATAATGAACCACTGAATTCTTTTTCTTGGATCGTTTTATTTTCATCAACAAAAGCTAAACGAGGATGAGATTCATTCTCAATTACTATATTTAATTCTCAATTAATTGACATTTTTAACTTCTAATTTTATAATGATAACAATTGATAAATCAATATTTAAACTTTTATATTATAAATATATTAATAATGTAATTATTATAAATAGATTCGCGAGATTTTTTTATTATACGCTTTTGCTCAATAGGGAGCAAAGCCAATCGGAAGGATGGAGCAAGTGATAAATTATTTAATGAAAACGCGTCCCGGTCAATTTTTACTTATTGGTATTTTATTTATTATTTTAGGATTTGTGTTTCTTATGTTTCATGATGGCTTCAGCCGGATATTTTTTTATATTGCTATTTTCTTTTTAGGATTTTTTGCTGCGAAAGATGCGGTAGTGGATACGATTCAGTCTAAATCACCGAATGTTGACTTATTAATGATTTTAGCTGCAATCGGAGCAGTAATTATTCAATATGAGTCTGAAGGAGCAGTTTTATTACTTATCTTTGCTGGTGCTGAAGTTTTAGAAGATTATGCATCAACCAAGTCTACGAGTGCCATTTCTGAATTAATGTCCCAATTGCCTGATACTGCGCAAGTTCTGCAGGATAATGGTGAGGTCGTTGAAGTAGCAACAGATCAACTCCAAATTGGCGATATTGTCGTTGTTGCAAGAGGGGCTCAAATCCCGATTGATGGTTACACCGATCGCGACACCCTCGTAAATGAATCAGCATTAACCGGTGAATCGATGCCAGTTGAAAAGAACCAGGGTGATGAAGTGTTCGCCGGCACGATTAATGAGGGGAATGTATTTCACCTTAAAGTGAATAAATTAAGCAGTGAGACAGTTTTTTCTAATATTATTCGTATGGTTGAAGAAGCTCAAAATCGCCCGTCCAAAATATCTAAATTAATTGATCGAATTGAATCAAAATACGTGATTACTGTATTAATCGCTGTTCCAGTATTTATATTAATCTTGTATAGTTTACTAGATTTTTCGTTTCAGGAATCATTTTATCGGGGCATGGTTTTATTGACAGTTGCTAGTCCGTGTGCCTTAGTTGCATCTGCTACACCAGCCACATTAAGTGCCATTAGTAATGGAGCAAAAAATGGTGTGTTATTTAAAGGTGGCGCAGCAATGGAAGCGTTAAGTTCGATGAATGTACTCTACAGTGATAAAACAGGCACATTAACATATGGCGAGTTTCAAGTCATAGATTATGAAATTGATGAAGAGATGTTAAAAGAAGTTGTCTATATGGAACAACAATCTTCCCACCCGATAGCAGAAGCAATCGTGAAAACATTTAATGATCTCCCTCTAGATACCGTAGATATGACGCAAGCTGTGGAAGAAATCGCCGGATCAGGTGTGGTAAAAGGCGATATTAAAGTAGGCAAACCATCTATATTTGCTAACTATAATGATCCAAACCAATATTGTTATAAAGAAATGGTAGGGGATACAACTGTATTTGTTGGTAAAGGTAACGAGATCGTTGGTTATATTTCACTAGCTGATCAAATTCGTGAAGAATCAGCTCAAGCAGTAGCCAATTTTCAAAAAGAAGGTATTCAAGTTTCTTTGTTGACCGGTGATAACGAAAATGTTGCTAAAAAAGTTGCCGCAGAAGTAGGAATTACTGATTATCAAGCTGACGCCATGCCAGAAGATAAAATTAAATTTGTCCAAGAAAGTCAACACGAAGGAAAAATAGTCGGGATGATCGGGGATGGAATTAATGATGCACCGGCCCTCGCCAATGCTGATATTGGCATTGCGATGGGCAGTGGCACATCCGTAGCGATGGAGTCTTCTGATGTTGTTATTGTGAAAAATAATTTAGCCAAACTGTTTGATACGTTTAAATTAAGCCAACAATTAAACCGAATTATTGCCGGCAATGTGATCTTTTCCATCGCTGTTATTGTGATTTTGATAGTTTTAAACATGTTCGGTATCTTAAACTTACCTATGGCAGTGCTATTTCATGAGGGATCCACTATTTTAGTTATTTTAAATGGATTACGTTTATTATTGAAATGAAGGATAGTACTAACTTTGGATAACCACTTTTGTAACAAAAAGAGCAAACACGTTTTAGGTGAATCGGACTAGACAATAACCACTTTCAAATCTTATCGATAATTGATTTGAAGGTGGTTTTCATGTTGTTATTTCGAATATAAAGTAGGTTGGTTCTTTTATGATAGGGATGGATATTGTGTACAAAACAATGTGAAAGGTTTCGTCATTCAGAGATGCCTATTCTGATATTTTCTATACTTTTAAATATATATCGAATTCCTTTACCGGCAAGAGGTTCATCTACATATCTTGGGATTACGTGTAAATGAGCGTGAAAGATATGCTGCCCACCGACTTCACCACAGTTCCAACCTATATTATATCCTTGCGGTTTGTGATTGTGATCTATGTATTCTTTAACTTGTTGAAGAAGGCTATATGTTGCCATCCATTCTTCCTCAGTTATATCAAAAACAGTTTTTCTGTGCATTTTAGGTACAATAACACCTGCACCTTCAAGTTGACTACCTTTCATGTTGGATTGTTCCAATTGTAAAAATAGACAATGGTTATTGCTAAAAATTATTCTTTGCTTTGGTTCTAAGTCTAGATTACAAAACACACAGTTATCCATATTTGTTTCCTCGCTTTATATATTATTATATACTTGATTGCCTACATTGGAATATGTAGGGAAAACGAAAACATACTTATCACAAATAGCAGAATTCAATGATCTTGTTTGCTCTAGTACCTTATCTAAAATAATCTGTAAAACTTCATCCTTGGACATGTCATCAGTTAGTAATGTTTCATTTTCAATGCCGAGATAATCACGAGGATTCCACCAGGAACGCAAAGAATCTACCCCGAAATTATTTCTTTTATCGCTAGCGTTATGACGTCTTAATGTTTCTTCAAAGGATAAATCAAAATAAAAAGCATATACGTTACCGTTATAAAAATGGATAAGATGCTCCAACATATGACCATAACGTTCTTTCGTTAAGATTCCTTCGACAATAACATATTCGCATTTACCTTTTCCGTATTCTGCGATTTGACGAATCAAATCAATTGAAGTGTTTACAAAACTTTTTGAAAAAAGATTCGAAATAAAAATTTACTATGTTATGATTTAATCAAACAAACGTTTGAGTAAAAAGTCTATATTGACAAAATAAAATAATTGAATTTTTATTAAGGAAGATGATTATATCAGGATTCTACAGGAAACTTTTTGTTTAAGAAAAATTAATACAAGGGGTCCTATAGGACGTTTTTTCATAAAAAAATAGGACTTCAATAAAGGGTCCTATAGGACACTTTTATTCATATTTTTTACTTAATTCAATGAGACATGACGCCATTTGTCCTCTGCAAATTCGGTATATAGTTCAATTAATGTACGATTCGGATTACGCAAATGAACGGCACGTATGCCCCAATCAGGTTGATCATGAATTTCCGTCTCACATTTACCGCCGTTATTTTGATGTTTTCCACTGTTTTCTCCAAATTTTCCACTTCGAATATGCATGCCAACTAATTACAAGCTAATAACTAATCGGTACGCTCATGTAACTAGTCATAACAATTGAAAATCTTCCTTCTAAACATAAAGAATTCCGTTTTACAAACACTATGTCATTACAATCGTTTAGTAATCCTTTATGCATGCTAGTTTGATTGGGTTTGAGCATTTTACCTGATACTTGCCAATAACAATCAATATAAGAAAGCAAACGTAGGGCAGGGAAGTAACATTGGTCCCGATTTGTATTGGTTAAAAAGACGACGAATGTAAAATTTTAAATTTTCACGTCCTTTTTCATATAAGAATTTTTTCCATTGTAACATTCAAATCTCAATTTTCACGATATTCAACACACAAAAAATAGAAAATTATAATCAACACGATAAGAATCATTATGATACAATTAGTTAAGAACATATGTTCCTGGTTAATTATTGGAGGTGTTATTATTGGGTAATGATAAACGTAGAAAAAGAACGCTAAGTACACAAACAATCATAGACTTTTATATGAGCAAGGCTTAAGTACAGAAGAAATCGGTGTAAAAGCTAATGTTTCTGCAAGATATGTACGGATGTTATTAAATAAAAATAATGTTATGCTTAGACCACATGGCAGCTGGAAAAGAAAATATTCGGTTAATGAAGATTATTTTAAAACGTGGTCAAATAATATGGCATATATACTCGGATTCTTTTTTGCAGATGGTATGGTCGCACGTGATGCACAAATTATTAGCTTTTCGCAAAAAGAAAAGGGAATTTTAGAAAACATTCGTGATGAAATGCAATCAAATCATCCAATAATTCAAAACAAAGATACTGGCGTATATATATTAAATATAAACAGTAAAATTATGCGTACAGATTTAATTACGTTATATGATCTGATGCCAAATAAAGCCCGTCAGATAAAATTCCCACAAGTTCCGAAGCAATATTTGAGTCATTTTATAAGAGGATATTTTGATGGTGATGGACATGTAAAATACGAAAAATATTTTGTAAATATCGTTGGAGGTTCTAAACAGTTTATGCTTACATTGAGGGATCATATAGAGAATGCAGGTTTCAAAACTAAATTTGTTGATTATAAAACAGATTTTCGCGTTTATGTAAGTGGCAGGAAAACTCTTAAACAATTCTCTAATTGGCTATATAAAAATAAAGGATTGTATTTAATGAGAAAGTACAATATATTTATGCAAGAAAAACTATCCATGGAACAATTAGAAGAAAAATAAAAAGCCATAAAGCTTAACAGCTTTATTTTTTTTAATCCTCAGATTGACATAATATTTATTATAGGAATCTATAGATGAATTTTTATTATGAGCATATTTTCATCCCTTCCATTTAAGTTCCTCTTAATTACTTGATATTTTCGCTAATATTCACTGATATTGATAAAATATGGTCTATTCATTTTTCATTACAAGTTGAATAGACCATATTTTATTATAAATCATTTTCATTAATGGAAACTTTATTTAATGGTTCTTTAGCTGGTCCTTCTACAACTTCACCTGTATACTTATATCGTGATCCGTGGCATGGACAATCCCAAGTACGGTCACCTGAATTCCATTGAACTTCACAACCAAGGTGTTTACACGTCGTATCGACAGCATGTAGTTGATTATCGAGATCTTTGTAAACTCCAGTTCTCATACCATTTATTCTTGTAATGGTTGCTTCATCTGGATTTAGATCATGGATCTGATCATTAATAAATTCTAGTTTTCCTTGGATTAAATGTTTAGCCACATCGACGTTCATACTCATAAATTCTTTTAATGAAGGTTCAGCATGGAACCTGGAAGGTGTAAATAACTTAGCGTATGGACTTGATTTTTCCACGATTAAATCATGAATGATTTTGGCTGCGATCGTGCCATTTGTCATCCCCCACTTCCGATAGCCAGTTGCGACAAAGACTCGCTTTTGTTCGCTTGTAACCGGACCGATGTAAGGAAGTTTATCCATAGTTGTTAAATCTTGAGCAGACCAGCGATATGGGAATGCTGTAATATGAAAATGTTTCGTTGCAAACTCTTGTAGAGCTTCATAATGATGGTAAGTCGGTTCACCTTGTCCAGTTTTATGATTTTCCCCACCAAACAACCACAAATCTTCATTACCCATCGTGACTTTGCGAATTGATCTAGTTGGGGATTCAGCATTAATATACATGCCACCTGGGTATTTCTCGGATGTTTTTGTTGCGATAATATATGATCGTTCAGGATACATTCTTGTTGGATAAAACCCCATCCCATCATAAAATGGAAAATGTGATGCTTGAATAACGTATTTACTTGTCACTTCATATCCATCTATAGTCTTGACAACGGGTTCTTTTCCATATCTAATGTCTATTGCTGTTGTATGTTCAAATATTTTCAAACCATTTTCAACGGCTTCCTGAATGAGGGTTTGTAAATATTTTAACGGATGAAATTGGGCTTGATCCTTCATTTTCATCCCAGCAAGAACTGGTAAATTAAGTGGTATAGAATCATTTAGTTCACTGGGTATCCCCAATTGATCATATGCTCTTTTCTCATTCTCTAATTTTTTCAAATATTTTTCTGAATTTGTAAAAATATATGCGTCATCTCGTTCAAATTCGCATTCGATTTGGTGTTTTTCGATGATCTTTTCAATCATCTCTTTGGCTTCCATAGCAGCTTGATAATATAATTGAGCTTGGTCGGTGCCAAAATGGTTGATGAATTCGTCATAAATTAACCCATGCTGGGCCGTGATCTTTGCTGTTGTGTGTCCTGTTGTGCCGTTTAACATAACACCAGCTTCCAGTAAGGTCACTTGGATTTGGTGTCTTGATAACAAATATGCTGCGGTAATGCCAGTGATACCACCCCCAACGATCGTCACATCTGTTTTTATGTCTTGATCTAATTTAGGAAAACTGGGTAAATCAACAGATTCGCGCCAGTAGGATGATGGAAATTGTGGCATTTGTATATCGGTCATAGGTATTCACTCTTTCGTTTAGTTTAACTATAGAAGTAATCTTTACCATCATTCCCATTTATCGCCAATGGTATGAATTCTATTTTATATTGTATCCTTAATGGGATAAATCATGTAATATAAGCATGACTATGTTAGCGCTAAATGAGGTGGATTGATGATGAATGTTCAAATGATAGTCAGTGGCCGTGTTCAAGGTGTAGGTTTTCGTTATTCGGTGCGAAGAAAAGCCCTTGGATTTGGGTTAGTTGGTTGGGTAAAAAATAATGATGATGGTACAGTAAGGATCGAGGTTGAAGGTAATGAACAAACGATTGAAAGGTTTATTCAGGAAATTAAAACGAATCTACATGCCCTCATTCGTATAGATCATATCGATGTTATGAAATCTACAAACCAGGTTGGTTATCAGACATTTTCAATTAAATAGCTTCTCATAACGTCACAATCTTTATTAATTTCCTGCTCATCCCCAATAAATAGATACCAATTTATTGCTTACTACCGAGTCTTAATCTAATCTCATTTGTTAATAATTGTTTTTCTTCCTCAGAAATGGCATCAGCAGAAAGCTTTCGGGCTGCTATGGGAGCAATCCAGGGATCAATATCATCATAGGTAATACCTGTAAGGCGCGTGTACTCATCCATAAATACTTCAATAATTGATTCTCTTAGGGAATCAAAAATTCTTACTATCTCTTGCGGTATATCTGCTGGTAAAATTGCAAATTTAATCATAATAACAAATTCTGCTATATCAGCTTCTGGATTGCCTTTTGTCGTATCATTCCAGTCGATTAATACAATTTTTTCATTGCTGACCAATATGTTATCTGGATTGGGATCGCCATGGCAGATCTTATTATCTATAGGTAATCTTTCTAGCATTCCTATAACCGCGTTCTTTTCACTATTACTTAAATAGTCTACGCGCAATATCTGATATTTAATGGAATCCCTTTGGGAAGGTAGTTCATCATTGGATATTTGGTGGACTTCACTTAATATACGAGCAATGGATGTTATTACATCCCAACTATCTTGTTGTTCATTTCCATTAAGTAGATTAAATAAATTTTCAAATAAGAGTTGTTTTATAGGAACGCCATAAATACGTTCAAATACAATCCCAGGACGTTCATTTATCTCAACAACTTGATATGGTTTAGGTACAGGCAAACCGACTTTCGAGACAATTAAACTATTATTAAATTCTCTTTGTATTGTTACTTTATTCGTATTTGGTTTGGCTAACTTTATGATTTTATTGTCGTTCTCATATTCAAATATTTCTGAGTTACTGCCCTCACCTATTTTTCTACCAATTTTCATAGAACCTCTCCCATTTTTAGTCTTTTTTCATATTTCATTGTAGTAATTTCAGCAGTTAATTGGCTGTAAACATCCTGATCGACTTCCCCCAATCAAGTTGAATACAAACATATAAGTAATTCGCCCAATTACCAATAATCAGATTATTGTACTTAAACAAATATAAAATGATTATAACATAATATGGAAATTATAAATATTCATTTTTATTAACTCATAAGATGAATGGTATTATTATCGTATCTTCAATAACAAAACGAGTATACGTCGAGATTTAAACATACAACTAATTAGTTATCAGATTGCTTTTATATATTTCTCGTTAATTTTAATGTAAAATGGGGTTTTGTTATATAGTCCATATACTGGACACTTCCCTTATAATCTAAATATGCTTTAAAACGAGTCCGTATTGCTGGCGTTGTGATCATGTCGAGCACTTCCTCCTTATGAATCCAACGACTTTTTGACGTTTCATCAGATGTTGCTAATTCGCCACCTATTGGTTCACAGACAAAATCAAACATAACCTTGGTCGGTATAGTTTTTACACCACTGTGGCCTTCATATGTAGCTGTATTGGAATAAACCCCTATCAAATGTAATACATGAACATCAATTCCGCTTTCCTCTTTAACCTCTCTGACTACCCCATCTATTAAGTTTTCGCCGACTTCGATTTGGCCGCCTGGAAATACCCAATTACCCTCTCGACGAGTTTTTACCAATAATATTTCACCTTTTTCGTTTTCAACGATTCCGCCTGCAGCAACAATATGTACTGGCATTTTCATTAGCTACCCCTCCAGGTTAATTTTCTGTCTTCATCTTTACATAAGTTCAACACTAAAAAACCTTTACCCTCTTGATGAACCTTCAAATAAAACTATTTGATCAAAATTCATTTCTATTTTTTGAACAGATTGAGAAAATATTAAACTTCAGTTCATTTTTTAGCTGTCTTCACATACGATTTACTATTCTTTGATATTAATAAAGGAGCGAAAAATATGGAAATATTTGTGCGACCTCATGATTCATTGTGGTATTATAGTGAATTATTTAATATACCTTTGGTGTTAATTGAGCAATCCAATCCCGGGGTTGACCCAGCCTTGTTAAATATCGGTCAACGGATTCTTATTCCGGGATATGTTTTACATGAGTATACTATTAAAGCTAATGATTCGTTATGGACTATAGCAAATCAACATAACCTTACAGTTGATTCGTTATTGCTAGTTAATCAGCAAATTAATCCGAATCAATTACAAATAGGCCAGAACATCATGTTACCGCAGCGGGTGACAAATTTAATCGTTGATGATATCAATAACTATACATATGCAAAAATGATTGCTCATATTGAAGAATTAATATCCATTTATCCATTTATTCAACAACAAATGATTGGTAGATCGGTGTTGGGGAAAAATCTTGTCGCTTTACAAATTGGAACTGGTATGAAAAATGTTCATATAAATGGTTCTTTTCACGCCAATGAATGGATTACAACCCCGATCATCATGAGATTTGTCAATGATTACTTGCTTGCATTGACGAATAATGAACCAATTAGAGGGCTTTATATGTTACCTTTATTCCTTGAAACGAATTTGTCAGTTATACCAATGGTAAATCCAGATGGAGTAGATTTGGTGATTGATGGCATATCAGCTGCCGGTCAATATTCAACGGAGGTGTTAGCCATCAATGGCGAAAGTGAAGACTTTTCTAATTGGAAGGCTAATATTCGTGGTGTTGATTTAAATAATCAATTTCCAGCCGAGTGGGAAATTGAAGCAGAACGTAAACCTAAGCAACCAGCTCCACGTGATTATCCGGGCCCCTACCCTTTATCAGAACCTGAAGCCATGGCGATCGCTAATTATACGAGTGTAAGTAATTTTAGCCGAGTAAATGCGTTTCATACCCAAGGTGAAGTTATCTTTTGGGGATTTGAAGGACTCGAACCTCCTGAATCAGAGGTTATTGCTAATGAATATGCCCGGGTCAGTGGTTATGAACCGATTCAATATACAGACAGTTATGCCGGTTATAAGGATTGGTTTATTCAAGATTTTCGCCGTCCGGGTTTCACGATTGAATTGGGACGGGGAATGAATCCATTGCCAATCGAACAATTTCCAGAAATATATGAAAATAGTTTAGGAATTATGTTGGCAAATTTATATCTCTAATTCTATATGTTTAATTGATTGAACTCGATCAGTATATGTCATCATGAATAAGTCAGGATATTGTAATCGACGCCAGCCATCGAACCCAAATTGTTGGTCATAATAATGAATGATCAATGCGATTAAATTTCCGTGGGATACACAGATAATATGATCATGATCATGATCTTGAAAAATAGTAGTTAATACACTCAATCCCCGCTGTGTAGCTTCATGGGATGATTCGCCTCCAGGTAATTTAAATTCTTTGTTGACAAACGAATAGGCTAACATTTCAAACCAATCATCTATTGGATCACCACTTAGGATGCGTTCCTCTAAGCGATGATCAAGTTCGATGGCAATCCCTTGTTGTTCAGCATAAGGTTTAATCGTATCGATCGCTCGTAAATATGGACTGGAAATAATTCTATCAATTGGAAAGCGTTGTTCACTGAAAAATTGTGCGAGCTGATAGGATTGCTTTACTCCCTTTTGAGTTAACGGTGCATCTTTATGTTGTCCAGTGGCTAAACAGTGTCTAACAAAGAAAATTTTCTTCAATGAACAAGCCCCCTTAGGATGTCTACTGATTTAGTTCATTATACCATTATTCTATTGTCGATAAAATACGACAAAATGAGTATTTAAATAAAAAATAACAGGGAATAGCCCTGTTATTATTTTTCTTCAAAATATTCCTTAAAAAAACCACCGATACGGTTGGAATCATCAATTATGAAATAAAAATCATCTGTTTCATTTTTGACATCATAAACTTTTCCTGGTGTTAATTTGTTATGGACGATATATTTGGCGGCATTTGTATGAACACATTTTACTTGTTTGATTGTTTCTTTATTTTCCCATTCATAATGGATCATTTGTTAAGTCATCCCCTTTTGTGAATAATTATCATTAAAGTTAACATAATCTAATTATCGTAAACTTAATCTGTGTTTTTGAACAGAAATAAATAGTCTCCATAACCCTCGGCATCCATTTTTTCTTTCGGAATAAAACGTAATGCTGCTGAGTTGATACAGTAACGAAGTCCGCCATGTTCTCTAGGGCCGTCATTAAAGACGTGTCCTAAGTGGGAATCAGCCTCTCTGCTTCTCACTTCAGTTCGAATCATCCCGTGGGATGTATCAAGTTTTTCAACAATTTGACTGCCATCTACAGGTTTTGTAAAACTTGGCCACCCACAATTGGCATCGAATTTATCCTTTGATGAGAACAATACTTCACCGGAGACAATATCGACATAAATACCCTCTTCTTCGTGGTCCCAATATTCATTTTGAAAAGGTGGTTCAGTTGCATCTTCTTGGGTTACTCGATATTGCATCGGAGTTAATTTCTTTTTTAATTCTTCTTTATCATATTTTTTCCGCCAATGTTTCTCAATAAACGCTTCTCTTCCTGAACCTTTCTTATAAAGCTGATAATGGAAGGGTTGTTTTTGATAATAATTTTGATGGTCTTCTTCTGCTTCGTAAAAAGGCTTTGCAGGCAAAATTTTCGTTACGATTGGTTTAGAAAATTTACCACTTTCAGCTAGGGATTGTTTAGATGCTTCAGCAATTCTTTTTTGCTCTTCATTATGGTAAAAGATCGCTGTTTGATAAGATTCACCACGGTCATTAAACTGCCCACCAGGATCAGTAGGATCGATCTGTTGCCAATATATTTCTACTAATTTTTCATATGACATGATCGTTGGATCGAATGTAATTTGTACAGCTTCAACGTGGCCCGTTGTCTGTGATGTTACTTGTTCATAGGTAGGATTTTCTACATGGCCACCAGTATATCCTGAAACAACCTTGATAATGCCGGGTCGTTTATCAAAGGGATCGACCATACACCAAAAGCAACCGCCAGCAAAAGTGGCTAGTTCATAATTATTATCCATTTATGTTTACCCTCCAATTGGTTCATTTATGTTCTATTCTTTCGTTTATTTGTAAAAAATGCAAGTACATTGGCTTTAACGTTAAATATACAACTTTGGAATGGATTGTCCTTTCTGTTGATCGGTTTGAGGTGCTTGTTTTTTAATTGGTTTCTGATCACTTACGTCCGTTTGATCTAGTTCTGTTTCTGATTTTAGTTCATTTATTTCTTTTTCCTCATCTTCATCATTTATGTCTTTCATCGCTTTATACATTTTATACATGGCGGGTAAATTTTTAATTAAAGGTCCGTATTCTTGAATGATCGGTGTGGCTGATTGAACGACTCTAAGTACTTGTTGCACATTATTTAATGTACTAGAAAGTCCATGTATCCCTTTGGTCGTTAAAGATGTGCCGTACCCTGGTACATTTCCTTTAGAAAAATAGCCCATGATTTGCTGAAGTGGATTAGTTGGTGTAGCTGTATGATGGTAAGGTCTCATCGGATGCATCGGACCGTACAGATGCATCGGGTGTGGTGGTTGCTGTCTGGGAAATATCATTGCAGTGCCTCCTTTGCCGATAATGATCTAGGTTATTGTACGTTTTTGGTTTTAAAATAGTGTAGGCTACAACTTGTTCCCTTTCGTTTCATTATTTCCCGGGCAACCGCAGGAATCCCCATGGATCGTAGTTTTATCAATATACATGTTGAATTTTCACATAATTAGTCTGATTATCCGCCAAATTACGACAGATTATGTATCAGTTTAATCAAGTGAAATAATATAATTGACAAAAAGAACACGTGTTCGTATATAATGTTATTAGGAGATGATATAAATGTTAAAGGATCGTGGAACAATTAAATGGACTTCACTTATGCTTCCTGAACATGTTGAGCGTTTGAAAAATATGTGGAGTGAAACAGAAAAAACAACTAAACCCTTACTGGATCCACAGGAATTAGAATCGATCAATGAACAATTGGTTGAAGCATTCCAGCAAAAATTGCCCGTCACGATAGCTATCTATCATGATGGGCGAATAGAAGAAATACAAGGTACGATTACCAACATAAAAACGCACGAACAGCAATTAGTGATCGAGCAAAAAGACTCAACTCAACAAACAATTGCCTTTGAACAAGTTGTTTCTGTTCACATGAATGATGAAAAAAGCCATGCATGAATATCATACATGGCAAACCATTTTGTTTATTTCCTTGGATACTAAACTGGAGGCAGTTCAAAAATCAGAGCTCTCAATCATTGCATTTTTAATTGATATATTTCCCATAGTTCATCAAATGTTTGTAGGGCATTAGGAAATGGACTGTTGTATTCAAGATAACTACTTAATTCATCATAATCTGTAGACTGTTTAGGAAAGTCGTGATCATGAAAACACCAATCGGCCAAACGACTTTGATCATTTGGTTGCTTTCGACCGCGAAAAGTGAGTAAAAATTGATAAAACGTTAGCATAAATCCACCTCTATGAATTCATAAATGCTTCGTGTCTTTCCTGTTTTCGCCGGTAAACGAAACTAGCTAAATAGATGCTAATTTCATATAACATGAATAATGGAAAGACGACCAGCAGGTGTAAAAACAAATCTGGTGGCGTAATCAAGGCAGCCACGACAAGTAGTATAAAATATGCGTATTTTCGCATTT
This sequence comes from uncultured Bacillaceae bacterium, assembly GCA_937925695.1. Lineage (GTDB taxonomy): Bacteria > Bacillota > Bacilli > Bacillales > Amphibacillaceae > CALAMD01. The sequence continues at coordinate 163,219 of CALAMD010000055.1, read as the reverse complement.
TCTTTAGTAATTGTGGTGTAACAATACCTAAACTCGTTAAAAACATGATCATAATAGGTATTTCAAATAGAAAAGCAAAGGGTAAAATAATCCGAAACATAAACCGAAAATACCCTTCAACCGTAAATATTTGTTGAAACATCCCATCATTTAATGAAAGTAAGAAAGGCAAAATAAGCTGAACAAACATAAAATAGCCAAAAATTAACCCGATGATAAATAAGAGTACAACTGCTGGAATATATGACAAGGATACTTTACGCTCTTTTTTAGTTAATCCAGGTTTAACAAATAACCATAATTGCACACAGAGAATTGGAAGTGTCCCGACAATAGCCGTCACACCTGCAATCGTAATATAAATCCAAATAATTTCACCAGGACTTGTTATATGTAGATCAAAAGAAAAATCCTTTTGAAAGAAGTGATAAATTTCCTCGACAAAAATAAAACCTAACGCAAAGAAAATAACAAAAAACACAGCAGTAAAAATTAAACGATTCCTTAACTCGGCTAAATGATCAATGACATGCATTTCTTTATCATTGACTTGTTCAGTACTTGTAGACATGGCCTCACCCCTTTTGTTCCAAACAAAAAAGAAGATGTAGGCAAAAAAATCCCTACACCCTGTAAATCGTATTTATTTACTTGTCATCTTGCTTATCTTCGGTTGACTCATCATTTACAATACCTTTTGTTGCATTCTTAAACTCTCTTAATGAATTACCAGCGGCTCTTCCGATTTCCGGTAATTTAGATGGACCAAAAATAATCAAGGCAACAATGACAATTAAGATTAGACCTGGAACGCCAATTGCACTCGGTCCCATTTAACTCACCCCTACCCTTTGTTGTGAATTTTTGATCTTTTTTATACATAATCATATGACTAGCGTAACATAACAATGATTAGTTCCTAGTTTACCATGATTACCTATATTTGGACAAGTTAAAATGCTTACAACCATGAGGATATTATTTACTTCTTTCGTTCGTATTGTAAAAAATAGTATTCATAAGGATTATTTTCATCTTGGATACCTTGTTCTTTTTTCGTTAACTCCCACTCGTCTTCCGAAAAAACCGGAAAGTAAGTATCCCCTTCAAATGTTTCTTCAATCTTAGTAATATATAAGCGATCAGCATGGGGTAGTGCTTGTCGATATAATTCGGCACCCCCTATAATAAACAATTCTTCTCTTGGGGACTCGTCATTAAGCTGCCAAATCGTCGCTAAGTCATGAATGACTTCAACACCCTCTGGAACAAAGGTCTTATTTCTCGTTACCACGATATTGTGACGGTTTGGCAATGGTCGACCAATGGATTCAAATGTTTTTCGCCCCATAATGATCGTATGTCCAGTTGTTTTTTCCTTAAAGTATTTGAGATCCCTTGGCAAATGCCAAGGTAAATCATTTTTGTAACCAATGACGTTGTTTTTATCCATGGCTACCAACAACGAAATCATGCTAACACCTGTCTTTCTTTCTTGAGAATTTCTCATCACTAGACAGCAATTGGTGCTTTAATCGCAGGATGAGGATCATAATTTTCAATTGTAAAATCGGATAATTCAAAGTCAAAGATTGATTTTTTATCCTTGTTTAAAATTAATGTTGGTGCTTGTTTAATATCACGACTGAGCTGTAATTTTACTTGATCAACATGGTTGCTATAAATATGGACATCACCAAGTGTATGTACAAACTCACCGACTTCTAAGTCACATTCATGAGCAATCAGATGAGTCAGTAAGGCATAACTCGCAATATTAAATGGCACACCAAGAAATAGATCAGCACTGCGTTGATACAGCTGACAGGATAATTTTCCACCCGCCACATAAAATTGAAACAGTGTGTGACATGGTGGCAATGCCATATTGGGAATATCTTCAGGATTCCAAGCTGTGACGATATGTCTTCGAGAATTTGGATTCGTTCGGATCGATTCAATGACATCTTTTAACTGATCAATGGTCTCATTTTGCGAGGTTTTCCAGGCACGCCATTGTTTACCATAGACATTTCCTAAATCGCCAAATTCAGCAGCAAACTCATCATCTTCAAGGATTCTTTGTTTGAAAATATCCATTTGCTCGTCGTAAAGCTCTTTAAATTCAGGATCCCGAAGACTCCGATGAGCAAAATCGGTCATATCCGGGCCGTCATATTGATCGCTTGTAACCCACTTTTCAAATGCCCATTCGTTCCATATATTATTATTATGTTCAAGTAAATAACGTATATTTGTATCGCCTTTAATAAACCAGAGCAGTTCACTGGCTACTAATCTAAAAGCAACTCTTTTCGTTGTTAATAAAGGAAAGCCATCACTTAAATCAAAACGCATTTGGTGACCAAATACGGAATAGGTACCAGTATTTGTACGGTCATCTCTTTTTACGCCATTTTCAAGTACATGTTGACATAAATCTAAATAGGCTTGTTCATTTTTTACCATGCCAATAACCACCTTTTATAAACTTACTACAAGCTATTGTAACATAAACGAAATACATATAAAGTTTTATTTTATCATAAATTTTATTAGTGTCAGCTAAGAAAGGGGATTTTTTTAATGAATGGTACTGTAGATCGTGTCATTAAGCACTCATTTCTTTATAGTCTATTGCTCAGTCAACCGTTCGCCTCTTATATCGATTTTTATCCTGTCTTGCAAAACAAAATGTTAGAAGAAGCGGAACAACTTGGTTATGGCCATCATGGTGAAATCGTACGGGTGCTTCAGAAAAAATTAAATAAATTATCATATTATGAAGATGAGATTGATGGAAATTATGGCATCTTAACCGAACACGCTGTTAAGAAATTTCAAGCAGATCACGATATCTCCGTTACTGGACAAACGGATCAAGAAACAGTTCTTGCGTTAATTGCAGTAGAAAAAGATTTATATTTAAATCGATTAAAGCATTTATCTTCAACTGTCAATCCTGGTATGCATGGCGAAGATGTGAAAATTGTTCAAGAGGCATTAACCTATTTCGGTTACTATGAAGGAGAAATCGATGGTATCTATGGACCATTAACAGCAAAAGCGTTAGAAATTGCTGAAGAAGAACATGGCATTGAGTTAACGACAGAAGTAACACAAGAATCCCTTGAGACACTATATGAGCCCGTTCAAGCAGAAGCTGACGCTAACGAACAGACAATAGAACTGAAAGAACAAATGCTGCTAGATCCAGAAAAAGAATCAATTGATGAGACTATTCAAGAAAAAGCAGAAAAAGATGAACCAGAAATAAAAACAGTTCCAACAACATCGTCATCCAATGGTGAAATTATTGAAACTGCCCGGTCTTTGATTGGTACTCCTTATGTTTGGGGTGGCGATTCACCAAGTGGTTTTGATTGTAGCGGGTTTATCCAGTATGTATATCAAGAACAAGATATGACAATTCCTCGAACAGTTAATGAAATCTGGAATTTTTCCCAGCCTGCTGATGATTTATCCGTTGGGAACCTTGTCTTTTTTGAAACATATAAGCCAGGTCCATCCCATGTGGGCATATATTTGGGAAATGATCAATTTATCCATGCCGGAGCATCGACTGGGGTTGTTATTAGTAACTTAAGTAATTCTTACTGGAAAGAACGGTATTTAGGTACGAAACGCATCGAACAATAAGTATATAGTGATCAAAGACTAGAAATAGAGTCTACTCACTATCAGTCGCTTTGATCACTATTTTTGTATTAGAAAAGTCCGGTTATTTCACCTGTGTCTGATATGTCCATCTTTAAAGCAGCTGGTTCTTTTGGTAAACCAGGCATTGTTAGTACATCACCTGTCAATGCAACAATAAAACCTGCTCCAATAGAAGGTTTTAATTCTCTAATCGTAATCTTGAATCCTTCTGGTCTACCCCGTAAAGCTGGATTATCTGATAATGAATACTGGGTTTTGGCAATACATACCGGTAAGTTTCCCCATCCTTGCTGCTCATAATAGGCAATCTGTTTGCGGGCTTTTTCGGTAATAATAATATCATCAGCTCCATAAACGGTTTGGGCAACTTTACGAAGTTTTTCGGCAATGGGATCTTTTACATCATACGTCCGTTTAATCGAGCTAGATTTAGTATTGGCAATATTTATGACCCTTTCGGCAAGCTCGATACCCCCTTCGCCGCCCTTAGCCCAGACGTCAGTCAGCGCCATGTCAGCACCATATTTCTCACACCAATTGTTGACGAAATTAATTTCTTCTTCTGTATCTGTAGGGAATTTATTTAAGGCAATCACATAAGGTAAACCGAAATGTTCAATTGTTTCCATATGCTTTTGTAAATTAGCCATACCTTTTTTTAATGCGTCCATATTTGATGATTTGGGATCGCTACCTCCATGCATTTTTAAAGCAGCGACGGTTGCCACAATGACAACAGCAGCTGTATCAATATCGCCAATTAATGTTTTGATATTTAAAAACTTTTCTGCACCTAAATCAGCACCAAAACCAGCTTCTGTTACAACATAATCCCCAAGTTTACGGGCTATTTTTGTGGCAATGACACTATTACAACCGTGGGCTATATTGGCAAATGGACCACCATGGATGATCGCAGGTGTATGTTCAATCGTTTGAACAAGATTAGGTTTAATTGCATCTTTAAGCAAAACGGTAAGTGCACCTTCGATTTTTAAATCTCTTACCGTGACAGGTTGATCATCGTATGTATAACCGATGACAATTTTAGCTAGTCGGTCTTTTAAATCCTGTAAACTTGTGGCTAAACAGAGTATGGCCATAATTTCTGAAGCGACAGTTATATGAACGCCATCTTCTCTAGGTATCCCATTTAAAGGTCCACCTAACCCAACGACGATATGACGAAGGGCACGGTCATTCATATCGATAACCCGCTTCCAGATAATCTTCCGGGGATCAATGCCAAGTGTGTTTCCTTGATGAAGATGCTGATCAATCATGGCTGATAGTGCATTATGAGCAGCTGTAATCGCATGAATATCACCGGTAAAATGGAGATTAATATCTTCCATTGGAATTACTTGGGAGTAACCACCACCTGCTGCCCCACCTTTTCTTCCCATGACTGGTCCTAGTGAAGGTTCCCGTAATGTTATGATGGCTTTTTTTCCTAATCTTTGTAAGGCTTGTCCTAGTCCGACTGATACTGTTGACTTGCCTTCACCTGCTGGTGTTGGATTAATTGAAGTGACTAAGATTACCTTGCCATCTGGACGATCAGCTAATTTATCTAATAATTGTAAAGAAAGTTTAGCCTTTGTATGACCATATGGTTCCCAATCTTCTGTATGCAGACCTAATTTTTCAACAATTTCATGAATCGGTTTAATCGTTGCCTGTTGAGCGATTTCTATGTCTGATTTCATCTGTAAACTCCCTTTTATTCAAAATATAATTTGTTTTATTATACCGTAATACATATTTTTTTTCATAATTTTATTTGTTATCCAATAAACAGGTGGATTTTCATTTCAATTCTAATAAAGCTTTATTTTCTATTGGAATTCTAACCCTAAGCAACAAGACGTGAAGTAATGGAAAAATGATCGCACACATATAGGCCTGAAACAATAAAGGCAAAATAAACAATTCCAACCCTACAATGAGATAATTGGGATGTTTCATATATTTGTAAGGTCCTTTTTTAATCATTCGTGCACCTGGTAGGTAGATAATTTTTGTATTCCAATATCTTCCTAGGCTTATCAAACACCATAGCCTACCTATTTGTAGTACAACAAATATAATAAATAACCAACCATTAACATGTGCTAATGGCTGATAGTATAACCATTCCCCAAATAAGCAAATAAAAAACAGACTATGAACGAGGATAAACCATTTATAGTGTGCTTGTCCGATTTCAATGGCTCCCCTTCGTTTCATCAATTTTTCGTTACGTTTAGCGATCACGAGCTCAACAAGTCGTTGTAATAGGACAAACATAAATAATACAAGGTGAAATGGATTCATCAACTTACCCACTCCAAATATAATAATTCAGAACTAAACCCAGGACCTAGAGCCGTTAATAAACTCTGATGTAATTCTTCGTGATGCAGCATCCATTGATACAGGACATAAAATATCGTTACCGATGACATGTTACCGTGATCTTTTAGTACTTGATAGGAATAACGAAGTTTTACTGGCTCAATTTGGCCAATTTTTTCTAATGTCGTTAATATTTTAGGTCCACCTGGATGTACGATAAACGAGTCAAAGTCTTCCACGCCTTTATGTAAAGATAATAGAAATACTCGAAAATGCTCTTGCCAAATTGTATCAAGCAAAGCTGGAATATTTTTTGAAAAGATGACTTCAAGCCCGCTATTGGTTACGTGCCATCCCATGAGATCGAGGGTTTGTTTTTTCATGTATGAGCTAGCATGCTGAATGACTGGTTTCTTACCTTGATGATAATTTATGTATGGTGATTGTTCTCCCAGTAGTAATGCACAACTGATACCGTCACCAAATAGCGCCGCTCCGATTAAATTGCTTTTTTTAAGATCTTGTTTTTGGAATGTTAAGCTACATAATTCACAGCAAATAATAAGCGCATTTTTATCAGGATGGGCTTTTAACCAATCAAATGCTCTAGCTAACCCTATCGCACCTCCAGCACAGCCCAATCCCCACAATGGTAAGCGAATCACATCGTTACGAAAAGGCCGTTCATTCATAAGATAAGCGTCGATTGTAGGTGTAGAAATACCAGTACTCGAGACAAAGCAAATCATATCAATCGCTTCGTATGGAAAAGGTGTATTTAAAAAGGTCGAATTCGTTAAACAATGATCCATAGCTTTAAGGGAATATGTAAGGGCATTTGTTTGATATAATTTATTTCTTTCAGCAAAAGTATGATCGCCCTGTAACCACTCTTCATCTACAACAAGTTGTCTCTCGTTTACGAGGGCATGATCAAAGACTGGTAATAACCTGCTTATTTTTTCTTCAGGTAATTGAAAAATCTTTTGGACAAGGGTTTTAACATAGGCTTGGGGAAAACGATGCTTAGGTGGAGCGATACCGATTGAACTAATATATACCATTTTTTTCATCCTTTTATTATGAGTGTGGGCTGTTAACGAGCAAAATATGCATCACCTTCATACTAAACTCATCTACATAAAAAAATCAGTAGAGCGTATCTCTACTGATTAGCTAAGGTTATATTTTCTTCCCAAAGTATTGATAATAATCGGTCCGGATAAATCCATTAAATAGCTTTCGTTTCTTTGTTGCTTGCTTCCCGTAAGCTGACTCAAATTGTTCATCAGCTGTTAAGATATAGACACTCCATGACGGATGTGCTTGCATAATTTTACCTAAATCACGATAGATTTGGCTTACTTCTTCCTTGTCACCAATCCGATGACCATAAGGAGGGTTGCCGATTAAATAACCATTATATCCCTGAATGGTAAGATCTTTTACTTGCATCTGTTTCCAAGTAATCAGGTCTACTAACCCGGCCTCAAGGGCATTTCTTTTGGAAATATTGATCATTTGATGATTAATATCAGATCCTGTAATCGATAACTTTTGATCGTACTTTGCTAAATCTTCTACTTCTTGAAAGGCCTCATCCCAATATTTCTGGTTAATAAAATCCCATTCCTCTGAAGCAAACTCCCGATTAAACCCAGGTGCAATATTTTGTCCAATTAACGCTGCTTCAATCGGAATCGTTCCCGAACCACAAAATGGATCAATAAATGGTTCATCAGCTCGCCAATTTGTTAACAAAATTAACGCAGCAGCTAATGTTTCTTTTAGAGGAGCTTCACCTTGATCAACGCGATAGCCCCGTTTATGAAGGCCAACGCCCGAAGAATCGATTGTTAAGGTTGCGATATCTTTATGTAACGCAACTTCAATTTTGTACATCGCACCTGTTTCTGGCATTCGCGAAGCCACACCGTGTTTTAGTTTTAATCTTTCAGCTACTGCCTTTTTAACAATGGCTTGACAATCTGGCACACTATGTAGCTTTGATTTATGAGATTTTCCGATTACAGGAAACTGACCATCCTCAGGAATAAAGTCTTCCCAAGGTAATGCTTTCGTTGCTTCAAATAATTCATCAAAGGTTTCTGCCTTAAACGAGCCGATTTGTATCTTGATGCGATCGGCTGTTCTTAACCACAGATTGCAACGGGGAATAGCAGATATCGGTGCTGAAAATGTCACTTTACCGTTTTCAGTCTTTGGTTCATAACCAAGTTCGCGTACTTCCTTCGCTACAATAGCTTCAATTCCCATCGCAGCAGTAGCTATTAATGTAATAGTTTGTGCCATATTTGGTTATACCTCTTTCATTTGCAAATTTTCATGATGATGTTAGTGTAACACGTAAAAAGCCTTTTTAATAACGAAAATGTTATTAAAAAGGCTTCGTAAGGAAAATTAACTTTATATCGACCTCTTGAATACTCGATAAGCCATGTTCTGTACCTTAGTACTACAAACGGTGGTCAGCCTCGTACGCCGGTCATAATCATCTATCTACAAGTATCAGGCTTTGATACTTGTCCTTCTTTCGGTTCATTTCCCTAATCGAAGGTGCCCCTACCATTGTTTGGGTTGCTCACTCATGGGGTTTACCCGTTCCACCCAGGATGTTTCCACCCTGACTCGTCTCTGTGGCACTTTATAGGGCATCAGTCCATATCACAATTGTGACGTAGGACTTTACCCTGCCGTTAACCTTTAAAAAAGGTTACCTTGACTTATGATTTCGTCAAGCATGAACACTACAAGCATCTCAGCTTGTGTGAGCATGGACTTTCCTCTACATCCTAAATAGATGCAGCGATTATGTGAGTATTCAAGTTTTGGCTCATATAATTATATCATAGTTCAAATATTATTTCATTGGCTAATAAAGGAATTTTATGAATCAACAAACCGTTTTCCAAATACTTCTTTTTCTAAATTAGATAATCTTTTTAACACATCATAATTCACTTGATGACTTGTTTGGGCTGGACGAGTTCTTACTTGTTCCGTCTGCTTTCTTAACCGTTCATTTTCTAGTTTTAGTTTTTCGATTTCTTGATTAAATGCTTCATAATCCTTAATGATCATATCCAAAAATTCGTCAACTTCTATTTGATTATAACCACGCATCGATATCTTAAAATCTTTTTCTAAAATATCTTTGCTCGTTAATCGAATTTCATTTATGCTCATTTGCCTTCACCTCTTTATCTTGACTCATTGTTTACTTTAGAATTACGTTCATAATAGCTGTTTTCATTATATGTGTTTGTACTAAAATATATTATAACATAAAAAAGGAAGTTGGAAATCAACTTCCTTCATGATTATATAAAGAGCTTTAGGCTGTTATTGTATATCGTTGTCTTGAAAAGAAAATGGCAATAGGTCTTTCATTGTAAAAGTGATTGACTCCCCTTTTAAATTGGCTAAAAGGATATGAGTATCTTCTGAAAAAAATTCACTCATCACTTGTCGACATGAACCACACGGTGGAACAGGTCTCGGCGAATCGGCCACAACTGCTATGGCTGTAAAATTACGTTCACCTGATGAAATAGCTTTAAAGATTGCAACCCGTTCGGCACAACAAGTGTTTGAAAAAGCGGCATTTTCTATATTACAGCCCGTATATATTTTTCCCGAGTTTGCTAATAAAGCCGCACCAACATGAAAGTTAGAATATGGGGCATAGGCTTGATCACGGATTTTTTTAGCTTTTTCAATCAATTTATTTTTTGGCATCCCGTCTCACCCACTTGGTCTATCTTGCAAAATTTGTTCGAATATATATTGAATGGATTGATATATTTCCATATATCTTCTTTTACGAACATCAATATAGTAACTATGCAAAATAATTAATTCATAATTCTCTTTTGTTGATTGAACTTGTTGAGGATGGATTGACACTTCTCTGTTTTTGACAGAAGTCATGGCTAGCTGCTCCCATTTATCGAGCAATTGATAAATCGGCTCGGTTTCTGTTTTCATCTTAGTAAAAAAGATTCGATCACTTATGTGCTCAGGTGGGGCATTATTTAAAAATATTTGCTTCAATTGTTCTAGATATATATTCAGCTGCTCTGTTACTTCTTTTATTAGCACGGTATATTTCACCTATCATATTCATTTACTAAGACCATTATAACTTATCTCATCACTTCTTTCATTGTTGACGACTCTTCCATTTTACATAGATTTCTAACATAGGTTTTTACAACAATTATCTGATCATATTGTTTTTGTAAGCTATCATTAATTTTTTGATTCACTTTGTTCGTTAGTGCCTGTTCGATTTGTTGTGACTGTTTGGAAAGATCCATTAATAAGACTGATAATGTATCCTTTTGCAGAGGGTTAAAAGTACGCTGTTTGACAAGTGGGCCCATGACATGCACATCCTTTCCAATGGTATTAATTGTTATGTTTCGCCTTTCATAAAAAATACCCTTCACGTTCGACAAAACTAGAATGAATGTTACAAAACAAGTGTAGGAATGACGAACTTAGCATAGCTAAACATGATTAAAATTATGCTTGAATGTGTAAATTGATATATAATAGAGTCAATTAGTTTCCTGTTCATAACCCTTATCTAGTGCAAGGAAACTAGTAAACACGAGTCAAATATGTTATTCTAATAATTTGGAGGATTATTAATAATGAATTATCCAAATGGCATGAAAAGTCGCTCTTCGGTCATACCTAAGATCGATTATCGAAATCGCGGGATGTCCTTAGAGGAAGATATTAATTTAACAAATCAATACTATCTTGAAACAAATAAAGCTGTGATTCATAAAAAACCAACACCGGTACAAATCGTCAAAGTAAATTATCCGAAAAGAAGCGCAGCTGTCATTACAGAAGGATACTTTAAACAACCTTCAACAACAGATTATAATGGTTTGTATAAAGCGAAATATATTGACTTTGAAGCAAAAGAAACGAAAAATAAAACGTCATTTCCCCTTGCTAATTTCCATGAACATCAAGTTAAACATATGAAGGCCATTCATGAACATGGGGGTATCTGTTTTATTATTATTCGTTTTTCTGCTCACGATGAAACATTTCTGTTAAAAATAGAAGATTTTCTATCCTTTTGGCATGATCAACAACAAGGTGGTAGAAAGTCAATACCTTATAAACATGTACAAACTCATGGTTATCTAATTCCCTTTAAATATCAAGCAAGAGTGGATTATTTAGCAGTTGTTGATAAGCTTTACTTTTAGATTGGAGGAAAATGAACGATGACAGAGAATAATAAGTCACGAGTAGCAAGAAGACAAAAACAAGCTAAACCAAAACAAAAATCAATAGCAAAAAGAGTTTTTCTCATCATTGGTATTATCTTCCTTGCTATGTTCATTGCAGGTATAAGTCTGTTTATTTATTATATTTCCACCGCTCCAGAACTTGATCCTGAAAAACTATCTGATCCATTTTCATCGCAAATATATGATAAAGATGGTGAATTGTTTGCTGAATTAGGTAATGTCAAGCGGACAAAAGTAGAATTTGATGATTTACCACCTGTCCTCATTGATGCTGTCACGGCTACAGAAGATGCGAGGTTCTTTGATCACTTCGGCATTGATTTGCGCCGGATTGGCGGTGCGATTATTGCCAACATTAAACGAGGCTTTGGTGCTGAAGGTGCAAGTACAATCACCCAACAAGTGGTGGAAAACGCCTTTTTAACACCAGAAAAGTCCTTGAAAATTAAAGTCCAAGAACAGTGGTTAGCATTAAAGTTAGAACGAGAATATTCTAAAGAACAAATTATGGAAATGTATTTAAATAAAATATTTTTTGGAAATGGTGCTTATGGAGTTGCCAAAGCAGCGGAAGTATACTTTGGTAAAAAGGACTTACATGATCTAACATTAGTTGAAGCAGCCATATTAGCTGGACTACCCCAACGACCATCGGCATACAATCCATTTGAAAATCCTGATTTAATGGCTAAACGAGTCGATACAGTGCTTGATCTCATGGTTCACCACGGTAAAATTTCCGAAGAGGAAGCTGAAGAAGCACGTCAAGTTGACATTGCTTCATTATTAACAGATGAAAAGCCAGCTACTGCCCCCCACGATGCTTTTTTACGTAAAGTACGTGAAGAAGTAGAGGAAAAACTAGGTGGTGCTGATATTTATACAGATGGCTTAAAAATATACACAACGATGGACCGAGATGCCCAGGAATATGTAGAGTTTTTATTAACTGATAGCGAAGATAACCCAATTGATTATGGTGATGATGAAGAATTACAAGCTGGTTTAGTTGTTCTTGATACAAAGACTGGTGCCATCCAAGCAATAGGTGGCAGTCGGAACCGAGAAAATATCGATGGTTATAACTATGCGATTCAAGGTGGCCGTCAAGCAGGGTCTACTGCCAAGCCTATCGTCGCTTTTGGTCCAGCAATTGAATACAATAAAATTTCTACCTATCACCAATTAGAAGATGATCAACCATATCAAATCCCTGGTACTGATCATCAAGTGCGAAATTGGGATCGTCAATATCGCGGCTGGGTGTCTGCTCGTATGGCCCTAGCTAGATCACTAAATGTGCCGACGATTAAGGCCTTTTTAGAAGTTGATAATGAATTAGTCAAGGAGTTCGGTGAAAAATTAGGTATTGAATTTGCGCAAGACTATGTGCCAGTTACCGAAGCCATTGGTGGTGCAGAGACAAATGTTACCCCACTCCAATTAGCAGGAGCTTATCGGGCCTTTGGTAATGGTGGTATTTATAATGAACCATATGCTGTAACAAAAGTTGAATTTCCGGATGGAAAAGTTGTTGAATTAAAACCTACACCTGAACCAGTAATGGCTGATTATACTGCCTATATGGTAACGGATATGTTGAAATCAGTACTGACAGAAAGCTATGCTACTGGTGGTAGAGCAAATATTCCTGGACTACCAGTGGCTGGTAAAACAGGAACGACAAATCTTCCGAATGACCAAGGTGTAAATAACGCATGGTTTGCTGGTTACACAACCAACTATACAATTGCTGTTTGGACCGGTTATAAAGAACATAATAAGGCCATGAGTATTACGACGGTTTCTCAGCAATTGTTTAAACATACGATGATTGAGTTATCCAAAGATATCGAAACACCTGATTTTGAAATGCCTGATTCTGTTGTCGAAGTTGAAGTTGAGGTAGGTTCTAACCCACCAAAATTACCAAGTAAGTATACACCTTCGGATAAAATTGTTCGTGAGTTATTTGTGAAGGGATATGAACCTAAAGAAACATCAGATGTATATGATCAGCTAGATCCGGTCGATCAATTGGCGGCTACTTATGATGAAGAAACAAATACGATTCACGTAAGCTGGGAATATGAGTCTGACCATGATGTTAGCTTCGAAGTGAGTGCCAAAATAAATGATGGCCAAATGCAAAAACTAGCCGATGTGACTGAATTATCCCTCGACATTACCGAGGTTGAGCCTGGTGCTGAATATGAAATTCAAGTAGTTGTAATCAGTAACGAAGGTTTAGGCAATAGTGATCCACGAACAACTACAATCATCATACCTGAACTAGAAGAAGAAGAGGAAGAAGAGCCAGAGGAAGAAGAACAAAATATTCCACCAGTATCTGATTTATCTGCGGTTTATAATGAGGAAAGTCAGATAATCGATGTTAATTGGCAATACAATGGCCCCCCTGCTGCCTTTAAAGTAATTGTTAATTATCGACAGGAACACACGGTGCAATCACAAGGAATAGTCATTGAGGGTGCCTTACCTGGTGAAACCTATACAATTACGGTCGTGCCGATTGGTACCAATGGCGCCAATGAAGGGGTTGAAGGTGAAGCACGTAGTACGACGATTGAAATTCCTGCCGAGGCAAATGATGAAGAACCTGTCGATGAACAACCGAATGAAAACAACAATGACCAGGAAGAAGAAGAAGTATAGGTTGTTTTGATGAAGATTTGGGTAGATTAAAAAACTGTGTATGTAAGAAGTCAATGGCTTCTTACATACACAGTTTGTTTTTTAGATCCTGGAGTTGTTAGGTGGCATTAGATACAATGAAAGGCTTTTATTTCAGTAATAAACCACCATCTACCATAAATTCCGCACCAGTTGAATATGTTGATTCATCAGACATGAGAAAAACACCTATATTTGCAATTTCTTCTGTTTTCCCGGTACGATTCAAAGCTGTTTCTGCATTTATCGTTTCAATCACTTCAGGACCTACTTCTGCCAGCATTGGCGTAGCAATGGCTCCAGGATGTAGTGAATTGACACGAATATTGTATTTACCAAATTCTACTGCTGCCGCCTTTGATAAGCCGGTAACAGCAAATTTAGAACCAACATAAATGGCTGCATCCCATTTGCTACTATTTACACCTGCAGTTGATGACACATTCACAATAGACCCAGATTTATTCTTTTTCATTGATTCTACGACAGCTTGCATGCCTAGGAATACACCATAAACGTTAATATCAAACATTTCGTCGTATTCTTCCCTAGTGACCTCTTCAATTAGTTTTTCTGGATTGCCATCTATGGCAGCATTGTTCATTAATCCAGTAACGTAACCATATTTTTCTTCGGCTGTACGAACAGCATTTTCCCACTGATCTTTATTTCTTACATCAAGTTTAACAAAAGTTGCATTTTCACCTAGTTCATCAGCAATTGCATTACCTTTCTCTTCATTGATGTCTGCTAATATAACCTTTGCCCCTTCTTCAACAAACTTTCTCGCATAGGCTTCACCCATTCCACCTGCGGCACCAGTAACAATGATTACTTTGTTATCCAAACGGCCCATCTTATCACTCCTTATTATTTGTTCTCTTATTTAATAATAATCTTTACAAACATAATTGTTCAACACTTCACATATGTAGAAGTGTTGCAAATTGAATTTTAGATAATTACGCCAGTTTTATAGGCATATACCTCTATTTATGTAAAATATTACCATGATATATGCTCAGTATATCACAAACTAGTATAAAAAGAAAAGAAAATGTAATACTTAAAATTATAAAAAGAAAGATCACTACGTTATCACCTCAAATCTATTCTGAATGTATGATATTTGATAATTTAGTTTATATCCTCTTTTTCATCCTCTTCTTACCTTCGCGACATAGGTCCAATAATGGACATTCAGAACAATTAGGATTCCTGGCTTTACAATGATATCTTCCAAAAAAGATTAGTCGATGATGGGTTTGGCTCCATTCTTCTTTTGGGATACGTCTCATTAATGTTTTTTCTACTTCTAACACGGAATCTTTCCAGCGACAAATTCCTAGCCGTTTGGAAACCCGCTCCACATGAGTATCCACAGCAATGGCCGGTTCATTAAATGCTACAGACATGACCACATTAGCTGTTTTTCTACCAACACCAGCTAATTTCATTAATTCAGTTCGACTTTTTGGTACTTCGCCATCATGTTCATCGATAAGTGTCCGACACAATTTCTGGATATTTGCTGCTTTATTTCGATATAAACCAATTGAACGGATATCTTGTTGTAGTTCTTCGAGATCGACAGCTAAATAATCTTCAGGTGTTTTGTATTTCTTAAATAAATTTGCCGTTACTTTATTGACAAGAGCATCAGTACATTGGGCCGATAAAACAACGGCAATAAGTAACTCAAAAGGATTATCATGATTTAGCTCACAATCAGCGTCAGGAAACATCTCCCCGATTACATCTAAAACTCTTCGGATTTGTTGATTATTTAACACCTTTTATTCCCCTTCTTCTAACCAGTTATAATATAAGGATTGATCAACTTTTTTTGTCTCTACTTGTTGTTCGCTTAATCTTGGTTTTTGTTTGTCGCGAAAAGCTCGACTTGATTCACGGGCATCTTCAACAGTATGAATCCCCTTCTTTTTCCAATCCCGTAAAATCCGATCTATATATGTAAAATTTAATTTCCCCATTAACACCGCTTCTCTTAAGGCGGCTTTAATCAATGCTGGTAAAAACTCATCCTCATCCAACCAAGCATTAATCGTTTCTATTTCAAAGGGTGATAATGGTCGACCAAATTCTTGTTCAAAGAGAATAAAAATCGTACCAATATTACTTTCTTCTTCTTCACGCGTTTTGGTTGCTTGCTTAAATAGTCTTTCCCACAATGGATTTAAACTGTATGCTTCACTTAATTGTTGTTGTTCATTTTCCCATTGAATAATTTCTAATAATCCTTGTTGGATCAATTTACGTAAAATATGGGAACATTCTTTTTCGTCAATGGTTAAATGCGTGGCTATCTCTTGTGGGGTTGGAAAATCATTATTGTCTTGTAAAAAACGATGCAATTGCAAAATAACTATCACTTCTATTTCATTTAATCCTAACTCTTTATAAGTAGTTAATAATTTGGCAGGAATATTAATTTGTTGTAGTAACATTTGTTGAAAAGGAATTGATTTTGTCATGTTTTCACACCTCATGTAATAGTATACCATGAAAAGAAAAGATCCCATGCTTACATGCATGAGATCTATTTTTATTGATAGGATTATGGGTATAGCCGATTTAATAAACGAGGAAACGGAATGGTTTCGCGGATATGTTTGACACCAGCTAGCCAAGCGACAGTTCGTTCAAAACCTAAACCAAAGCCTGAGTGAGGTACGGAACCATATTTTAGTAACTCTAAATACCACTGATAGGCTTCACCTGTTAAATTATGCTGTTCATATCTTTCTCTCATCAAATCATAGTCATCAATCCGTTGGGAACCACCGATAATTTCACCATATCCTTCTGGTGCGATTAAATCAGCACACAGAACAACTTCAGGACGTTCTGGATGTGGTTTCATATAAAATGCTTTTATATCTGCAGGATAATGGGTAATAAATACCGGTTTGTCAAATTGTTCAGCGATAGCTGTTTCATGTGGCGCCCCAAAATCATCGCCCCATTTTATGTCATCGAAACCGAGTTCATTCGTTAATATCTCAATCGCTTCATCATAAGTGATCCGTGGAAATGGTGGTTTTACATTTTTCAGTTTGCTTAAATCTCTTTCTAAGATTTCTAATTCTAATTGACAATTTTCTAAAACAGATTGAACAATATAGCTTACATATTGTTCCTGAACTTCTAAGCTTTCTTCATGATCAACAAAGGCCATTTCAGGTTCAATCATCCAAAACTCTATTAAGTGCCTACGGGTATGTGATTTTTCCGCTCTAAATGTTGGCCCGAATGAAAAGACTTTACCAAATGCCATGGCGGCAGCTTCCATATATAGTTGCCCACTTTGGGATAAATACGCTTCTTCACCAAAGTAATCCGTATGGAACAATTCTGTTGTTCCTTCTGCTGATGAGGCAGTAATAATTGGTGGATCAATTTTAACGAAATCATGTTGGTAGAAAAATTGATACGTAGCTTGAATGAGCTGGTTACGAATTTTCATAATCGCATATTGTTTTCGGGAACGAAGCCATAAATGACGATGGTCCATTAAAAATTCTATACCATGTTCCTTAGGCGTAATTGGATAATCAACTGCTTGATGAATTAATTGAATATCCTTTACTTGCATCTCATAGCCAAAGGATGAACGTGTGTCTTCGACAATTGTACCTGTTATATACATTGAGGATTCTTGGGTCATGCTCTTAGCTAGTTCAAATACTTCCTCTGACACATCATTTTTAACGACTACAGCTTGCATAAATCCAGTACCGTCACGTAATTGTAAAAAGACAATTTTCCCACTTGATCGTTTATTGGCAAGCCATGCACCAATTGTTACTTCTTTATTTTCGTGTTGTGGAACTTGCTTAATTGTTGTTTTCAAGATAATACCTCCAAACATTTTGTTGTTCATTGATGATTTAATACAAAGCGATGAATGCGTTTGGCTGCTTCTTGTAACTGATCAATAGATGTTGCATAGGACATCCTTACATGATCAGGTGCCCCAAATCCAGAACCTGGAACGATAGCTACTTTCTCTTCTTCTAATAATGCTGATACCCATTCATCTACGGTAGCAAAACCACCCATTTTTGCTGCTTCCTTCACATTGGGAAACAAATAAAATGCACCTTGTGGTCGATTACATGAAATCCCCGGAATATCAACGATTAAATCATAAAAAACCGCTAATCTTTCGGCAAAAATATCAGCCATTTCCTTAACAAAGCCATTTTCCGTCGTGTAGGCTGCTAATGCTCCGTATTGAGCAAAAGAAACCGGATTTGAGGTAGAATGGGATGCTAAACCGGTCATGGCTTTAATAATTCCTTGAGGACCGGCAGCAAAACCAATCCGCCATCCTGTCATCGCATATGTTTTACTAACGCCATTAATAACAATCGTCTGTTCCTTTAATTCTGGCGAAATGGAAGCAATAGAGATATGTTCTTCATCTGTATAAATAAGCTTTTCATAAATTTCGTCTGAAACGATAAGAATATTATGTTTGAGACATACTTCACCTAGTTGGGCTAACTCTTCTTCCGTATACATATAACCAGTTGGGTTACTCGGCGAATTAATAATGAATGCTTTTGTTTTGTTTGTAATGGCTGCTTCTAATTGTTCAGGGGTGATTTTTAAATTATTTTCTTCAGTTGTTTGAATGATGATAGGTTTTCCTTCAGCAAGTTTAACTTGTTCAGGATAACTTACCCAATAAGGTGCAGGTATAATTACTTCATCATCTTTGTTTAATATGACTTGAAATAAATTATAAAGGGCATCTTTTGCCCCAAGGGTAACGATTATTTCATCTAGAGTATAAGTAAGCTGATGATCGGCTAATAATTTCGCCGCAATCGCTTCTTTAAGTTCAGGAATCCCACCTGAAGGTGTATACTTTGTTTTACCTTCCTGCATTGCTTTTGTGGCCGCTTCTATTATGTAATCAGGTGTATTAAAGTCTGGCTCACCGACACCTAAACCGATAACATCATGGCCTTCTTTTTTTAGTTGTTGGGCTAATGCGGAAATAGCTAAAGTAGATGATGGTGTTAATGTTTTTACCCGATTTGATAACTCCATGCTTAGACCGCCTTTCTATCGTTGAAACATCGTTTTAAATCGCAGTTGTTCATAAGGTGAACCATCATACATAGATACGTAATCCAGTACATATCTGTCAGAGGAATCAATATACATTAATTCCCATAGGGGTTCATCATTAAGAATTCCTGGCGTTATTTTAATAAACTTACATTGGTGACATTCCTGTTCCCAACTATTTATGATAGTATGTTCAGACATAATCTCTAATTGATTGACAACGATTAATGGATCATCAGGTTCGTAATTAAAGGGTACAAAAACGAGTAATTCTTCATCTTCTGCTGATTTTCCAAATAGTACATAATATGGTTCATCACCGTGAAAACGAACAATCTGATCTACATCAACTAATGTCGTATTTTGCAGGGCAATTTGTTTAGCTTCATCAAATCCTTCCGTTTTATTAGCCTGAATGTCAAAATATAAATAGATAAAATATACGAGACAAGCCCCTAACAAGACGATAAATAGGAGTAACGACCATTTGAAAATATTGGAACGAAAGATATTACTCATTTTGCTTCACATCTTTACTTGTTATTTTTCGTATATATTGATTTATCGTCATTTTTTGCCTCCTAAGTTAAAAGCTTGCTTCATACTTAGATAATGTCAATCATATTAATGTCCTACTTGCCCATCCTATAAGTAACGCTGAATTATATCGCGTGATGAAATTCAATACACTTCCATCTCATACCATATTTACTGATGCTGTACTAGCATCAGTATTTTTTAACCCCAAAACCCAAATACAATTGTTAAAACCATGATTCGGCCTGTTCCATCAGTTCGTTTGTTGAATGATATAGAACTGGTACAGGAGGAATCGAGTCGAGAAAGAACTTACCATAGGATGACTTCATGATTCTCGCATCACATACAAATACGATCCCTCGGTCATTGGCTGAACGAATGAGTCGACCAAATCCTTGTTTGAATCGTAACACCGCATGGGGTAAAGATAATTCATAAAATGCATTCTTTCCTTGCTGTTTGTATGATTCGGCTTTTGCTTCTAATACAGGATGATTGGGTGGTTGGAATGGAAGTCGTACAATCATCAAGGAAGAGAGAGCTTCACCTTTAATGTCAACACCTTCCCAAAATGAGCTTGTGCCTAAAAGAATTGCTTTTTCGAAGGTCTGAAAATTCTTTTTGAGTCGGGTACGACTACCACTAGAAATTCCTTGAGCCATTAAAATATATTCATCTACATCCATCATCTCTTGTAAAAGAAAATATGACTTTCTTAACATCTCATAGGATGTAAAGAGAACGAGCATCCGTCCTTTAGTAATTTCTGCAAGGGATAAAATCGCTTCACAGGTTGCATAAATAAAATCTTCATCATTAATATGCGGAAAATCATTCGGTACCATGAAGCGAACTTGATCTTCATAGGAAAATGGTGATGGTATTTTTTCTGTAACAACATCGTCAGCTGTTAAACCAAGTTTGTTTCTAATAAAAGAAAATGAATTACGCATCGTTAATGTGGCACTTGTTAAGATTACGCTTTGCTTATCATTAAAAAACTTTTCCTTTAATAAGGCTGACATATCTGCCGGCTCACTATATAAAAATACGGCATTTTTTCCGCCATGGACATCAATCTCAATCCATTTAACGACTGTTGGCTCAGTGTCTTGTAAAAATAAATTTTCTGTATAATCGGTATAAGTTTGCAAAACTTTAGCGTGATTTTCTACGTCATCGACATCATATGTGTTTGGTGTTTTGTCTTGTTTCAAGTATTGATTGATCTTCGCCAAAGTATGTATTAAATCATTTAAAATAGCGATTAATCGTTTAGCCATATCCTGGATAGAAATCCACTGTTTATCCTTTTCTTGTTTAGGATCCATAAGCCGATGTTGAATACGTCCGATATCACTGTAGGCTGTTTTATCATTTCGGTGTTTTAATACATAATGATAAAGATAGCCAAATAACGTATCTAATTCATATTTAGCTTCTTTTAGTTGTTCATCCCATTGATCTACATTTATTTCTTCCCTTAGTGAAGGGTATTGATTTATTAGTTGATTGATTGTACTCGTCTGCGTCGATGTACCAAGTTGATTTAAGGCAAATTGCATACTCGCATAATCCATTTTAAAACCATAGTATTTACCTGCTGTTTCATCAAAATGATGGGCCTCGTCTACTATTACTTTTTGATAATCGGGTAGAAGTCGATAATCATTAAATAAATCAGAACATAATAAGGCATGATTCGTGATGATAATATCAGCATGTTCTGCCCTCATTTGCGCTCGGTAATAATAGGAACGTGAGTACCATGGTGACTTTGGATCAAGAGTTCTTTCGGCTTCGGTTGATATTTTTCTAAAAAAATAATAGCCACTAGAAGGCAATTGAATTTCATCAACGTCTCCTGTTTCTGTTTCAGTCAACCAAACAAGAATCATCGCTTTTGTCAAGGTTAAATCATAATTTTCTTCATGGTCATTGGCTAAGGCATAGGCAAATCTTTCTAAACTGATATAATGACTTTTACCTTTTAAGATTGTGGCAGTAAATGGAAATGAAATAATCTTTTTTAATAAAGGAATTTCTTCTTCTAACAGTTGGTTTTGTAATTGGGTTGTATAAGTGCTAATGACAATTTTTTCATTCTGTTTGACAGCTTCATAAACCGCTGGAATCAAATATGCAAGGGATTTTCCAGTCCCTGTTTCAGCTTCAATTAAAGCATGCTGATTGGCTTGGAAACAATCATAGATTTGTTCAGACATCATTTTTTGGCCTGGTCGTTGTTCGTAAGATTGCATTTCTCTAGCTAATGCGCCATTTGTATCATAAATTTGCTCGAGACAGCTGCCAAAAGAATCTTTTACTTCATATAATTCGGTATTGATCGGTTTACTTTTTTTATAAGCGATTCCTTGGAATACTTCATATTGATCATCATGCCGCATACTAGCTTTTTCTTGATAATACGTAAGCAGTTCAGCTATATCTGATTGCAAGTCCTCTTCTAATGTTAATAGATGAGTAATTGTCTCATAAGGTAAAGCAGCTAACTTATCAGTTAATATGAGCAATAACTTCGCTGTTACATAAGCATCAGATAGGGCTCGATGTGGATGATCATGGGAAATTTGTAAGAACTCAGCTAATTGATTCAATTTAAACCCAGGAGCTTGTGGAAACAAAATTCGTGATAGCTCAACAGTATCAATTGTTTTAGGCTTCAATGGTTCAAAACCGCTCTTGTTTAGCTCATGATTTAAGAACCCTAAATCAAAGGTGACATTATGAGCGACGAAATATGCTCCTTCAAAAAACGAAATAACGGTTTCGGCTATATCTTCAAAATATGGCGCATTTTCCACATCGCTATTATCAATACCCGTTAAATTGGTAATAAATTTTGGTACTATTTTTTTCGGTTTTAGTAAGGTTGTGAATTCTTCACTGATTTGATTATTTTCGATGACAACAATGCCAATTTCAATAATTTGATCATCGACAGCTGGAGAGTGCCCAGTTGTTTCTAAATCAATGACGACAAATTTATCCAACTTTTCTTGTCTCCTCCCTCAGCTTTTCAACATAAAACTCTTATCATGAACTGATAAGAGTTTTACCCATACAATCTTACATTTTGGTTAATGGCGTTTCTTGTGTAATCATTCGTTCAATTTGATTATTTTCATTCATAATAGCCACTTTCGATGTAAATGATGGTAACTCTGTTTCAGATACTAATGCATAAGAAATAATAATGATAATATCATTTTTCTGCACTAAGCGGGCTGCTGCGCCGTTTAAACAAATGATACCTGATCCTCTTTCACCTGGTATGACATAGGTTTCAAAGCGTGCCCCATTATTATTATTAACAATCTGAACTTTTTCATTTGGTAAGATATCGACTTGCTCTAAAATATCTTCATCTATGGTAACACTTCCGATATAATCTAAATTTGCATCAGTTACGCGAGCACGATGTATTTTAGCTTTCATCATGGTGCGGAACATGAAGAATACCCCCCTATCGTAAAGATGGTACAATATTCCCATCTTTATCGAGTAACATGTTATCAATTAATCTTGCGCGACTAAACTTTACTGCTACTGCTAATATAATCAGTGAATCAATTTGCTTAATTGGTGTTAACTCTGGATAACTTAATACTTCGATATAATCTATTGTACCAGAAGTATTTGCTGCAATAATATTATTTACTTCAGAAATAATTAATTGCGGATTTTTTTCTCCTGCTTTAATCATTTGTTGTCCATGTTTTAAGGCACGATATAACCATAAAGCTTCTTCGTATTCAGCTTGGTCTAAATTGACATTTCGACTGCTTTTAGCTAAACCATTGTTATCTCTAATTGTTGGTAAGCCGATGAGTTCGATTGGAAAGTTATAATCAGTAATTAAACTATCAACAACGGCAAATTGTTGCGCATCTTTTAAACCAAAATAGGCACGATTTGGCATAATAATATTGAATAATTTCGTTAATACTGTAACAACACCATCAAAATGTCCAGGACGAGATTTGCCACAAAGGACATTTGTTCTTTTCGTAACATGCATCCTAATTGATAATTCTTGGGGATACATATCCTCTACTTCTGGCATAAACAATATATCAACGCCATGCTTTTTAGCTATTTCAATATCATGGTCGGCGTTACGTGGATAAGTATCAAAATCTTCATTTGCGCCAAACTGCAATGGATTAACAAAAATACTTGTGATAAGCAGATCATTTTCTTTTCGAGCTTGTTTCATTAAAGAAGTATGACCTTCATGAAATGCGCCCATCGTTGGAACAAAACCAATTTCCTTATGTTGTTTTTTAATATCGATGACCATAGATTGTAATTCTCGTGGCGATTTAATAATTTCCATTATTCTCACTTCTTTGGTAATATATTTGGATCTTTTATAATATATGAGTGCTCATCTGTTGGAAATTGTTTGTTTTTTACATCTGCAACATATGATTGCAGCGCTTTTGTGCCAATTTCGTTAAAATTAGCATAGGATTTAACAAATTTTGCTAGGCGATCAACACCATATTGTAAAATATCATGATATACAAGGACTTGGCCATCACAATCTACGCCAGCACCAATTCCAATGGTTGGAATACTAATTGCTTCCGTAATCACTTTCGCTAATTCTTTAGGTATACATTCAAGAACTAGCGCAATCGCTCCGGCATCGGCTACTTTTTTTGCATCGGCCAATAAATTATTAGCCGTATTTTCATCATTTCCTTGCACACGATATCCTCCTAAGACATTGACTGATTGGGGTGTTAATCCTAAGTGTGCAACAACTGGAATTCCCGCGTTCGTTAACGATTTTGTCAGCTCTAATACTTCCGGTGATGCACCTTCAATTTTAAGGGCTTGTGTGTCAGTTTGTTGAAAAATTCTCTTGGCATTCTTCAGGGATTCTTCCTTTGAAATATGGTACGACATAAATGGCATATCAACGACAATAAATGTATTTGGTGCTCCTCGTTTAACGGCTTTAGCATGATGAATCATATCGTCAACGGTGACTTGAATGGTTGATGTGTAGCCTAAAACGGTATTGCCTAATGAGTCACCTACGAGAATCATATCAACCTGAGCAGACTCAGCCATTTTGGCAGACGGATAATCATAGGCAGTGATCATCGTAATTTTTTCGCCTGCTAGTTTCATCCGTTCTAAATCTAATCGAGTTAACACTTTATTAGTTAATCCTCCTTTAGCCAATCAATTTCTGCTGAATATACTTTATGTATGTCTCCTGGTGTATTTTCGATTAATAAAGCGCCATCTTCAGCTATGCCTAAAAATGTAGCTTGTTCGTATTGATCAGTCTGTTTAATCCAGACTTTTTCACCGATTTTGTATCCGAAGCGCTCCCATTGATCTTTTATCTTGTCGAATCCATTGGTTACATATTTATGATACTGATCTTCAAAGGTTTGTAAAATCTCTTGCACAAAAAGAACGAGTGACCATTCTTGATTAGTCTCTATAGCAATCGAAGTTGCTATTTCTTGAAGATCTGTTGGTAAATCATTGCGCTGTTGATTGATATTTAGACCAATACCAATAATCACATAGTCAATCTCATCTTGTTCAGCTTGCATTTCAGTTAAAATACCTGCTGCCTTTTTATGATTGATTAAAATATCATTTGGCCATTTGATCTTTGGTTTAAGATCTGTCAACCTTTGAATTACATCAGCTAATACAGTTGCAGTAAGTAAGGTGAGTTGGGGTGCTTGATAAGGTAATAAGTCCGGACGGAGAATCATACTCATCCAAATACCTTTTTCTTCAGCAGAATGCCATGGTCGTTTTCTTCGCCCAACACCACCTGTTTGCTGATCAGCAATAATGATTGTACCATGTTTTGCATTATTTCTAGCTAATTGATGGGCATCAGATTGTGTCGAAATGGTCGTTGGTTTATGAATCAATGTTTTACCTAACCACGATGTTTTTAGACCCCATTTAAGGGTATATTCGTTAAGTTGATTAGGCCCACTAATAATTCGATAGCCTACTCTTGACTTGGCATCAATTTGATAGCCAGCCTGAGCTAAATTTTTCATATGTTTCCAAATAGCGCTTCTTGATATATTGAGTGCTTCTGATAGTTTTTGTCCCGAAACGTATTGACCTTGATGTTTTGACAAGATTTCTATGAGTTTATTTTGGGTGGATTGCATAATATCCACTCCTTTAATACTTTTCTATCATTTGGCAATTCCTGCTGAACGACTTTTTTTTCTAGGCTTGTGATCATCTCACGTATCCATGGCCCTTGCTTAATGGCTGGAAACAAAGCAATAATATCTGAGCCATTAATGGCTAAATCTGTTTTTGCTTGTATAGGTAAAGATTGTTTTAATTGTACTAACTGTGTTCGTTGAAATTTCTTATCAGGAAAAATATTTTCAACGAGTCGCCAAAAACCTTCTAGCAGATGTTCTGGTAATTGATAAACTAGCCACTCATTAAGACCATGCATTTGATAATTTTGCAAGGCTTCGGTTAGAA
The DNA here is from genome assembly GCA_937925695.1 of uncultured Bacillaceae bacterium. Taxonomy (GTDB): domain Bacteria; phylum Bacillota; class Bacilli; order Bacillales; family Amphibacillaceae; genus CALAMD01. Next base: position 137,045 of record CALAMD010000055.1, on the reverse strand, counting down.
AAATTGCTTCCCGTTCAATTCGATTGGATGTTTTCCATGCCTTTGCCCAGGCAGATACCCGAACGGTTGGTTCAAGATTATGAAGTAAAGCAATGACTTCAGCAAAAGAATGTAATGGTTCATGTAAATGTGGTATTCGCTGTAAAATCTGCGGATGTTCTTTAAAAATCGGTAAATATTGATCGAGTTTCGTTTGTTTTAAATAATCAATGCCCTGATTGACGAAATCACCAGCAAATAATTTCGTTAATTCATTCGTAATTCGCTCAATAGCAATATGAGAAATATTTTCTCTTAGGGCAATAATGTTTTGTAAGGTTTCTGATTCAATGGCAAAACCTAATTGACTAGCAAAACGAATAGCTCGAACCATCCGTAAAGCATCTTCCATGAACCGCTCATAGCCATCGCCTACTGTTCTTATTTGTCTTCGTTTAATATCTTTCCTACCAGAAAATAAATCAATTATTTCCCCATCTTTGTCCATAGCGAGAGCATTCATCGTAAAGTCTCTTCGTTTCAAATCTTCATCAATGCTATTTATAAATTGAACCTCATCAGGATGACGGTTATCAGAATATTGTCCATCGACCCGAAAAGTTGTTACTTCATATGAACGATGATTATATCTGACGATCACCGTTCCATGTTCAATCCCAACAGGAATAACCTGTTTAAAGATTTGTTGTATTTTCTCAGGTTTTGCTGATGTGGCAATATCTATGTCTTTTATTGGTCGTTTAAGCAACAAGTCTCGTACACAACCACCAACAAAATAAGCTTCTTCATTAGCCTGTTCGATTTGTTCAATAATCTTTATTCCGTCGACAAACGGGTCTTTAGGCATCGTTATCACTCAACTTTAACGGGTTTTCTTAACAGTTTATCATACAAATCTGTATATTGTTTCACAATTTTTTTCGAATGAAATCTTTCTCTTGCATATACTAAGGCATTTTTCGAAAATTTCTTTAGTAAGCCATCATCAGTCAACAATTTCGTCGCATATTCGGCCGCTTGTTTGACCTCACCTAATTCAACGATATAACCTGTTTCATCATGTTGAATCACTTCAGGTATCCCACCAACGTTAGTTCCAATCGCTGGTACTTCACATGACATGGCTTCTAATAAAACAAGTCCAAAGCTTTCATGTTCTGATAATAGTAACATTAAATCAGCAATTGATAATAAATCACTAATCTTTCTCTTTTTACCTAAAAACAATACATCATTTTCTAAATTTAACTCTTTCACTAAAGAAAAAGCGGTTGATGCTTCTGGACCATCACCGACAAGCAGTAGTTTTGCTTTTACTTTTTCACGAATATATTTAAATGTATGAATAACGTCAGGAATTCGTTTTACTTTCCGAAAATTTGATATATGCATCACAATTTTTTCATCAGGATCAATAGAAAATTGTTCTTTAATGGAAGCAAGATTTTTTCTGAAATAGACATCTTCATTGACGAAATTGTATATGACTGAAATATCTTTTTCGATACCAATTCTTTCTTTTGTTTCTTTGGCAAGACTATGTGATACAGCTGTTACGGCATCTGATTGTTCAATGCCATAATGAAGTATTCGTTTAAAGGCCGGATCATGACCTAAGACAGATATATCTGTTCCATGAAGGGTTGTAATGACTTTAACATCATGTTCAGCAAGGTCTCTCGCCAAAATCGCGCTCATTGCATGAGGGATTGCATAATGAACATGTAGGATATCTAGTTTTTCTCGTTCAACGACTTCAGCCATTTTAGCTGCTAACGCTAAATCGTATGGAGGAGATTGAAACACCGGATAGTTTGTTATTTCCACTTCATGATAAAATATTTTAGGATATAGCTTATTTAACCGAAATGGCATTTTTGATGTGATAAAATGGACTTCATGCCCTACTTCAGCTAGTTTCATGCCTAATTCTGTAGCGATTATCCCTGAACCGCCAACAGTCGGATAACAAGTAATTCCTATTTTTTTCATCGGGAAACATCACCTCAATCACTTTTTGTGTTCATTATTTCTCTCCACTTTAAATCACCACGGTTTAATCCATGCATTAAAATTTCTGCTGTTGCCATATTCGTTGCCAATGGAATGAGATGAACATCGCAAAGTCTCATTAAGGCACTAATATCAGGCTCATGGGGTTGAGCTGTTAAAGGATCACGGAAAAAGATAACAATATCCATTTCATTACTAGCAATCATAGCTCCAATTTGTTGATCCCCACCTATTGGTCCTGATTGAAAACGATGTACGTGTAGACCTGTTGCTTCAGAAACCAATTTTCCTGTTGTTCCCGTAGCATATAAATCAGCTTTTGCTAACGTATGCTTATAAGCAATAGCAAAATTGATCATATCTTGTTTCTTTTTATCATGAGCAATCAGCGCAATATTTACCATTTTATAATCTCCTCTATACTGTTATTTTAACGTATTGATGACCTTTAACGCGAATTTAAGATATTTTCTAACCCATAGACGAGTTTCTCTAAGTTCATAACCTCATTGACTGCTAATTTAATACCTTCCATGAAGGACTCCCGACTAAAGGAATCGTGGGTAATCGTTAGCGTTTGGCCAGGTGCACCAAAGATTACTTCTTGGTGGGCAATTAGTCCTGGTAGCCTTACACTATGGATACGAATTCCTTCAACCTCTCCCCCTCTAGCATGGGGTAAGGTTTCAAATTCCCCAGGGTGGCCTTGTTGTTGGGCTTGTCTAACCTCTTTGATCATATCAACTGTTTTCATGGCGGTGCCAGAAGGAGCATCTATTTTTCGATCATGATGTTTTTCAATAATTTCAACATTTGGGAAAAATTTAGCTGCCATTTGAGCGAATTGCATCATGAGCACTGCGCCAATTGCAAAATTAGGTGCGATGATACAGCCAACTTGATTTTTATTAGCTAAGGCTGTTAATTCATCAATTTGTTGGCTTGTAAATCCTGATGTCCCTGTCACAGTTCTAATTCCATTATTAAGTGCTTTTTTTGTATGTTCAAACCCGACATCAGGCATGGTTAAATCGACAAACACATCTGCAGGATTTTCCTGAAAACATGTTTGAGCATCTTCGTAAATTGGTACATCTAAATGGGAAGAAGGATGGATCTCCCATAACCTTTTTCCATTATGCTTACGGTCAATACAAGCCACCAATTCAAAATTTTCTTCTTGTTGAACGACTTTAAGAAATGTAGAACCCATTTTACCACGGGGTCCAGCTAAAATGATTTTTACTGTCATGATGTATGACCTCCTTTTTTACAAATACATCTCTTGCCATATTTTGATTGATTTCGATCGTCTTTAAGAACAATTTAGCTATATCGTACGAGCATATTTGATCTAATTCAGTCAAAAATAAGGTCATTAATTTTCATTATTATACTTAGTAAATACTCGTCAGTTAAGGAATAGATATGATAATATGATTCAAGGATGTTTTGATTAGTTTAATCTTCTTTAATGTTAGCTAAATAGTCTTCTTTTGACAAATTTTTTTCTTACAAAAACAAAATGAGGAAAATATTAACAACGTTCATGATATCTTTACTATAACTAAGAACTGCTTGTTTAGCCAATCATAGACATTGGAGGTTTAGCCTATGTTTTTTGGACTCAAATATAAGAATATCTTCTTTATCCTACTCGGTTCAGCTATTTTTTCCTTCGGGATTGTCCATTTCAATATGCAACACAGCCTAGGTGAAGGTGGATTTACTGGTATTACCCTATTGTTATATTTCTTATGGGGCCTTGATCCAGCAATTACTTATATTATCCTGAATATTCCTGTATTTTTAATCGGTTGGAAGTTTTTAGGACGGATTTCATTTATTTACACTATTATAGGTACCGTATCCGTTTCATTATTTTTGAAAATCTTTCAAATTAAACCGTTAATGATCGATCTGCAAACAGATATGACCCTTGTTGCCTTATTTGCCGGTGTCTTTCTAGGTGTAGGTTTAGGGATTATTTTTCGTTATGGGGGTACGACCGGCGGGGTCGACATTATCGCCCGGATTATCAATAAATATTTTGGCTGGAGTATGGGAAAAACGATGTTTGTATTTGACTTAGCTGTTATTGCCACATCTGTTTTTGCCATTTTAGAATTAGTACAAGGAATGTACACATTATTAGCTGTATATATTGGCGCTAGAGTAATTGATTTTATTCAAGAAGGTGCCTACTCTGCTCGAGGAACAACCATTATTTCCCAACATAGTGAGGAAATTGCGAAAAGAATCCATCGTGAAATGGATCGAGGTGTAACGATCTTTTCAGGAACTGGGAGTTATACTGGACAGCAACATCATGTATTGTTTTGCGTAGTTGGTAGGAATGAAATTGTTAAATTAAAAGGCATCATTCATGCTGTCGATCCCCATGCCTTTGTTACAGTGAGCGCCGTTCACGAAGTAATGGGTGAAGGATTTACATTAGATGAGAATAAAAATCCCCTGACAGACTAAAAAATACTTTGCAAAATGAAAGGAGTCCAGTTTAAGACTGAACTCCTTTTAAAATTAGCTGAGTGAAGGCTCAGCTTATATTTAATCATTGTTTAAAAAGATGAAGACAAATCTTAAGAGCTCCATCACGGCTACAAGGGCAGCTGCTACATAGGTTAAAGCTGCAGCATTGAGCACTTTCTTCGTGTCTCTCTCTTCGTTATTTTGAATAATTCCTGAGACAACAAGTTGATCCATGGCTCGATTAGATGCGTTAAATTCTACAGGTAAGGTAACTAGTTGGAACAAAACAGCAAATGCCATAAAGAAAATACCTATCAAGACTAAATTTAACATACCTAACGCAGCACCAATAATAATAATCCAAATCGCTGATCTTGACCCAAAACTAGCTAACGGAACAAGGGCTGTACGAAAATTAAGGAAGGCATACTCTTCACTATCTTGTAGAGCGTGTCCAACTTCATGGGCAGCTACAGCGGCAGCAGCCATTGAGTATCCATGGTAGTTTTTACTCGATAATCGAACAACTTTTTCGCGAGGATCGTAGTGGTCGGTTAAAAATCCTTTAACCTCTTCAATTCGAACATCAAAAAGACCATTATCATCTAATATTTTGCGTGCAACTTGTGCACCAGTCATATAGGAAGAAGTCGCTATTTGCGAATATGTTTTATAGGTTCGCTGAACTCTTGCTTGCGCCCACATAGGGATAATCATTAACAAAGCAAAGTAGATTAAATATTGTCCTAGCGTCATGCGGTGTATTCCTCCTTTGCTAAAAGATAGATTTGCTGTATAGGTCAATTTTAGTCAAATTCATTTATCTAGTCAACTGATGTGTCCTGTTCAATCTTCGCTTTTTGTTCGGCTTTATATTTCCGCCAACTTACATAACCCAAGGTCACGGCAATACAACCACCAACAATTGCTAGTGCCCAAAAAAACGGGGTCATATCAAAATTTGTTTTAGATAAGGTCATATCATTTACATTTTGTGCCATTACGGGATCAAGTTTAATAAATATAGTCATACTGTTAAGTAGGATGCCTACCATGAGGGCTAAACATAATTGGTAAAATTTAAGTTTTTTGATGGAGATCACCTCACATACCATACTTTTATCAATGTATGTGAAGATAGGAAAATATATAACTAGCAATGTTTCTTGCTCACCGTTTCTTACCAATTGTTAGCCGATAGGCAACAAAAATGGTGATTACGCTTAACCAAAAAGTAAAATAGCCAATTTCCTTCATGTAGGTTGTTAAGGAAGAATATATTGGCATCATTTCGAACACATAATCGATAATGTCATTATGTAAAATCCAGAGCGCCGCTACAACCAAATGCTTTAACTCAATTTTATAATATGGAGCATATAATACAGCTTGTAATGCCATTCCGGCATGGGATGCCATTAACATATAGCCTTGCCAATCTAAAGAACCATCTATGTATAAGGTAAACAAATTCATCGCAACGGCCCAAATCCCATATTTAAATAACGACATAAGACCCAGCGCTTCAAGATAAGGGACATTTCTGTTAAAGATGAAGTAGAAAAGAAAGATGGTAAAAAATAGACTTGCTGTTGGACTATCTGGCACAAAAGGAAGAAATATTGGTGGTGTAATTGACAACTGACTGTCATACCATATGTATCCATAAATTGTACCGAATAGATTAATAAAAAATAATAGCCATAGAAAGTATTTATTGAGCAATATCTTTTGTAACACGTTTCATTGATCTCCTTTGTCTAAAAAATTGATGATAAAAAACACCTTTACCAAGTATATCACTTTGGCAAAGGTGTTAATATTGTTATCTATTCAGCAAACTCTTCATTCACTGACATAATAAATTCAACTAATAGTTCAAGTTCTTCATCTGTTCCTTTGAAAGCATCGGCTGGCATTCCTGGATCACCATCAATTCCCTCTCTAGATACAATTGCAATTTCCTCAGCAGTATATTCAGTACCAATCAATGATGGTGCTGATAAGCCCTCTAAGGCATCTCCATGACACATAGCACAGCTATTTTTATAGAATTCATATCCTGGATCACTTACGTCAATCGTTACTGCATCTGGTGGAATAGGTTTATTCGCTTCTGCCCGGGCCTCCCAGTCAACAGCCGCAGCAGATTCATAGGTTAACCAAACAACAGATGCTAACGCTAAAATCATCATCGCTACAGCGATTGGACGTTGAGGCGGACGTCTTCCTGTGCCATTGTCTAAAAATGGTGCTAAAAATAAAGCTCCAAATGCTAAACCAGGTATGATAATGATACCAAATAAGACAAACTTACCACTAGCAAAAGGATATTTCAACAGCTGGTATAAAAATAGGAAATACCAGTCAGGTAAAGGAATATAACCAATTGTTGTTGGATCAGCTAAGCCTTCTAACGGTGGTGGATGTGCTAACACTAAGCAAAGAAAACCGATAAGAAAGACAGCACCGACTAACCATTCTTTTAATAAAAAGTTAGGCCAAAAAGCTTCAGTTCGTCCGGGATATTCAGAATAATCTTTAGGTATATTTGGCGTACGCTTGGCAGAGATTCGTGAATCTCCCACAAATTGCATGCCTTTTCCTCGCTTCACTGCTTCCCCCTCCTTTTTTCTGATATCGTATTATAGTGGGCCAGCAATTCCTTGTCGGCGGATTAAAATAAAGTGAACCGCTAACAATGCAAATAAAGCTGCTGGTAAAAAGAATACGTGAATCGCAAAGAATCTAGCTAAGGTTGCAGCCCCAATGATATTTGGGTCCCCCGCTAGTAGTGTTTTTAAATGTTCGCCGATAAACGGCACTTGTTCGGCAATATCAAGACCAACTTGTGTTGCAAAATAGGCTTTATTATCCCACGGTAATAAATATCCGGTAAAGCCTAATCCAAGTATAATAAAGAAAATTAACACGCCTACCATCCAGTTTAACTCACGTGGTTTCTTATACGCACCTTGGAAGAAGACACGCATTGTATGTAATAAGAGCATGACAATTAGCACGCTTGCCCCCCAATGATGCATGCCACGCACAATTTGTCCATGGGCTACTTCTGTTTGTAAATAATAAACTGATCTCCAAGCATTTTCAATATCTGCAACATAGTACATCGTTAAAAACATACCTGACAATATTTGAATAACTAAAACAAAGAAAGTTAGTCCACCAAAACAATAAACAAATGCTGAAAAATGATGAGCTGGATTTACATGTTCTGGTACTTCATGATCGGCTATATCTCGCCAAATTGGCGTAATATCTACCCGTTCATCAATCCAGTCATATACTTTTTGTAACATGTTTGATTATGCCTCCCCTCTAGGTTTTGGATCTCCAAGATATAACATCCCATTTTCTATCCTTTGTTCATATTCATCTAACGGCGCCATTGGAGGTGTGTTTGGAACATTCGTACCATCCTTATAATAGCGACCATCATGACAAGGACAAAAATATTCGTTTGGATAGTCCTCACTACCTTCCCAAGTGACGAAGCATCCGAGATGCTTACAAATTGGGGAATGAGCAATAATCTCACCATCATCATTTCTAAATACCCATGCTACTTTAGTTACTTCTGATTTATTCCATGCATCTTCTTGTACGACTTGCCATTCGATTCGTTGCGGCTCAGACGTAATATCTTCTACAGCTAAGCCAACGTTTACAAAATCACCCTTTGATGAAGGTTGTAAGACTGGATCAACAGCGAATCTTAACATTGGGACTAACACACCTGCTGCCATGAATCCGCCTACACCCGTTAGTGTATAATTTAAAAACTGCCGACGGGAAACTTGTTGTTTTTTCTCGTTCATGCTTCTCCCCCCCTCTATTTTTTTCACGGGCACATGAATTTACTAGGACACCATTATCATAGCCTAATCTGAACATTTGGTCAATTATTTGCACGGTTATTATTATGTTAATAGTATAAAACTTTTAAAATAGGAAACAAGCAATGAAAAAACAAAAATATTACCAATATGAACGAATAAATTCTACCAACTGTTCAACTTGACTACGGATAAATGTTTTATATTCGTCTGCTTGTGGATCTACAGACGTTAAACTTGGTATCCATAACAAAGTACCTGTTAAAGCCTGTTCATTCTTTTTCCAACTCATATCATGGGTCACAATAAACGTATGCTTAAATGGTTGTTTACATGCATCCATTATCCATTCATTAAGACGTTCAATCTCCTTACTTCGTTCGGTTCCCTCAAGATAAAAATATGGTGGCGTTTGGAACAACCTGCCTGCTAATTCTCGTTCTAGTTCATTTGATAACGTTGTCAATAAATTCGTTTTATAAGCTAAGTTAGTTAATTCAGGATCATTTGAAAAAGAGATGGGCAAGAGTGGAACTAATAACGTATCAATATATTTCTTCTCCTGAAGGTACTTTTCTAAATCGGCTTTAATCCATTTCAACTGCACTCACCCTCGACTTGTTTAATAACTAATACAGTAATTGTTATCCTTTATAAAGCTCATACAATTGCTTTAATTCATTTGTGAGCTGATAAAATTTATTTCGATCATGTTCATCCAATGAGCGATCAATCTGTTTTTTTAAAACAGATTCTCGCTCTTCAAACATAATTTTTGTAAGTAAATGGTTAGCAATGATTTCATCTTGTTTTTGTAATGTTTTGTACTCAGGTGCATAAGGATTGTCTGCTAATATGGCGATATATTGTGGATTTTTTTCTGCTTGATGAAAATTAATTTGCCAATACATCGGTTCATCTTTGTTAAATCTTAAATCATGAAAAGCCTTATCAACATCAAAAGTAACAACATGTTTTTTATGAAAACGAAATCCAACTCTTGGTGAACAGGTCGTACTGATCATAATGCCTCGTGGACAGTGACTAGCGTCTTTTACAAAATGACTATTGACTAGTAAATGGTCATTCACTAATACGTATTCTAAAATCCATTTACTAGCAAGGTTTTTTAATTCATATTGCTTTAAAATCATTTGAATAAAATCTTTTTTAGCTTGAATAGGAATATCACGATTCACTATCGTGCTCCCCCTTACTCTTCATAAATATCTTCCAATCGTTCGAGATAATCTTGCATGTCCAGATCTGTCGGTTCATAATTTAGATATGCTTTTAATATAGGTATGGCTTGTTGTACTTGGCCATATTCAACGAGAAAATAGCCATACTCTTTTAAAAAATCACTGTTATGATTTAAGTAAGAATAGGCTTCTTCATAATGTTCAGCAGCTAAATCATAATCATCAAGTTCGCTGTATGCACTTGCCAATTCCCATTGATACATTGGATCTGTGGTTCCTTGGGCTTGTAAATCACTGATGAAATCCACAATTTTATCGTAATCGTCTTCCTCTTTATACATTTTGATTAAGAATAAACCAGCATCAAGATAATCGGGATCTAAAGCGACAGCATTGGATAGATGTTTTTCACTTTCATCGTATTTTTCTAACTCATAGGCAATAACGCCAGCTAAATAAAATAGTTCTTTATTGAAATTATCTTTTTGAATACCCTGTTGACTGATACGATAGGCCTCTGGTAACATACCCTCTTCATGATAGGTATTGGCTAACTCATAATATACAGTGTGATAATATTCATCAATTTCTAGTACTTGATTCCAAACCTGAATAGCCAAATCTTTCCGATCAGTATGATAGGCGGTTAATCCAAATTTAAATAATAGATCCGGATCATCGCTATCTAGTTGTTCATAATAATGGAGGGCTTGTTCATATTGACCAGATGATGCTAACGCTTCAGCTAAACGAGCGGTAATTGAAATGTTAGCCACTTCTTTTGTTTGTTCAATGATTCTCTCATAATAAAGAACCGCTTTTGGATATTCAGCAATTGAAAAATAAAATTCACCAAGGGCCAAATCAATTATAATTTCATCGGGATTGATTTGCTTCGCTTGTAATAATTTTTGTTCTGCCACTTCAAACAATCCTTGTGACTGATATAGATCAGCAAGTTGCAGAAGGGCTTGTTCATAGGAAGGGTCACCTTCTCGAACTTCATTTAATAACTGAATGGCCTCTTGGTCATTTTCTAAATCAATATAAATGTTCGCTAGTAAAACCTTTAGTTCTGATTCATCAGGATATTGGCGGATTAAAACATGTAATAGTTCCTTTGCTTCTTCAAAAAAACCCCATTGTAAATAGAATTCTACAATGGCGTATTTTTGCTCATCATTTGCATTTGGCAGTTGATCGTTTATTAGTTTGAGGGCACGTTTCGTTTCCTTATTCTCCATCAATTGCATTGCTTCGAAAATAAAATCCATGTAGTGCATCCTCTCTTTACATATCGTTTCAGTCTATAAATTTTAACATAGTAAAAGAGTAAGAATCCAGATAAATGCTGGTGATGAACAAGCCTGATTAATAGGTTTTCGAGATTGCACTTAGATCTTCAAAAAATGTAGGATAGGAGATCGCAATTGATGAATCATCATCAAGGGTAACAGGGCCTTTAGCTATTAAAGATGCCACCACACCCATCATCGCGATTCGATGATCGTGATAAGCGGATATTTCGCCACCAGTTAACGGTGTTTTTCCCTGAATGATCATGCCATCTTTCGTTGCTTCAATGTTTGCCCCAAGGGTTGATAATACATCGACAACTGCAGCAATGCGATCTGTTTCTTTTACACGTAGTTCTTCTGCGTCACGGATAATTGTTTTCCCTTCTGCTTGGGTAGCCAATAAGGCAATGATCGGCAACTCATCAATTAGTCGCGGTATGATATCACCTGCAATCGTTGTGCCCGTTAATTCTTGATAGCGGATGTGTATATCACCGTAGACTTCCCCATTTAATCGTTGCACATTAGTGATCTCACATGATGCCCCCATCGCTTGTAGGACATCGATGATACCAGTACGTGTTTCGTTTAAACCGACCTTTTTAATCGTTAACTCACTATTTGGAACAATGGCAGCTGCAACTAATAAAAAGGCTGCTGAAGAAATGTCACCTGGAACAAATACATCTGTAGCAACGAGAGGTTGTTTATTTGTTATGGTGATTTCATTATTTGTCCTCTTAATATCAGCACCAAATGCTGTTAATAAATTCTCTGTATGGTCTCTAGTCTTGGTTTTTTCGACCACGGTTGTTTCACCATTGGCAAATAAACCTGCAAGTAAAATGGCTGATTTAACTTGTGCACTTTTTACTGGTAATTCATAATGGATACCTGTTAAATTGCCCCCACGAATAGAGATTGGTAAAAATCTTTTCTCGCTGCGTCCATCGAGGGTTACACCCATTTTCTGTAATGGGTTTGTTACTCGATCCATAGGACGTTGCGTTAAATAGGGATCACCATAGATCGTCGTAAAAAAAGGTAAACCAGATAATATCCCAAGCATTAACCGGGCAGTTGTCCCCGAATTCCCAAAGTACAATGGACTGGTTGGTTCTTTTAGTTCATTCATTCCGTTGCTTTGAATGGTGATGGTTGTTCCTTGCTGCTCAATCTCTACACCTAATGCGCGAAAAGCTTCGACTGTTCGCAGACAATCTTCACCATTTAAAAAGTTCGTAATGACAGTTGTTCCCTTTGCTAAAGATCCTAGCATAATAGCGCGATGAGAAATTGATTTATCACCTGGTACTTCAATTTCACCGGTTATTGGACTTTGCAACGGTCTACGTGTTAATTTAGCCAATATTATTCACTTCCCTGTTTATCATTAATCTGCAACGGTCACATCATAGCCGTGTTTAGTTAATAATTTTACACTTTCAGATTGGGCTTCTTTTGTTGGTACACTGATTCGTAATGCACCGTTAATGCCATCTCTAATTTCTAAAATTTGAATGTTTTTTATATTAATTTCTTTTACTGCTAAGATTTGTACAACGAGGGCAATTGCACCTGGTTGGTCTTTAATATCAACATAAAAATCATAAAAAGATGGAATCGCACCTTTTTTGTCTTTATTTAATCCATCCCGATAATCTTTAGCAGTTGTTAAGTAATTGATCATTTGTTCTTTTTGATTTTCAGCTAACATTTTTTTGAGGCTCGTCATTTCTTTAATCCATTCATCGAGTAAACTAATCATTTTACGGCCATTATGATAAAAAATATCTTGCCATAACTTTGGATTGCTGGATGCTATTCGAGTTATATCACGAAATCCCCCTGCTGCTAAATCTGGAATATAAGCATGTTTTTGTTCCCATTTCCGTGCTTGATGTACAAGTGATGATGCAATTAAATGGGGGAAATGAGAGATGACACTAGTCATTTCATCGTGTTCTTCAGGTTTTAAAATGATAAAATGACTCTTCGTTCCTGCTAATATTTCTTTTAATTCTGCTACCTTTGTATTTGAACAATTATGAGTAGGTGTTAACACATAAATAGCATTTTCAAATAAATGTTCTTTGGCAGCTTGAATACCCGTTTTATGTGAACCTGCCATTGGATGGCCACCAATAAAGACAATTTTTTCGTTCGATAATTCATTAGCAACCGCCATGATTGATCCTTTAACAGATGATACATCTGTTACGATAACTTCATGGGTAAAATTAATCTGATCTAAGGTCTTTAATAATTTAATTGTTTCTGAAATCGGTGTAGCTAAAATAATCACATCAGCTTGTTTAGCTGCTTCGTTAAAATTATGGGCTTGGATATCGATAATCTGCTGTGATAAGGCATATTTTGATGCTTTTACATTTGTATCATAGCCAATGATACAATAATCGTTTGTTTGGGAAATTGCCTTAGCAATACTACCACCGATCAATCCAAGACCAGCAATGAATATTGTTTTAGTCATGGACATACCTCATTTTTTAGTTTCATTATCTAGTTGCAAAATAACTTTTGATAACGACAACATATCCTCTTCTGTGCCAATCGTTACTCGAATTGTATTAGGATAGCCAAGTAATTCCCCAGGCCGAACAATGTATCCATACCTAATCAAGTAGTCAAAAACTTCAAGACCACTAATTGGGGTTTTAACTAATACAAAATTTGTTTGGGAAGGATAATACTCCCAACCAATGTCAGCTAATGAACGTTGAAATAATTGTTTAACTCGTTTGTTTTTGGTAACTGTTTCATGAATAAATGACTGATCAAAAAGTGCACTAAGGGCGGCTTCCTGTGTCAGTGTCGTTGTATTAAAGGGTCCGCGAACGACATTTAACTTGTCAGCAACTTGTTCACTTGTTATCGCGTAACCAATACGTAAGGCTGCTATGCCATATGCTTTCGAAAACGTTCTTAGTAAGACTAAATTTGGATAAGTTTTAAGCAAATCTATCCCATCTATCCTATGGTCAGGATCGATATATTCGTAATAAGCTTCATCTAAGACTACGATCACATGACTTGGACATTGTTTCAAGAAATCAAGTAAGTCATTTTTATGAATCATTGTTCCGCTTGGATTATCTGGTGCACAAATCCAAACAACTTTAGTCATATCATTAATAGCCATAATCATCTCATCTAATTGATGATAGCCATCTTTCGTTGGTACCTCTACAATTTCAGCACCTTCGATTAAACTATGATGTTTATATTGGGTGAAGGTCGGCGTGGCCATGACTGTATTTGTGCCATCATAAAGAAAAGTACGACAAATAATTTGAATTAATTCATCAGAGCCACTTCCAAATACTAACTGTTGTTCTTCAACCCCTAACTGATTGGCAAGTGCCGTTCTCAGTTTACTTGCATAACCATCAGGATAAATATGCAATAAATCCAATTGGTTTTGTAGGACTTCTTTCACGCGCTCAGAAAATCCATAGGGGTTTTCATTTGAAGATAATTTGACTACTTGATCTAATTGATATTGGGCTTTAATTTCTTCTATTTGTTTACCTTGCTGATAGGGTGATAGTTCTTTGAGTACCTCTTTACCAAACATTAGCGATCCCCTTCCTCTGAAATTAGATCAGGTCGTAATTTAATCGCTTCATGGTGGAATACATGATCAATTTCTTTTTGGTTTTTATCAGTATTAATCACCATCATCACTCGGATACATTTAGGTAAACTTCCAGGAACATCTATCTCACGCATACACATGACCGGAACAAACTTCCATCCTGGTAACTGTCGCAATGCTTGTGCTGGAAATGTTGCATTGATATCGTTGGTAACTGAAATAAAAACATGTGAAACCTCTTCTGGATGAATATTATTTTTATCGATCATTTCTTCAAGTAAATGTTTCGTATTAGTTATGATTTCTTCCGCATCATTATTTGTAACAGTGGTAGCACCTCGTACACCTCTCGTCATCATTTCACCAACTCTCTTAAAAATCTTGTTAAATATGTAGTCAATGCTTCATCACTCATTTCTGTCACAACAGGTTCACCGATCTGTTTTAATAAAACCATTTGGATTGTCTGCTGAACTACTTTTTTATCAAGTTTCATTTTTTGGATAATTTTATCTACTGAAATTTCTGTTAGCTGAAGCGGATAATTGTTGTTCTTTAACCAAGTTAATAATTGATCATATGGTAATGGACTTTTATATAATTGTTCACTTACTAGCATGGCAAATAGTAAGCCAATTGCGACTGCCTCACCATGTGTCAATTTGCCATAACCGAGTTCGGCTTCTAGTGCATGGGCCAATGTATGACCTAAATTGAGAAACATCCGTTCGCCAGCTTCTTTTTCGTCTGCTTCGACAATATCTCTTTTAATCTTAATCCCCGCATAAAGATGTTCTTGTAATTGATCAGGAGTAATTTTCTGTAAATCAGTATTGATTAAGGATTGAAAAAAGTGTTGATCAGCGATTAAAGCCTCTTTTATAAGCTCTGCATAACCAGATCTGACTTCGCTCTCACTCAATGTTTGTAATGTATGTACATCATAAATGACTGCTTGAGGTGGATAAAAACTTCCAATTAAGTTTTTACCTAATTCATGATTGATTGCTACTTTTCCACCTACACTACTATCATGGGCGAGAATCGTTGTTGGTACTTGAATATAGTCGATGCCTCGTAAAAATGTAGCAGCTACAAATCCCGCTAAATCTCCAACAACTCCACCACCTAGGGCTATAATCAACGACTTTCGATCGAGGCCGTTCTGAATGGCTTTTGTTTGTAACTCATAATAATAGTCAAAGCTTTTTGACTGTTCCCCACTAGGTACAACAGCTGTGTAGATGGTCTGATTAGAAAAGTTTTCTTTAATATCTGATAAATATAACTTTTCGACGGTTTCATCGGTAATGATCATAATAGCTGAGTATTGTTTATCGATGAATTCTTGGAGGTGAAAGCGAATATTCTGACCGATTACGACTTGATATCGGTTTGTACTTGATTGAACTGTTAACTTTTTCATTAAAACAACCTAATTTCTTCACGATATTGATCAACTGCTTTTTTCAATTGCGGAAACTGGTCACTTGAAAACTGTTCTGTTATGGCTTTTGCTAATTCAAAGGCGACAACGTGTTCCATGACTACGGCAGCGGCTGGTACTGCACATGAATCCGAACGTTCGATACTGGCATTGAATGGTTCTTTCGTTTCAATGTCAACACTTTGCAATGGTTTATAAAGGGTTGGAATTGGTTTCATCACGCCTTTGACAACAATTGGCATTCCATTTGTCATTCCACCTTCAAAACCACCGAGGCGATTCGATTTACGATAATAACCTTGTTCTTCATTCCAAGCAATTTCATCATGTACTTCACTACCAGGCTTACGAGCAGCCTCAAAGCCAATACCAAATTCAACACCTTTAAAGGCATTAATACTCATAACAGCTCCTGCAATCCGGCCATCTAATTTGCGATCATAGTGTACATATGATCCGACTCCAGCTGGCATGCCTTCAACATATACTTCGACAACTCCACCAATAGAATCACCATCTGCTTTTGCCTGATCAATGGCATCCATCATTTGTTGTTCAACGTTTTTGTCCAATGTTCTCACAGGTGATGCTTCGGATATATCTTGACGTTCTTTCATCGTTAATGTTAAGTCATCATCGGCTCGAATACCGGCAATTTCTTTTACATAACCAACTACTTCAATGCCTAAATGTCTTAATAAAATTTTGGCGACAGCACCAGCAGCTACACGGGCAGTAGTTTCCCGGGCAGATGATCTTTCTAACACATTTCGCATATCACGATGACCATATTTTAACGCACCATTTAAATCAGCATGACCTGGTCTTGGTCTAGTAACCACACGACGAATTTTCTCATCTTCATCGATTGGTTCCTCGCCCATAATTTTTGTCCAGGCTTTAAAATCATCATTATGTACAACTAAAGATATTGGCGAACCTAATGTATAGCCATGGCGAACCCCACTCATAATTTCAACTAGATCTTTTTCAATTTGCATGCGTCGACCACGCCCATACCCCTTTTGTCTGCGCAGTAATGATTCGTCAATGTCTTCTTTCAGTAACGGCATCCGAGCAGGAACACCTTCAATAATTGTCGTTAATTGTTTACCATGTGATTCACCAGCTGTTAAATAACGCATGATCATTCCTCCATTTACGTATAATCAATGTGAGTACCATTATCAATGACTCATATTTCAAAATATTTATGCATATAAAATATAACTTATAATTATAAGTGTAAATGAATGATTTTGCAATGGATTAAATGTTTTTGGTAGATTAAAAATAAAAATAACACTCTTGTTTGTAAAACAAAGAGTATTATTTTAAACGAGGCAAATCTCTTAAATTAGCAATCAGATATTATTAATTGACAGCATTTTTCGACATTTTTTGATAAAAGAATGTATCGAAAACGGTTAAATGATAGTCTTGAGGCGTAAAGATTTGTTCTGTACTGCCAACAAATAAAATGCCATCATCTGTTAAAGATTGGCTAAAATTTCGATAAATAATGTCTTTTGCTACATCAGTAAAATAAATTAATACATTTCGACAAACAATGAGATCTATATTGTTAGGATATTTATCTGCTAACAGATCATGTCGATTAAATGTGATAGATTCTTTAAGGGCTAAATCAAGATAAAATAGCCCATCTTTTTTCGTAAAATATTTATGTAATAAATTTTTCGGAAGTGCCTTTAAGGATTGTCCATGATAAATACCAATTTTAGCCTTAGCTAATACCTTTTCATCAATATCAGTTGCCAATATGCGGTACTTTATTTGTGGAAAATATTCCTCCATAATCATAGCAATTGTATAAGGTTCTTCACCAGTTGAACAAGCGGCACTCCAAATATTTAATCCTTCCTTTTCTTGGATCAAAAATGGTATGACTTTTTTTCTAAAAACTTCCCAGCGTTTAGGGTTGCGATAAAATTCAGAGACATTAATTGTTAAGCGATCAATAAACTCCGTTAGCAAATCTTGATTTTCTTCAAGGGCTTGGTAATAATCTGCAAAGTGCTTAAAACCACGTTTCGTTTTTAGCGAAGTGATTCTTCTTTTCATCTGTGCTTCTTTATATAGATTTAAATCAATACCAAGTTTGTTTTTTATTTTTATTTTAAACTGCTCATACCCCTCTGTCATTGGTACCTCCTTCTAGAGAAACTACATTCCAAAAGGTGAATTGCTAATTTTATTTAAATCAGTTCTTCTGGTTGAAAAAAAAGATTGATTTCTCTTTCAGCACTCGCTACTGAATCTGATCCATGGATAATATTATGTCTTAATACGACAGCATAATCGCCTCTAATTGTGCCAGGTATTGCATCTTGTGGATTAGTATCACCGATCATTTGTCGAGCAATTTTAATGACGGCTTCCCCTTCCCAAACCATGGCAAACACCGGTCCTGATGTAATAAACTTGATGAGATCACCAAAAAATGGCTTGTCCTTATGTTCTTGATAATGTTGTTTTGCCATCTCCTCAGTCAAATTCATTAATTTGGCACCGACGAGTGTAAATCCTTTTGCTTCAAACCGTTTGATAATCTCGCCAATTAATTTCCGCTCGACACCATCAGGTTTAATCATGATAAACGTTCTTTCCAAATCAATTCCTCCAATGTTTATTTTGAAAAGTTAAAAGGTAACAAGGTGTTGTTAAATGATTACTTCTTGCGCTTGCCTATATAACTTGCAATATCATGCAAGGTTTGTTTTACTTCATGATCTGGTAATTTATCCAAAATATTGATCGCTTTTTGTAAATATAATTGACTCCATTCATAGGATTTTTCCACAGCATTTGTCGCTAGTAGCATTTCGTGTAGGCGTTGAAAGCGATCAGGATCAACTGATTCACGATTTTGAAACGTCTCCGTCAACATCTCTTTAAATGATGGCTGTTTCATCGCTAGCAAAACAGGAAGTGTAACATTTCCTTGTAGTAAATCACTCGCTGTTGGCTTTCCTAGTGTTTTTTCGGATTCTGTTATATCGAGAATATCATCAATAATTTGATACGACATGCCAATATAGTATCCGTATTTAAATAAGTTTTTTGCATCTTCACGGGAAGCTCCACTAGCTATCGCACCTAATTTACAGCTTGTCGCGATCAATAAGGCTGTTTTTCTTTTAATTCTTCTTAAATAATCACGAATATGCTGATCCCAATGATATTTATATTTTATTTGTTCAATTTCACCAACGCATACCTCAACAAGGGTTTTTGCCAATTGTTGATGTAACGCTGGATCATTTAATAAAGTAATGTTCTCAAGGGCCCTAGCCAACATGTAGTCACCGGTATACATCGCCACTCGATTTCCGTAACGATGTTTAACAGTCGGTTCGCCTCTTCGTAGAGCAGCATCATCGACAACATCATCATGAACCAATGTTGCCATATGTATTAATTCCAAAGAAACAGCTACTGTTAGCAGACGGTTAAAATTATAATGGCCAAAATGTCCAGAAAGTAAAACAAAAACTGGACGAATTCTTTTGCCACCGGCCTCTAATAACTGAGTTGATGCTTTTCGTAAAACTGGATGGTCAGCCTGAATGATTTGATGGAGCTTTAATTCTATCTCATTTAGATCAGTTTTTAAAAATTGATATGTTTGAGCTAATTTCATGACTGTCACCTATTATTGTATTTTTCTTTCTGTTTTAAAGGCCATATGCATGGCAGCAACACCACCGGAATAACTTTTGATTTTTACGTCTGAAAAACCTGCTTGTAAAAACATCTGTTTTAAAGTCTGTTTATCGGGGAAATTTTTTGTTGATTCATGAAGCCATGAATATTCTTCATAGCTTTTCGCAAAAACCTTTCCGAATAAAGGCATGATAAAACGAAAATATAAGAAATATAATTGCTTAAAGCCAAACAATTCCGGTTGAGATGTTTCTAAACAGACAACTTTACCACCAGATTTAACGACACGGTATAGTTCTTGCAAGACTCTCATATAATCTGGAACATTCCTTAAGCCAAAACCGATTGTGACATAATCAAAGGTTTGATCAGGAAAAGGTAGCTCCATCGCGTCGCCATGGACGAGTGTAAGGTGATCTAGTTTGAGTTTTTTCCTCTTATCTTCAGCAATAGAAAGCATGTTTTTACTAAAATCCAAGCCAACGACCTTTCCGTTCGGGCCAACTTCATTTGCTAAGGCAATTGCCCAATCGCCTGTCCCACAACATACATCGAGGGCTTTTGTACCCTGTTTTACTTCCATCTGTTTCATCACATCTTTTCGCCACGCCTTGTGTCGGCGAAAAGAAATAATTGAATTCATAGAATCATAATGTTCATATATTTTTTCAAAAACGTGATGAACATGTTTCTCTTTAGTTTCTTCATTCATCGTCATAACCTTCACCTACAACGGTCCTATGTTATATTTAAGAAATGATCTCATTCAGTATTTCTTGGAAACGGTTTTGCATGTGATTGGGAACATTTGGTAATAGGTCCTGAATAACCGTTACCTTGTCTTCTATGATCTTATCGAATGTATCTATCATGGTTTGTTCATCTGTAAATGGTTGACTATTTTGCCAATATGTTAACATTGATGATGATTGTTTATTATAGTATTTTATTTTTTCATTCTTCAACTTATTCATAATCATGAGTTGCTCGATAATGGTTGTCAATGAAGTCGATGAGAGATTAAAAAAATCTGCCAAGTGAATATAAAGTGTTGATTCAATTTTTTGTTCCAATTGAATAAATTCATCAAAAGAGTCTACTTCTCGAAAATAGCGTTTCATTTTTAACTCATTGATTTCTTTAACTGCTATCGCCAAGGTTCGAACTAACTCGATATCTTCTAATTGTGACAATGTTAAATAATAGAGACTACTATAATAGTCACCTGCTAGAACGGTTAATTGTCGTGTTGTCTTTTCGGTAGTTGATTCTATCGCTTCGCTTGAATTTGGGACTTGTTCATGGATGTCTAAAGCGATTTGAATTAACATTGTCCCAACAATGTATGATTCTTTTCTAGATTGCGATAAATTCGATTGGGAAATGATTTCTATGATTAACTTTAACTTAACAAGGTCAATGGTCGGTTTATGAATATATTGATCTAAAAAAGTATTGGTTAGTTTCTTTTCAACTTTATTTTTTACCTTCTCTACTTCTATATTAGAAGTGTACAAATTAATCACCTGAGCCCTTTCACCTTCTTCTAAACTTTTTTGCCTGAGGGCATGTAGTACAATCATGATGCTCGTTTTTCCATGCACCAATTATAACATAATTGATGAAAGGCCGATAATGAATAAACCCCTTAATTCTTAATCATTTACAATTTCACCATGTTTTGTTTGAATCAGTGCTTTTCCCCTTATTTTAACAGCAGATGTATGTTCTGTGAACTGGGCAATCATCACTTCGTTTTTATCAAGTTTTTCAGTATGGTGAAATCGTGTATCTAAACCTCTTGTCAGAC
Organism: uncultured Bacillaceae bacterium; assembly: GCA_937925695.1. Taxonomy (GTDB): domain Bacteria; phylum Bacillota; class Bacilli; order Bacillales; family Amphibacillaceae; genus CALAMD01. The sequence continues at coordinate 115,622 of CALAMD010000055.1, read as the reverse complement.
CGATCACATTCACTCCGTCCTCAAGGGCCTTAATGACAATATAGTCGGATTTCAAAGTTACTTCTTCCATGATTAAACCTCCTTGTGATTTACACTTAGCTTTGTCTATTATCTGATAATCTTCCTTAGTTTATGAAAACCATCATAAATTCTCCCGTTAATGAATCCAATAAAAAAAGGTGCGACTTGGCGCACCCTTTTATTTGCCCTATGTATTTTATTCTTTGACTGCATCTCGTAGGGCTTTACCTGCTCTAAACGCCGGAACTTTACTTGCAGGGATTTGAATTTCTTCACCTGTCTGTGGGTTACGGCCTTTACGAGCTGCACGATCACGAACTTCAAAATTACCAAAGCCAATGATTTGAACTTTTTCACCAGCTTTTAATGAGTCCATGATTGTTTGGAAAACAGCATCGACAGCTTTTCCGGCATCTTTTTTCGAAAGATCACTTGCTTCTGCAACTGCATTTATTAAATCTGTTTTATTCATTAATATCCCTCCTCCCAAATACATTGTCATCGATGTCAGAACAAATAATAGCTCATCATCATTTGTTCACAAATTTGCGAAGTTTTATACTTACATCCTTGATAAATATGGATGACAATGCTTATGATAGCTAACTTTATCATAAAATTCAACATAATTCATTACTTTTTTTGATTTTCTTATGAATTTTGTTCATTTTTTCCCGATCTTCCTACTTTTTCAGGAAAAAAGCTTGAATTCATATGGGAGAAGTGGAATGTATGAACATATTTTTGAATAAAAAAATAAAAGCAGCTACATTTCAGCTGCTATAAAATAATGGCTATTAAACCGCCAGAACCTTCATTTATGATCCGTTCTAACGTGTCTTTTAATTTATATCTAGCATTTTCCGGCATCATCGCTATTTTTGCTTGAATGCCTTCTCTTACAATTGAACTAAGGGATCTGCCAAAGATATCTGATTCCCAGATCGCAAGCGGATCCTCTTCGAAATCTTGCATTAAATAGCGAACGAGCTCTTCACTTTGTTTTTCTGTTCCAATGATCGGTGAAAATTCAGACTCTACTTCAACTTTGATCATGTGGATGGATGGTGCATCGGCTTTTAAGCGAACACCGTAGCGTGAGCCTTGTCTAATGATCTCAGGTTCATCAAGAATCATATCTTCAATCGATGGTGAGGCAATACCATAACCTGTTTGTTTAACCATTTGTAAAGCATCAGCTACTTGATCATACTCTCGTTTCGCATGGGCAAAATCTTGCATCAGTTCTAACAAATGATCTTTGCCTCTTATTTCTTCACCGACAATCTCTTTTAATATTTGATCATACAAATAATCCGGTGCATGTAGATCGATTTCTGCGATTCCTTCGCCCATCTCCATGCCAGCTAAATTAGCCTTTTCGATATACTCGTATGCGGCGAATTCACCGACAATATGATCAACATCTCGCAGTCGTCGAATATTTTTAACTGTTTCATGAATCGCTTCTTGATAATTTTGCCTTAGCCAATGATCTTCCTTCAACACCATAACCCAACTCGGTAAATTAACATTCACTTCTAGAACAGGAAATTCATATAATGATTCTCGTAACACATTATATACGTCATGTTCTTCCATTGTTTCAATACTCATGGCTAAAACAGGAATATCATATTTTTCAGCAAGTTCTTGACGAAGTAACTCTGTTTCATGATCAGTTGGTCGTACAGAGTTCACAACCATGATAAATGGTTTTCCGACTTCTTTTAATTCATCGACAATTTGGGCTTCTGATGCTACATAATGCTCTCGTGGTATTTCGCCAATAGTACCATCTGTCGTGATGACAACACCAATAGTAGAGTGCTCTTGGATAACTTTTCTGGTGCCGATTTCTGCAGCATCATGAAAAGGAATAGGTTCTTCATACCATGGTGTATGAATCATTCGTGGACCATTTTCATCTTCAAATCCTTTAGCCCCTTCGACCGCGTAACCGACACAGTCGACTAAACGAATGTTAACATCAAGGCCTTCCTCAACGTTTACGGTCACTGCTTGATTAGGGACAAATTTCGGTTCAGTCGTCATAATCGTTTTTCCAGCAGCACTCTGTGGTAACTCATCATGGGCCCTTGCTCTTTCACTTTCATTCTCGATATTCGGTAAAACAACTAATTCCATAAATTTTTTGATAAAAGTAGATTTACCAGTTCGTACAGCCCCAACAATGCCTAGATAAATATCTCCATTTGTCCGTTTGGAAATATCTTTGAAAATATCAATTCTTTCCAAGTGATCCCCTCCCGTTCTCATTGCCACCAATTATAATTGCTAATACTTCAATGACACTACAAGTCTATGATGTTGTCCTATCAAAATATGACTTGAATTTATGCAAAATATAAGCCCTTGCAACAATATATGTTACAAAGGCTTGATTATGCTTTCTTTTTATGGTTCATACATAAATATTGGTTCATCATTTTGAATCGTATAAGGCAATGAATAGGCAGGAACAAAGGGCGTATTTTCAGCGATCAAATAACGAATATCATCACCCTCGACAAACTGATGATCAAATTCGTTAAGTGCTTTTAATAAATCGATCCGATAATCAATGTAAATCTTTCCATCTGTACTCATAATGAGTGGCAGATTTTCGTGAGAGTACGGACTGACTACATAGGGTTCATGTTTTAAGCCTAGTTTCTCGTAATCAATCGTATAAATGCCTCTTGCTACTTCTTGGCCAAAAGGCGGATATAAGTATTTGGATCGATATTCATTTAATTTACCATTCACTTTTCTTAATTCTTCAGCTAAACGTAAATCTAATAATCTAACCCGAGGATTTTCTTCTGGTGTAATAAGTATGTATTGATAAATGCCACCTTGTTCAAAAGAATTACTTGGAATGCTGGATAAATAGTGATTGTCTGTTAATATATTAAAATCAATCAAATATTTTTCAAAGATTGGCGTGTCAGCAGGCTTCGTCTTAATTGGGACTAGCCCATTGTTTTGTTTTCGATAATTGTCTACCGCCATCTGCACAAGTTCTAATTGATCCTCGTTAGGAGCCTGCTCGTGATTAAATTTAGATTGTGGATAGAGACAACCAGATAACAACATCAACAAGGATCCGGTAAATATGAGTAAGAATATTTTATTCCTCAATGACTAGCCTCCTCACAGTCAATTTGTCGGTCCACTAAAGACAACATAGAAGATAATGAGACTAGCAATGATTAATGAAATATATGCAATAAAGGCAGTAACAAATTTGGTTAACCTGCCTTTTAGCTTGTACCTACTTAATGAAATAAAAGTAACAGCGATCACTAATAAAATAATGCCTCCAAATGATACCCACATCTTTGTCATAGCACTCATTGTTCATTCACCCCTAATATTCTACAGTAGCAATCATGTTTCTGCTATTATAGCATACGATATATTTGGGAAAAAAAAGAAATGCTTTACATAGCTCGAGATGAAGAGGGGCAATCTTCATCTCGCTGAACTAAATAATACCTTTTGCAACTCTATCTTTGAATGCTAGTGCAATTTATCATATGCTAATAACTAAATGTTCGTATCATCACACGCCCATGTATTAGGTGTTTTTAAATAAGCGATTTAATGAATTCAAATCCATTGGCATGTTATTATTAGTGACCGCTTCGACAATTTTATCTTCTTTTTGTTTTGAGATAGGTTTATTGGCCAATTTAGCTAGTTGTCTGACTAAATTTCGGACTGTCTCTTCATCGGAAAAATCAGCCCCTTTTACAGAATCAGCAACTTTAAAAACATCCTGTGGATCAATATTGGTTTTTTGTTTAATTTTACCAAATAGATCATTATGCTGATCGCTCACACGCTCGCCTCCCTACTGTAATCGTTCAACACAGTATATGCACAGGGAGGGATTTAAGTGTTAGGTGATATCATTCAATTATTTGGGTTTAATAATGAAACCAGGATCAATTTCTTCGCGTTTGTCCCGATTCATTAAATTCTCAACGATATCTTTCGGATGCTGATCGTTAAACAACACATCATATATACCTTTGGTTATTGGCATTTCAACGTTTTGTTCAGTCGCCAATTGATAAGCAGCTTTCGTTGTTCTTACACCTTCAACAACCATGCCCATTTGATCTAACACTTCATCCAAGGAATGGCCTTTTCCTAATAAATTTCCTGCTCGCCAGTTTCGACTATGCACACTTGTACAAGTAACGACTAAATCACCAACACCCGGTAAACCAAGAAAAGTTAACGGATTGGCTCCTAATGAAACACCTAATCTAGTAATTTCGGCAAGACCGCGGGTCATTAATGCAGCTTTTGCATTATCACCATACCCTAATCCATCCGAGATCCCAGCACCTAATGCAATAATGTTTTTGAGTGCTCCACCTAACTCAATGCCAATGATATCTGTACTTGTGTATACACGAAAATATTCATTAAAAAACAAATTTTGGGCAAAGGTGGCATATTCACTATTAAGTGAAGAAACTGTCACTGTTGTTGGCTGGCGTTTTGCTACTTCTTCAGCATGGCTTGGACCTGATAGCACAACGATATCTTCATAAGGATATTCGGTTAGTTCTTCACTAATCATTTCTGATACTCTTTTAAAAGTGTCCGGTTCAATTCCTTTTGTAGCATGAATAAGAACTGGTTTATGTGTTAAGACTTCATTCAATTGTTGAGCAACTTCACGAATCGCTTTCGTAGGAACAACAATGAGTAACGCATCAACATCTTGAACAGCAGCACGCAGATCATGAAATGCTTGAATTTGTTCTGGAATTTGTACATCCAAATAATGTTTGTTAAACCGTGTCTGATTAATTTCATCTGCTTGTTGTTTAAAATGCGTCCATAACCGTACTTCATTGCCATTATCAGCTAATACGATACTTAGCGCGGTGCCCCAACTACCAGCGCCCAATACAGCAACCTTAGTCATTTACATCTCTCCTTACTGTCTTTCTCGAGCCAAAATATGAATCGGAGTACCGACAAAATCAAATGCTTCTCTAATTTTGTTTTCTAAAAATCGTTTATACGTAAAATGCATTAACTTTGGATCATTAACAAAAATTACAAAATGGGGTGGTTTCGTTGCAACTTGAGTAGCATAAAATATTTTCAGTTTTTTTCCTTTTAGCGTTGGTGCGGGGTTTATAGCTAATGCATCTAGAATAACGTCATTTAATACACTTGTTGGTACTCTTTTTGCATGGTTCTCACTCACAACATTCACAACAGGTAACAGCGTATGTAGTCTTGCCTTCGTTTTTGCGGATAAAAAGATTATCGGTGCATAATGTAGAAATTGAAAATGAGAGCGAATATGTTGTTCAAACTGCTTCATTGTCGTATCGTCTTTATCAATTGCATCCCATTTGTTGACAACAATAATAATTGATCGGCCAGCTTCATGGGCATAGCCAGCAACACGCTTATCTTGTTCTCTAATCCCTGTTTCAGCATCAATTAATACGAGGACAACGTCTGATCGCTCGATCGCTTTCAATGCCCTTAGTACGCTATACTTTTCCGTTGTTTCATATACTTTACCTCTTTTTCTAATTCCAGCTGTATCGATAATAATATAATCTTGGTCATCTTTTGTAAAATATGTATCGACAGCATCCCTTGTCGTACCTTCCATATCACTGACAATCACTCTGTCCTCATTTAAAATAGCGTTAACAAGGGAAGATTTACCGACATTAGGGCGACCAATTACACTAAAACTAATCGTGTCGTCATCAACTTCTTCCTCTACTTCGTTAGGAAAATGTGTAAAGACTTCCTCCAACAAATCACCTAGTCCTAAACCATGGGCCCCAGATACTGGAAACGGTTCACCAAAACCTAAAGTGTAAAAATCATAAATATGATCTTTCAATTTAGGTGAATCAATTTTATTTACAGCTAACACAACTGGTTTTGTTGTTTTATATAAAATTTTTGCTACTTCTTCATCAGCAGCGGTCAATCCTTCTCTACCGTTGACAACAAATAAAATAACATCCGCTTCGTCCATAGCTAATTCAGCCTGCTGTCTCATTTGGACTAATAACGGTTCATTACTAATTTGAATACCACCTGTATCAATAAGATTAAACGATCTATTTAACCATTCTGCTTCAGCATATATCCTATCTCGGGTTACACCTGGAATATCTTCAACGATTGAAATTCGTTCTCCTACTAAACGGTTAAATATCGTTGATTTTCCTACATTAGGTCTACCAACGATCGCAACAACTGATTTCCTCATGAAAGGAACACCCTTTCTAATACGTCTTAATTGCAAACTTACCTCAACCCATTTTAACAAAATAGACCATAATTAACAAACTTAGCTACAACTGCCATTCTTTTATCCTTTCATTAATTTTATATTTGAAGAAGAGTTACCTCTGTATTCATTAAGGAATTGATAAGAAAGATAAATTAATTGTTGCATGAAATGAATGAACAGAATGAATAAGATGGTTACGGATAGTTGATCTAAAAAATGGAAATCACCGATTATTTGATACATATCATAACTAGTAAAAATAAAACTACTAAATAATTCACCTGTACATAAACCGAGTATGACCGTGAGTAGCCGAGCCGCTAATCCTTTGGTTAACATAAAAATAATTAAACTGCAAAAAATTGGAATGAATAATAAATCTGGAAAAAACAACCATAAAGGCGTAGCGTTTTTCCAAATTGTGATTCCCGAATACCCGATCATGATCGTAAATGAAATCATAAGATGGTAATGATGACGTTTAAGGATACGAAACATCATCCAACTACCAAATAAAATTAGACTATAAGCTGTCGATATTTGAAAATGACCAACTGTATAATATTTATTGGCTACAATAATGAGGATTAGAATTGAGATGATTAACAATTGTTGAGTTTTTTTCGTTTTCATGAAGAACGTAACAATGATCCAAATGAGCCAACTAATCCAATAATAAAATAGTCCAAAACTTAACATAATACACGCCCTCCCAATAGTATTATGATATATTGGACTACTTTTTAAACAATGGATTTGTTAAACATAAAAACACGTAAGATTTGAAACGAAGATCCATAATATATTTTTCCGAAAGAGTAAATCAAAAAACTTCTTTCCAGTTTAATACTAGAAAGAAGTTTTTACTATTTCTTATGATTTATACTTGTTTAATTGATCACCAATTAAATCACTAACTTGGAAGCTTGATTGTTCTTCGACTTTTTCATATTCTTTAATGTCGGCTTCTACTTCGTCAGTTTCCAATTCTTTAATACTGAGAGCAATTCGTTCTTCTTCTTCATCAACACTTAATACTTTAACATTTACTTTTTGGTCAACTTCTAGTACTTCATCAGGTGTACCGATATGACGGTTAGCGATTTGTGAAATGTGAACTAAACCTTCGACACCTGGGAATAATTCAACAAATGCACCGAAATTAACAAGGCGTTTAACAGTCCCTTCCACCACATCACCCGGTGCGATACGGTCCTCAATATTTGTCCATGGACCAGGGATAACATTTTTTCTAGATAATGAGATTCTTTCATTTTCTTGATCAACAGAAAGAATTTCAACTTTTATCGTCTCCCCTTCAGAAACAACGTCTGAAGTTTTTTCAACATGTTCATGGGCTAATTCAGAAATATGCACGAGTCCATCAACGCCACCTAAGTCCACAAAAGCTCCGAAGTCGGTAATTCTTTGTACTACACCTTCAACAACTTGACCTGCTTCAAGGGTGGCCAATAATTCTTGTTTTTTCTTCTCTTGTTCTGCTTCCACGACTGCTCGATGGGAAAGGATAATTCTATTTTGTTCACGATCAAGATCAATGATCTTAACTCGCAGTGTCTTATTTTTATAATCAGAAAAATCTTCAACAAAATATGTTTCTACTAATGAAGCGGGGATAAAACCACGTAGCCCAACATCGACTACTAAACCGCCTTTTACAATTTCTTTAACTTCAGTTTCAAATATTTCATCGTTATTATATTTATCCTCTAGATCCTGCCAAGCTTGTTCGGCATCGACAGCTTTTTTCGAAAGGATAATTTCATCATCATCAACTTTTTTAACCATGAGTTTTAATTCTTCGCCTTCCTTCACAACATCACTTGGATGTTCTACATGGAGGCTTGAAAGTTCACTTATGGGGACAATGCCTTCTGTTTTATAGCTGATATCGACAAGAATCTGCTTGTCTTCAATTTTTACAACAGTTCCTGTTACGACATCTCCTTCATTAAATTGAATCATTTCGTTTCCTGTTTCATTCATGTACAAAAACCTCCTAAACAAAGAAAAACATCGAAAACAATATTTTTCTCTTCCTTAGCTACTAATATTAAATGATGAAGCTAATCTTTATGTTAACTTCTATTAATTTGAATTGTTTGTCAAGTAAAGAAGTACCCATAAAGTTTCACTTATCAATTATTTCTTCTGCAAGTTGAGTAATCTTATTGACGACTTCTTGTATTGATAAGGAAGTCGTGTCAATTTCAATAGCATCGCTTGCCTTCGTTAATGGGGATACTTTGCGGTTGATATCCATGTCATCTCGTTGTCTAATTTCTTCTTTTACCTTTTCTAAGTCAACTTTAAACCCTTTTTTGCGGTTTTCTTCAAATCTTCTTTTTGCTCGTTCTTCAACCGAGGCACGAAGAAAGATTTTCAACTCCGCATTAGGTAAAACATAGGTACCAATATCCCTTCCATCCATCACAACCCCGCCTGAACGGGCAAGCTCTTGTTGTCTCTTCACCATCTCTTGGCGAATTTTTGGATGTTTTGCTACATGTGAGACAAATTTTGTTACTTGTTCACTACGAATTTCTTTCGTGATATCGATTCCATCAATAATTACCTGTTGTTCTTGTTCACCTTGCTGTAAAATAATATCAATTTCGTTTAATAGTTCTACTAATTTTAATTCATCGTTTATATCGACACCCTTTTGAATAGCCATGTATGTGATTGCCCGATACATAGCACCCGTATCAATATAGATATATGATAATTTTTCTGCTACAATTTTCGCAACAGTGCTTTTACCTGCAGCTGCAGGACCGTCTATTGCTATTGTGATTGTCTTTTTCAATTGAATCAAATCATTCCTCTCAAACAGTAAAATTTACTCTATATAAATGATACCATATATCCATAAAAAATAAATAAACAATCTAATTTAAAATTTTATATCCATAGTTGTTTTCGGGCTTCGATTTGTTTTTCAAAACAAAACTGAATGATTTGTTCTTCTATCGTGTGGGGAAGTGAAATAAACTTGACAGAAGTTGATCTAATGTCAGTTTCGTTATGCGTTGATCGAATGATCTCACTTTTTAGCTCAAAATATTTAATTTCACCTGAATTCATCGGTAAGACTATCCAAATGATAATTTGTTGTTTTGGTTGTAAGGTAATTTCCTTTGGCGTAATAAATGATAAACCACCACCACTAATATCGATCGTAACTGTGGTAAAGGGCGAAAATGAATTATCCGGACAATGAACGGCAACATCTATAACTGTCTTCACTCTCACATGTTCACGACGCTGGACTATTTTAATCGCCTCTTGTGTCGGACGCTCAAGCACTAAAGCCGGCATATTCAAATACGTTCTTTTTCTAATCACCGTTTGAAATAGACAAAGGTGGTCATCATCACCTAAATATGAAGCTGTTAATTTCGTACCAATCGGTATGATACTTGTTTTGTCAGTTTCGCTAGAAATAGGATAATCAATGAACAAGTAGTCCGCATTTTTTTCAATGATTTTACTGCGAAATTTTGTTGGTTTGTCTCTGCTAGGGTCTTGTATCGTTAAATATAAGGTTGTCCCAATATGCATAATCCAGCCCCCAAAACTTTCCTCTTGATTTCTTAGTAATAACTATATTATGACAAATATACAAGAAAAAGAAAAGGCTTACACGTATTGTTATAAGCCTTGAGCAAAGTTTAATTCGGAATTCATTAATTTCTCCACTTTTTCTTCCCTTCCATCCATGGCATTGATAAAGATCCGGAATGTGTCATCATTTAAGATTCCTAAAAACTCATATACGAGCACTTCTTCACCAAACTCATTATCAATAATCGCTAAAAACTCTTCTTGAATCTCTACTTGACTATTGACTTGTTCTTTTGCTTCCTCTGGCGATAAGGCAGGTTTAGGAATTTCTCGCTGACGATGGTTCATCAAATAATTTTTAGCTGACAGTCCTAGGATATCCCCGTCATCAAGGGCTATTTTGATTTCGACAGAATCTGAGTGAATGCGCACATCATCTTCAGCATATAGAAATGAATAGACACCTATATTATCGTATTGTGTGCTTTGAAAAACGACCATATTATCAAATCCATATTCTTCTAAATAGTTTGTTGCTTCCTGTAGACCGTCATATAAGCTTAAATTTTTCTCATTTATAGGACGATTAATTAAGAGAGTAATGGGATGACCACCTTGTTCAGTTATATCCATATAGCCGTATTTTTGTTCATTTTGATATGACACACTGTAAACTGAGATATCAGCACCATCACCACTTTTAGTAATTGATAGATTTTCATCACTTTTTACATCAAATATTTCTTTACTGCGTTCGATAATTTCTTCCTCAGTTAATGGTTCTTCATTTACGAAGAGATAGTCATGAACTTCTGATGTATGGTCACCAATTAATGTGTCAAAATTGGCCGCTTCTGAATAACCTTCTACTTTTTTCTCTACTGTTTGAAATCCATCGACAATTGTGTTATCCATTTGTTCATCTTCTGTGGCTAATGCTAATTGAACATCCATCCAACGTAAATTGTTACTTAAAGCAGTGTGTTGTACTTGTCTTAATTCGTCTTTGATTTCACCAGACTGTTCATACAAACCCTCTAGTGTAGCGAGTTCATCTTCATTAAGTGGGTCTGTCTCTAAGTCTCTAACAGCAACCCGGTAGGTAAAATTACCTATATTTGCTAAAAACTCTTCTGTTTTGTTAAAGGGTAAAAGTGACAATGGTAACTGACCAACATTAGCATGGGCATCTGCAGTGATACGCCATATTTCCACTAATTGAGGTGATAGACTATCGTTAGAATTCATCGCCAATGATGAACCAATCTTATCATGTAGTAAGTCAATATGATAAGTAAGTTCATGAAAAGCGCGTTGATACGTATTTTCTGCTTGAATAAGGATTGCATTCTTTTCTTGATGTTCTTGATATCCCCAATAGGTTGTGCCAATGACTCCAAGGGATAAAATAGATATGATGATCCAACGAAACATTGATGTCGCCTTCCTTTCTATTTACAAAAGATATGTTGTCCAATTTTCTTAATCTGTGGTCGACTCCAGATCCAGGCTGAAGTTGCTGTATCAGGATTAAAATAATATAGGGCATTGCCAGAAGGATCCCAGCCATTGATCGCATCCAATACAGCCTGTTTAGCCGTTTCATTTGGCGTTAACCAAATTTGTCCATCGGCTACAGCTGTAAAAGCCCGAGGTTCAAAGATTACCCCAGCAATGGTATTTGGAAATGAAGGACTTTGAACCCGATTTAAAATGACTGCCGCTACAGCCACTTGCCCTTCATAAGGTTCGCCTCTTGCTTCACCGTATACAGCATTCGCCATTAATTGAATGTCATTTTGTGAATATCCTTGTGGTACATTCACAGCAGCCGTTGAAGGTGTTTCTTGATTTTCAGTTTCTGTATTATTTTCTCGATCATTCCCACCATAGTGGGTGAATTTTTTACCTTGATTAATTTGTTCCTTTACATATGCTTCATCATACTCACTAGCCCTTACCAACATATCTTTTGTATCTTCTCCTGCCATTCCATCAATTTCTAAACCAAATTCATATTGAAAATTTCGTAATGCCCAGTATGTTCCCCAACCAAAAACACCATCGATTTTTCCGTTATAAAACCCTAAATATTGTAATCGTGCTTGTAATTCTATGACATCATCACCCATCGATCCTTGATGAATGACTTGTGAACTAAATGCATCTACTGTCTTTGGTGTAATCGTAGTTTGAAAACCTATGCATAACAATACGATGACAACGACTAAATATTTTATTTTTTTTATCATGTTATTGCCTCCCAATATCTTTCTCTGTTCGTTATTGTCTGAAAAAAACATCATTATTATGTATGGAAGATGGGAATGTTTTGCAAAATAAAAAAACCTTTGAGGTCATCATTGATGACTTCAAAGGTTTAGCAGATTGTTGGTCTAGGTCTCCTTGTGTCGGTATCCAATTTATAAATGGGATGAATTAGACCCATCCTCGGAAACGCGCTGCTTCAGCAATTTTTCTCACACCAACCATATAGGAGGCTAAGCGCATATCAACTCGTCTCGTTTTAGCAACTTCATATACAGAATTGAAAGAATCGATCATTGTCTCTTCAAGTTTGTGATGGATTTCTTCTTCGGTCCAATAATATCCTTGGTTATTTTGAACCCATTCAAAATATGAAACTGTTACACCGCCAGATGAAGCTAATACATCAGGAACGATAAATACTCCTTTTTCGGTAAGTGTTTTTGTTGCTTCTATCGTAGTTGGACCATTGACAGCTTCAACGACAATTTTTGCTTTAATTTGATCAGCATTATCTTTCGTAATTTGTTTATCGGTAGCTGCTGGAACAAGAATATCACAATCTAAGGTCAATAATTCTTCATTTGAAATCGTATTGCTAAATAGTTTGGTAACCGTTCCAAAGCTATCACGACGATCTAATAAATAATCAATATCTAATCCATCTGGATCATATAATGCACCGTAGGCATCGCTAATACCAATGACAATAGCACCACGGTCATGTAAAAACTTTGCTAGTAGGCTACCCGTATTGCCAAAACCCTGGACGATTACTTTTGCACCATTTAACCTGATGCCTCGTTTTTTGGCCGCTTCTTGGATGCAAATTGTAACTCCCTTAGCTTTTGCTGTTTGACGACCATGGGTACCACCAAGAACGATTGGTTTGCCGGTAATAAATCCTGGATTAATATCCTCATTTATTTTACTATATTCATCCATCATCCAAGCCATGATTTGTGAATTGGTAAATACATCAGGGGCTGGTATATCTTTAGTTGGTCCAACGAATTGACTAATTGCTCGAACGTATCCACGACTCAATGATTCTAATTCTCTAAACGACATCTCGCGAGGATCACAAATGATCCCGCCAGCGCCCCCACCATATGGTAAATTCATCACACCTGCTTTAATACTCATCCAGATGGCGAGTGCATTAACCTGCGTTTCGGTAACATTAGGATGGAAGCGAACGCCACCTTTAGTAGGCCCGACCGCATGGTTATGTTGGGCACGAAATCCGGTAAATACTTTGGTTGATCCATCATCCATTTTAACAGGAATTCTCACTTTAAGTATTTTCATTGAATCCTTTAATAATTCATAAACTTCAATCGGATATCCGAGTCTATCTAAAGCATCTTTAACGATTTGGCGTGTCGATGATAATAACTCTACATGTTCTTTTTCTAATAAGGTGGCATCTACTGCTTTATCGGCTCCCATGACTTTACCTCCTATGATTTACTAATAATCAGAACAATAGTAAAAATAGCTTTATTCGTTGATAAGTATACACTTTCATCGTAAATATGCAATCAAATTTTCAAAAATTAACAGGGAAATTTATGAAGCTGATATCGAAAGTTCTACCAACTTTTCTATTAAATCATCATAAGTCATTCCGATCGCTTTAGCAGCATCAGGAAATAGACTTGTCGGTGTCATGCCCGGCAATGTATTGACCTCTAAAATAACAGGAATATTCTCCTTCGTTAAAATAAAATCAACTCTTGAATAAGTTTTACATCCTAATGCCTGATGTGCCGAGACGGCATAGGCTTGAATTTTTTTGGTTGTTTCTGAATCTATTCTGGCTGGAACGATGTGTTCACTTCCTCCAGGTGTATATTTCGATTCATAATCATATAGTTCATTTTTAGGTATAATTTCAATGATAGGTAACGCTTCTTCACTGCCCGGTTTTCCTAATACAGGTACAGTTATTTCCATACCATCAATAAACTCTTCTACTAAGATAACATCGTCACATGCGATGGCTTTCTCAAGGGCATCTTTAATCTCATTTTCATTGTTAACAACTGTTAGGCCCAATGTTGAACCTTCTCGATTTGGTTTGATGACAAAGGGAGTATTAAATGTGTTTTTAATTTGTTCGATGATTTGATCCATGTTTGTCTCGGTTGTGATTTGAAAAGATAAGCTGTTTGCCACAGGTATATTATAATTAGCAAATATTTGTTTCGCTTTTGCTTTATCCATTGCTAATGCCGAAGCGAGTACATTTGAACCTACGTAAGGTATCCCTAGCATGTCTAAAAAGCCTTGGATTCGGCCATCTTCTCCATACTTTCCATGTAAACCAATGAAGACTAAATCAACATCTAAATCAATCAGTTCATCTAAACGATTAGGATTAAAGTCAATTTCAATAACTTCATGGTGTTTCTTTTGCAAAGCATTAACAACACCTTTACCAGTAGATAAGGAAACTTCTCGTTCTCCGGAAACACCACCATAAAGTACTGCTATTCTCATAATTTTCTCTCCTTAACTAGCAACTGACACAATTATTTATAAAATTGCTCAATGATGTTTTTGACCGCATGGGACGGATAAATGCATTTTCCGTATTCTTCCAAACGGTGTGAAGTGATAATGGACGGTTGTGAATACTCTGCCATGATAGCAATTAAATTCTCTTTATTTAACTCGTTTAATTCATCATCATCAAGCAACATATAATAGTAATCATGATAATAATATACTTTCCCGCCATCGAAAGCCATCGCTTGTAAATTTGAGGAGACTTGAATGATATCTTCAAATTCTGCAAAGGCAAAGATAAGTTCTTTGCTTTCATCTAAAGTCACTTTCATTTCCACATAATCTTCATCATCGAAGTCTTCTAATTGCTGGGTTACAATGATATGCATCCCTTGTGACTGCATCAGATGGACTTGAACAAGTAACATACCCTCTAGTTCAAAACCTAATTCTGAACTTGCTTCATACATCATATCACTGAATAAATTTTGTACACTTGTCGCATCATGCCAAAGATCTTCCTCTGTAAAGCCACGCTCAACTAAATCATCAAAGGTTAAATAAATTGAAAATTGATTTGCTGAGATCCATTCGATTCGCATGTGGCATTCCCCTCCAATCATTCCTTGCCTCATATTGATGGCGAAAATCAATCATAAGTATATCTATTATAGTGTTTATTTTTAAACTCAGCAAATAAGATTAATATGATTTTTATCCGTAAATATAGGTTCGTTTTTTGTTAGATGAAGTGATAAAAGTAGCTTATGAAATGACTTGAAACTAACATCAAATAGTATGAGTAAAAGAATAATACATGTTAGCCGAAAATAAATCCATCTTTATAAAGCAAATACATAATTGTTAAGATGATCAAAAGAACAAATAGCGTTACACTAATGAACCGCATAAATGGTCGTGACAGCTTTATTTTAACTCGTTTTTTTTGTAGATCATGGACGGATTTACGAGGTGGTAGATTAAGCACGTCTATTCTTTGTACTTGTTCATTCACCTCATCCCTAGGATGATTCATTATTTCTGTTTGTTCGTTGATGTGTTTGTTCATATCATTTACCATTCACCACACCTCATTTTTTAAATCGAATGATGATACCAAGTAAAAAATCAACGATAAAATGTGATGTCATCGTAACTAATAAGTTGCCTGTTAGTTCAAATAAATAACCGAAATAAAAACTAATCATAACGACAGAAATTAATAACAAGGGTTGTCGTAAATAGCGAACATGAATGAAGGCGAACAATAAACTGGCGATAAGCAAACCAAAGTTACTTTGAATCACGCCTCTAAATAATAGTTCTTCTGTAAACGCTACACATAATGCTATTATCAATATACCACCGATTGATCTATTTTTAAATATACGCTCATTAATACCGCCATCATCAAAATATTTTTTAGGAACATACTTCATTAAAATAAGGTCAATGACAACGATTAATAAACCTGATAAGAATCCATAACACACTATTTCTGAAACGTTCCAGCTAAAATACTGAAAGATATCCATTAAATGATCAAACAAGATAAAGCCCAATATTAAACTGATGAAAAGGAGCAAGAATTGTGTATATACCAATGATTTTGTGAGCTCTTGGTCAGTCATCCGTTTAATCATTTCACTTTGATTCATGCTGTTCACCTAACATTAATAATTTTAATTGTTCTTGCCAAGTTTTAATCGGTTGGCTTGTTGTTGACTGTTCCACTGGTTGCCAATTTGCAAAGGAAAACCCACAATTGGTACAACATTGAAATGCGGGACTTTGGAAAGAGGATTGAAATTCGGCATATAACTTTTCCCGCAGACAGGTAGTCGAATGTATCCATTTAAGCATTTCATTTAGTTTATTTTGCTTATATTGAAAACGTGCGTGTCGATGCTCAAGAATATGTTGAAAAGCTCGTTGCCAATGATCAGCATCATAATTGATCTGTTGGTTAGCTAGTATGTGTTGGGATTCAAGTTGGAAATATAAATAACGCCACTTCGTTTCATTGATCTGCATTAGATTTATGATTTCAGGCAAACTCCGCGGAATCTGTTTATTCTCCTTTGCTAATTGACTTAATTGATGGAACACGTAGGCGATTTCTTGTTTTGTTGGTAATTCCTGTTGAATGAAAGATTGAGGGACAATCTCATCATTTTCCGTGTATAATAGCACACTAATACTTTCCCCACCATCTCTACCTGCTCGCCCTACTTCTTGAATAAATGATTCTAACTGGGCGGGAAAATGATAATGGATAACGAGCCGTACATTGTCTTTATCAATTCCCATGCCAAATGCGCTGGTACAGCATATGATATCTAATTGATCATTCATAAATTGTTGTTGAATCATAAGACGATCAAATGCATCTAAACCACCATGATAAAAAGCAACCTTCCGATCTACTAGTTGAGTAGCTAACCGATGGGCAATATTCTCAGTATCTTCTCGCCGGGAAAAATAAATCAGTGTTGGCACGCGATATGTGCTAACAAGCTTTGTCAGTGTATGTAGTTTTTCGTCTTCATCCTGTAATCGTACAACATGGAAAGCGATATTTGGCTTATCAATTGGGTAAATGTGTTTGATCATTTTTGGTCTTTTTAATGCATGAATAATATCAGCTTGAACATCCTCATTAGCTGTAGCGCTCAAGGCTAAGATTGGTGGGTTATTTAACATTTCGATAACGCTATGTAATCTTAAATAATCAGGTCTAAATTCATGACCCCATTGTGAAATACAATGGGCTTCGTCGATAACAAATAAACGTATATCTATTTTTGTTAAATAGCTAAGTAACTCATCCTGTTGGAGGATTTCAGGCGAAAGATAGATGAGTGAATAGGCTGACAAATTAGCATATATTCCTTTTCGTTGTTTAAAATCTAGTAAACTATTGATCGCAATAACATCTTTAAATCCTTTTGCTCGTAATTGCTTAACTTGATCAATCATTAACGATATGAGTGGTGAAACCACAATCGTTGTTCCGGGAAGAAGTTTTGCCGGTAATTGATAACATAACGACTTACCTGATCCAGTCGGTAAAATACCTAAAACATCATTTCCCTTTAACAAATCAGTTATAATTTCCTTTTGTCCAGGACGAAATGCATGTAAATTAAATTGTTTTGATAAGACAGTCTCTAATTGATTCATGAGTCGCAAATTGATCACCTTATATACCTAGTAAGCACAAGGCGAATTTGGAAGTAACTGATTTTTTCACCTACATGCTGTTTAATTGTTTTAAGTTTGGTTGAGTTTACCTGATGAATAGCCTGGATAATTTCAGTTTTAGCTTGATCAGAAACAAATTGATCAATCGGAATAGTTTGATCATAGAGGGCAATTTCCACTATATGATCTTGAATGGTATTCATTTTTAATTGACGAATCGTTGCAATTTGTTGTAAATTGTACCCTTTTTTAAAGAGTTTGTATGTTTCATTAGCTGAGTTCGTCAATAAGTTTATTTTTGTCAAATCTCGTAGCATTAAGGACATCATTTGATAGTCTGATGGGGATGTATATATGATTGAAATCATTTGATGAATGATTCTCATAAGTACTAGTTGTATATCCTCCCCGCTCATTTGATACATTTGAGCTAATTGTTGGATACTGAGCCCAACCTGTTTATAGCCAGTTAAACGGTTGACAAATAAATCGGCTTCAAGATTTGAAAGTGTACTTAATATTTGATGTAATTCACGATATAGCTCATGTACAGGACGATCTAAATTTGGATACAAATACTTGTAAGTTTTTTTTACCCAATTTGTAATTGAGGGCTGATCGACGACAGGGATATATGCAGTATGCTGCATCCGTTGATTTGCTAACACTTGAATAAATAGAATCAGTCTTGCATAAAAAATGCTATCCATACGATTATAGGTAAAACCTTGAAAAGATGAGAGTTTTAACTTTTTCTTGTGAGTTGCCAACCATTTCTTGCCTCGATCAGTGAGTAGGTATACTTTATCCTCATGACTAGTGCGGATATAATGATTGCGCATTAAATCAGCAACAATCTTGTTAAAGGATTGTAACGATAACTGGCGATGAATGCCATAAAGATGATCTAATCCATATAAATGGGCATCTAAAACAGTTTGAATAGATCTTTTACCAGTTAATAAGTGGTAAATGGATTGTATCGTACGTTCGCCATTAATTTTTGCACAACTAGTAAGAATAATGCCTTTGAAAATCACTGATCTATCCCTTTCATGATCAATTTTATGTAAAGTATTAAAAATAGCTTTAACTACGAAACTCATTAACTTAAGTTTAGCGTAATTAAAGCTATTTTAAAAGGATAACTCCTATGGATGAACATCGGGTGGATCGTCGCTATCCATAATCAATGTAAAAGTTTTATGGTAAATGATCGATTGGATTGATGGCTACAGGAACAGGCAATGGTCCATGTAATTCATATGGGCCAATTCGATCAATTGTTGGATTTTCAAAGATAACTGTCTCATAGTGGTAACTTTTAGCTGTCATAAGTATCGATTCGATCATCGTAACATATTGTTGGTTATTTATTAGAAATGTATCCTCACTAAATTCGATTATCAAGGATTGGACTCCTGATTGGATAGTGAAATCAACATCTGCTGGAATCGTATGATTAAGATAATAATCATTATCTTCAATTTTCATATTAAGTAGTGCTTCTTCAATAGATAAATCGGGTTGTTTAACAGGTGTCAAAAAGCTTCGATTCGCTTCCGGGTGGTTATACAATTTATAGTTGACCGGTCCTAATTCTGGTAAAGACAGTTCATCAAGTTCACCATAAGGCCCTAAATCTAAATCATCTTGTTGAAATATTACTTTTTCAATTCCTAATGGCCGAAACATCATAGCTAAAACATCACTAAAAACATAAGCACGGGCTGATCCATCGCCTAATGAAAAGTTTTCAGGAAGGTCAAGGAAGACTTCATTCGTCATTAAGTTAATGTCAAAAGTGGCACCTTGCAATATATTTTCTTCTACTTTCCATTCTTCTTCTCGTAAATAGTCGTCCAGTTCATTATATCGTTCAGATAAATCCACTTTATTATCAAATAGAAAAGTGACAGGAATGACATATTGCATTTGCTCTTCTACAATAGCGCCATGAACCAACATCGTTTCTGGTTTGACTTCATCAATTACGAAGCGAACATAGTCCTCGCCTATTGCCAGTTGGTTTTCAACTTTTTCCACTTCAGCTGGTGTATCCGTGGCCAACGACGCAGATTCTTCCATGTTGAAATCAGCTTGCATCAACTCGGCTCCATTTTCATCATGATCCATATTTGAATAAAACGAAGGGCTATCGAAGAAAGAAGGGATGACGATTATCATGATTATAACGACTAACAATGTGCTGAATACTGGAATTAAACGGCCTTTTGGTTGCGAAGTCTTAGCTGTCCGGGTGATTTTTCTTTGAATTTGCTGATATATTTCCTCTTTTGGTATATCATCTTCAATTTTTGGCAATTGCTTTAAAAGGTTAATAATTTTTTGATCCTGGCTATTTTTATTCAAGACGCATCTCCTCCTTTCTGTTTCTCCTCAATTAATTTTCGTATTTTTTTAATCCCTCGATGTTGGGTTGTTTTTACTTTACTAATACTCATATTTAGTATTTCTGCAGTTTCTTTAATTGAAAATGATTGAATAAAACGAAGGATGAGCACATTTTTTTGGTCTTCACTACACACATCTAGATAATCATAAACTTCTCTTAAGGCTTCATCTTTGATCACGATATCTTCTGGTTCAGGAAGAGGATCTTGAATGCTTTCACCTTTTGTACCCCAGTCAAAATAATCTAATATTCGATTGCGTCGCCTATTTTGTTTACGGAAAAAATCAATCGTAACATGACGGGCAATCGAAAAAAGCCAAGTTTTTTCACTACTTTCTTTTCGAAAGCTTTGGTAAGACTGTAGTACCCTTATATACACTTCTTGCACAAGATCTTCTGTTAATTGCTTGTTTTTTACCATATAAAATATGTAGCGATAAAGATCATGATGATAATTATCATAAAATCGTTCAAATACATCCTTCATAAAGATCCTCCGTTAATGAGATAGTCGATTTCCAACAAAAAATGTTACACCTATGAGTCTACTATATAAAAAAATTATCTATAAAGCTATAAGTGATTGATAATAAAATGATTATTAATCATTTTCTGTAGCCAAAAGAAGCAATACTTCAAATAATCAAAGCCCTACGTCAGTTGACGAAGGGCTTCGTTAAATAGTTTGTCTTTATTGTCTTTGGATGTTAAATCGATTATTTGCATATTTTTTTAATAAATACGTAATTGTTGGATAAAGGAGAATGATAAATACAGCATTACCAATAGCATGATTTGTATCGAACGGTAGACCGGCCAGATAATAGGGCCAGAACATACCCGAAATTTGATACGTAGTTAATGAGATGATAAAGCCATATAAATAACCACAAAATATCCCATAAATAACGATCCAAAAAAGAGGGATTTGTGGAAATATTTTGCCTAACCAACCACTAAGGATTCCAATAAGGGCCCAAGAAATAATTTGCCAAATCGTCCAAATCCCCATGCCTAGTATCATATTTGATAAAAAGGTCATTAGGAAGGCTAATAGTAGAGCTGATAATGGCCCGATCAGAAATCCAGCAATAATAATCATTGCTGTTACCGGCTGGACGTTTGGTATGGTTGATAGGGCAAGTCTACCAACTATGCCAAGGGCTGCCAATAAGGCAAGTAAAGTTATTTTATAAATATTCAAGCGTGATCATTCCCATGATTGCAAATCAAACGTAATTCGATCACCTGGTGAGAGCTCATACTCATGTGCCCCTACAGTAGCTTCCTCATCATTAACAAAATATAGCCAGTATTTACCTTCATCCGCATCTTGAGAAATTCCTTCGATTGCTTGAATAAATCCGCCTTCTTCTTCAATCGTAAAGTTCTCTTTTAACACATCCATCAGAATGGATCCAGCTTCTACTGGAACTTCTTTTTCAGCAACGATTTCTTCACCACGATCAACTGAAATGGTAATCGTTACAACATCTTCTTCGCTTTCGTTATTAATTTGTTCCTCATTTGCCTCTGGTTGCGTGTTTTGTGATGGTGTAGCTTCGTCTCCAGTATTTGAACAACCAAACAATAAACTAACAACCATCACCAATGAACCTAATTTCAATAACCATTTACGCATTCTTCCCACTCCCTATTTTAATTTTTTAGCCATTAGGCCACTTTGTTTTCGGGAGATATGGGCACGGGTTCAGAAATATGTCAATAAAAAAACCAACCCGAGTAGAGTTGGTTGATAGACATATTAATGGAATAACAACAAAAAAAGTTGTCTCCAATATTTCTGCTATCCCAAATGCTCATATCCTCGAAGCATTGAAATAATTAGAAATTGGCAGGTCTACTGACTTGGAACTTAAACCTACTCTAAGCCCTTCCCATATGTGTAAAACATACAGTGGTTATGCTTATTTCGTGATTCCTTACAGTTGCGAGGACAGTTCTAGACTTTCACTAGATTCCCTATTAAGAAAATCACCAATTTCTAGCGTTATTCAATTGGTAACGATTATCATATTAGCATATTTGTTATTTCCTGACAAATTTATTACCTTATTGGGGAATTTTGAAGCTAAATGTTGTTCCGATGCCTACTTTGCTTTTGACCGAAATGGTGCCTTGATGGGCTTCAATAATATTTTTTACAATGGCTAAACCAAGTCCGGTCCCTTTTTGTTTGGCATTACGGGTTCTTGATTTATCCGCTTTATAAAATCGTTCAAAAATAAATGGTAGGTCTTCTTCAGGAATCCCACTGCCATTATCACGGATTTCAACACTTAAGTGATCCTTAGTGTTATTTACTAATACATGGACATACCCATTTTCTCTTGTGTGGGTAATTGCATTGTCAATTAAATTCGTAAATACTTGCTCCATCCGATCTGGATCAAGGATTGCCGTCTCAAATTTATAATCGGCCGTTAATTCAAGCCGAATATTATTTTCTTTAACAAGTGCTTGGAATTTATTTAGAATGCGTTGAATAAATGATGATACTTGGATTGTCTCTGTATTTAGTTGAAAATGTCCTGTTTCCATCCGACTTAAATCTAGCAGTTCATTGACAAGTCTACCCATTCGCAGTGACTCTTCATTGATGATTTTAGCTAATTCGTTCTTTTCTTCTTTGCTATCAGCAATATCATCCATAATCGCTTCACTATATCCTTGCATCAGTGAAATAGGTGTGCGGAGTTCGTGAGAAACATTTGAAATAAAATCTTTTCTTAATTTGTCTAACCGACGTTCTTCAGTCATGTCCCTAATGACAGCAACCGCGCCTCTAACTACTGTTTGATCATATAAAGGTGTCATAATCATGACCCAATTACGACCTTGAACACTTAACTCTTGCAACACTTCTTTTTCACCCGTTACAACTTGATCAAAAACTTGTTTAATCTCAAGCGGCAATTTTCTCTCTGCGTCAACCAATTCAATATTATTATGAAAATATAAATCTTCAATAAATTTTTCCGCTGGTGGATTGGTTACAATCATTTCACCGTGTCGATTAATCGTAATGACACCATCGGCCATGGACCTGACAATACTCGATAACTGTTCTTTTTCTTGTCTTAAAGCATTAATATGGAATTTAAGTTGGCGTCCCATTCGATTGAAAGCGATCGCTAATTCACCAATCTCATCATGGGTAAGAATCGGTACTTTTGTATTAAATTCACCTCGTGTCAAATCAAAGGCAGCTTCTCGCATTTTGATTAATGGCGATGTAATCCTTGTTGATAAAAAGAACGCAAAAATGGTTGTTAAAAAGATGGCAATTCCTGCTGCCAAAAAGATAATTCTTGTCGTTTCGGCTTTGGTATGATCAATAATATCAAGGGACTGAAAAACAAATACTGCCCCTACACCGTTTGTGATTGGTGTTCCGATGATCATCATATCACTTTCATGGTTATCAATAGCAACTTGTTCTTTTACATCTTCCCGGTTAATTAAAACCTTTTGCAACGCTAGATGCTCTTCATACCACTCTTTATCTAAATCCATTAATTCAGAACTCGTCGTCTCTGAAGCTAATATTGTGTGATCCTCCAAAAATACAACAACCTTACTTGAAGGATCCTTTATTCGCTCAATCGTATCAAGGATTCGTTCTGAGTCTTCTTCATGTTCAAGCAATAGAGATACTTGCGTAGCTGTTTGCATCAGTTCTTTTTCAACTTCTTGCACATGGAAATTCTCAAAAAATTCGAGCAACAAAATTGTCAAAATAAATAAAACAAAAGAAACTAGCAATAATATCGTTATTGCTAGTTTTCCAACAACACTACGCCAGAACATTAAGCATCATCCACCTCTAATTTATAGCCAACACCCCATACGGTGACAATCATTTTTGCAGCTTCTTTAGATGCGCTATTTAACTTTTCACGTAAACGTTTGACATGGGTATCGACTGTACGTAAATCACCGAAAAATTCATAATGCCATACTTCTCTTAATAAATCTTCACGCTTAAACACTTTATCAGGTGATTGAGCTAAGAAACATAGTAGTTCATATTCTTTTGGTGTTAAATTTACTTCTTTCCCATTTGTTGTTACCCGATAAGCATCAAGGTCAATGGTTAAGTGTGGGAAAACAATTAGGTTTTTGGTTGATTTGTTAGATTTGGTATAAGTTGTATCCGAAACTCTTCTTAGTACAGCCTTTACTCTTAAGACAACTTCTCTCGGACTAAAAGGTTTAACAATGTAATCATCAGCGCCTACTTCAAACCCTTGGACGCGATTCGACTCTTCGCCTTTTGCTGTGAGCATGATAACTGGTGTTGTTTTTTCTTTTCTTAATTCTTCACAAACTTGGATACCGTCCATTTCTGGCATCATGATGTCTAGCAAAATCAGATCATAATCGTTACTTAACGCTAGTTCAAGAGCTTGTTTACCATCTTCAGCTTCATCAATGATAAAATCCTCGCGTTCGAGATACATCCTAATCAGTCGTCTAATTCGCTCTTCATCATCTACTACCAATATATTTGGTTTGCATTCCGTCATCTTAGAGCACCCCCTCTATTAAAAGACATCCAAATTAAATTATAAACTAACTTGCAAAAAATGTATAAGAAAAACAACGGTATCATTTTTAGCATGATACCGTCTTATCATATTCATGCATATGAGTGTAATCCAGCTAGTACGAGATTAACAACAATTAAGTTAAACATAATAATCGCGAAACCAATGACAGCTAACCATGCAGACTGTTCTCCATGCCACCCTCGTGAAAGTCTTAAGTGAAGAAAAGCAGCATAGAAGAACCAAGTAATCAATGCCCATACTTCTTTAGGATCCCATCCCCAAAAGCGGTCCCAAGCGATTTGCGCCCATATCGCAGCAAATATTAATCCTCCTAACGTGAAAAGCGGGAACCCGATAGCAATAGAACGATATGTAATCTCATCGAGTAAATCTAAATTAACATTCTTCAATGCCGGTTGAATGGCAGCCCCAATTCGTTTACGTAATATTAGACGAGCAAGGACATATAAAATAGTACCAGTTATGAGCGACCATATCAATGTGTTTAGTTTCCTAGGCGCATCCTGTCCTTGAAACCACTTAGGTGTATCAAACCAAGAATCCATTGCCCCTTCCGTAATAAGTTGGCCATTTTCTGGACCAGCAATGGCTGGTAATTGATAAGTTATGGTAGACGTGCGGCCATCTACTGGAAATTCAAAAGTAGCTTCGTAATTTGCAAGTTTAAACGACATGGTGGAAACAATAAAGCCAATAAAGATAAATAATATATATATAATGACCTCTAACCAGCGTGTCTTCTTAGATTTATTCGTTTGATCGACTTTTTTTATCAAATAGATGAGCCCTGTTACAAAACTAATCCCTAAAACGCCTTGGGCTAAAGAGACTGTAGAAACGTGAAAAAACAACCAAGGACTACGCAAAGATGCTACGAGCGGTGAAATTTCCGTTGGGAACATCATTGCATAGGCAATAATGATCAAGGCAATTGGTAAAGCGAATAATCCTAATACATTTACACGATAAATAAAATATAGAATGATGAAAGCTAAGACTATACTCATGCCTAAAAAGGTCATAAATTCAAATAAATTACTTAACGGTGGATGACCTGCAGCTATCCATCGGGTGATAAAATAGCTAAGCTGTGCGATAAAACCAATAATTGTCACTGAAATAGCAATAATCCCACTTAGTGATTTTTTCGAACGCTTATCCTTATCTTTTATAGTAACACCAAATATGACGGTTGCAATTGAATATAAAGCAAATGCAGTATATAACATAATGGTACTTACTGTAGCTAAATTACCCATTATTTCCCCCTCCTAACAATAAATTAAACCCTTAGTTTAATTCTTCTTGGTCTATAACCATATTAATCTTGGTATCCTCTATTGCTTCTGTAATATCCTTTTTCAAACCAAACCAATTTTTATTTGTATGGGCAGCTAATAATAAGCTTTCTCCTTTACGATGGAGCCAGACTCTTCGATGTTGCCAATACATACCCTGAATAACTCCAATCATAAATATGGCTGCTCCTAATCCAAATAGCGGCAATGTGTAATCCCTTCTTACCGTTAATCCACTAACGTAATGAGTATTAAAATCTACCAACCCTAACTTATAATTATTTTCTCCTGTTGCATCAATATTTTGACCGATGCTAAGAAAACTAATTTCTGGTTTTTCCTGATCTGGTGGAAATACTTTAAACACAAAGGCCGGATTACGTGGATACATTGTTTCTGACCGAGGTCCTTCGTCATCTAATATATAGTCAGGAAAATATTGATCGAGTTCGACTCTAAAGCCATTGTCTAATTCATATTCAGGTAATGGATCCATTAAGTCTACAGTAAAGACATCTATGGCTTGTTCATCGGCATCATTTATTTCATATAATTTAAAAGACATACTCGTAAACTCATTTGATTGAAAGCCAGATTGATAGAGTGTATAGCTAGCGAATTTCAAGGGATGATTCATGCGGATTTCGCCTTCAACTACTTTTTCAAGCGTCGTGTCCGAATCCACAACTGAATCTTTAGCACGATAGATAACGACATCGGTTTGATAATTTTTAACAACTTCGCCACCGGTTCGCTCTAGTGCTTCTTTAAAACGTTCATCATTTTCATCATAAGTTTCAATGATAAACTGTTTATTTTCAATAAAAAATTCGTTTTTTGTTCCAGGAATAACAGTAAGTTCTCCTTCTCTCACCCAAACATATTCGTCTAAATACATAAACGACGTTTGTCGAAGTAAAGCTGCTAACAAGATAATAATTAGGCCAATATGATTGACATAAGGTCCCCAGCGAGAAAATCGTCCTTTTTCTGCAAAATAGTGACCATCTTCACTTTTAATCTTGTATTTTTTGGCTTGTAGTCGCTTCACAACTTGTTGAATCTCTTCATCAGAGATGTGATCCGTTTTACTATAAAAACGTTGTCTAGAAATAAATGATTCATGGCGTTTTGGTTTTTGCATTTTTAAAGCCCGGTATAAAGGGACAAAGCGATCGATACTACAAATAACAAGTGATACCCCAAGTAAAGCAAGGATGAGCATATACCACCATGAAGAGTAAACATTATGTAAGCCTAACTGGTAATATATTTTACCCAAAATACCGTATTGGGCTTCATAATAAATCGCCGGATCTCGAGATGGCGCGTTTGGTGGAATATACATTTCTTGTGGGAAGATCGTTCCTAGGGCTGAGGCCACCAAAGCGATTACAATGAGCCAGACCCCTACTTTAACCGATGAAAAAAAGCGCCATATTTTATCTATAATCGATTGGTTATGTGTAATCGATCGTCGCGCACTTCCATCATAGCGCATATTTAGTAATTTCTTTTTATCATTGCCATCAAGATGTTGGTTACCTTCAATCGGTTTTCCACATGCTTCACATAATATCGTTCCTGTCGGATTGAAATGACCACATTCGCATTTTAATTTACCCATTTTTATCCCCCATACTACTTCGATGACACCTCGTAATCTTTCGGTAGAATCTCCATAAAGTAACCTTCTAAGCGATCTAAGGTTAAAGCACCTTCAACTTTTTCGACAATTTTACCTTCTGGATCAATAAAATAAGTCGTTGGCATTGGGCCAATTTTATATAGATCAGTTACTTGACCTTTTCGATCATGAAGAACAGGAAAAGTTAATTGATGTTTATCAATAAAACGATCAACGGTTAATTTCGCTTCACCTAAATTTACCGCTAATATTTCAATACCCTTCTCTTGATAATCCGCATACAATTTTTCCATATAAGGCATTTCTTTTTCACAAGGCTCACAATAAGTGGCCCAAAAATTTAACATGACACCTTTTCCATGGGTATCACTTAATTGTATTGTCTCAAGTTGATGATATTTGTTGATTTGTTCTAAACGAAAATCTGGTGCATGATCTCCAACTCGATAAATCGTCTTGTCCTTTGTCAAATTCGTCACTAAGGCAAAGATGATTGCCGCAACAAGTATCGCTAAAATAGATGTTCGAAAAATAAAACGTTTTTTAATCCGGGTCTTTTTTTTCTTTCTAATGTCGTCTAAATTCACGTTCATCCCCCCTAAAAAAAGACCTCACGATGGTGCAAATTTTGACTTATTTTCCATTATTATAGCACCTTTACCATGTTGGCATAGTGTTAATTATGAATTCTTTTTAACATTTTTAAGGGCTAGATTTCTTAATTGTTTCACTTCATGGGGTGTTAATGGACGATATTGACCAGATGGTACTCCATCAAGTGTTAACATCCCATAGCGTTCTCTAGTTAGTCGTATCACTGGATAGCCTAATTGTTCCATCATCCGTCTAATATGACGATATTTACCTTCTCGTAATGTAATTTGGATAATTGATGATTTTTTCTTAGGATCAACTGATAATATCTTATACCTAACCGCTTTGAGAACCTCACCTTTATCCTTAACACCTTTAATCATTCGTTGGAGATCTTGTTTTGTAGCCACGCCTCTCACCTTGGCTACATAAACTTTTTCTACCCCGTATCTAGGATGCATGAGTAAATTTGCAAACTCACCATCATTTGTTAACAATAATAAGCCTGATGTTTGATAATCCAAACGGCCAATGGGAAACACCCGTGCCTCGATATCAGACAAATAATCGGTTATTACGGCTCGTCCTTTATCATCTGCTAGACTAGAGATGACTTCCCTAGGTTTATTAAATAAATAGTATACCGGTTCTTCTTTTTCAATCGGTATGTTATTTACCGTAATCTCATCTTGTGGCGATACTTTAACACCTAAGGTCGTCACAACTTTATTGTTCACTTTTACTTTACCAGCTAAGATGAGTTGTTCAGCTTTTCTTCGTGAAGTTAAACCACTTTGGGCGATAACTTTTTGTAATCGTTCTTGTCCATTTCCCATAAGATCACCTATATCCTAACGTATTTTCCGATAAAATAAGCGTCAACATTCGTTAACGCTTAACTGAAAATTATTGTAACGATTATTATTGAAGCCATTATACCAATCAAGTCAGCAACTAGTCCAACTTTTAAGGCGTAACGCATTTTTTTAATTTGCACGGCACCAAAATAAATCGTCAATATGTATAAAGTTGTGTCTGTGCTTCCTTGCATCGTTGAAGCCAATCGTCCAATAAATGAATCCGGTCCATGGGTACTAATGAGTTCAGTTGTCATCCCTAAAGCAGCTGTTCCTGAAATCGGTCTAATCAACGCTAGCGGAACAATATCTGGGGGAATCCCGAAAAATGACAATATCGGTGAAATGACTTGAATAAAAGCGTCTATGAAGCCTGAACTTCTTAAAATTGTAATTGAAACGAGCATACCTAGTAAAAAAGGAAGTAAAGAAAAGGCCATTTTTACCCCTTCCTTCCCCCCTTCAACAAACAATTCATAGGTTGGCAGTTTCTTCCCTGTTGCAAGTAACAAGACGAGTAAAATAAAACATGGAATAAACCATGTACTAATCAGTGAAATAATCGCCATAACTATCATCCTCGATTATGTTATTGATGTTTTCGTTTGTCGATGTGATAACAAATACGATCAACAATAATGGCACCTGTCAAAGAAATAAGTGAGGCAAGAATTGTTGTGCCAACAATTTCTGTTGGTGCTAAGGATTTAAATTGCATCCTAATCGCAATGACTGTTGTTGGAATTAGCGTTAAACCAGAGGTATTGAGCGCTAAAAATGTAATCATCGATCTACTAGCTTCCTTAGATCCACTTAGTTGTTTCATTTCCTCCATGGCTTTAATCCCCATTGGTGTCGCAGCGTTTCCCAACCCAAACATATTGGCTGTAAAATTAGCTAATATATAGCCGATTGCGGGATGTTGAGGAGGAATCTCCGGAAATAACTTGGTAATAATTGGTTTAAACAATGATGACAGGGCCTTTAAGATTTTGGCTGCCTCTGCTACTTTCATAATCCCAAGCCAAAATACTAAAATACTCATCAATGCAATAGATAGTGTCACTGCTTCTTGAGCACTTTCAAAAACCGCTTTGTTTACTTCCTCCATGGTTCCATTAAACATGGCATAAATGATGCCAATGATGGCCATACATGCCCAAATTATGTTTACCATACTACATCATTCCTAACATTCTTTTAATGATGCTTGGTAATAATGAGAGAATATCTGTTTTCTTAGGCTCGTCTGCATCAAAGACAGGTACTTTTACAGATTCACTCATAAAAGGAAATTCATATAATTCTTCTTCTGTTTGGATTTCTTCAAATGTTCGTTCATCGAGATAATTAAAACCCCATTCGAACATATTAATGTGATCATTCCAGTCATTCGGAGCATTTAAAGTAACTGCAATTAAATGATGACCATTCTTTGCTGCACTTGAAACAAGGGTTCGTCCTGCTTTACGAGTATATCCTGTTTTCCCACCGGTACAGAATTCATATAATTTAGTAAGTAATTTGTTTTTATTGAACCATGAATAAGATCTTTTGTCAGACCGATAAGCAGTTGTGCCAGAAATCTCTACAAATTGAGGGTTATTCATTGCATAGCGCATTAATAATGCCATATCATAGGCCGTTGAATAGTGATTATCATCTTCAAGGCCATGGGGATTAGTAAAGTTTGTCCTAGTCATCCCCAACCAACTTGCTTTTTCATTCATTAAATAGACAAAACCTTCAACACTTCCACCGATATGTTCACTTATAGCAACAGCGGCATCATTTCCTGATCTAAGCATTAAACCATATACTAAATCTCTAATGGTCATTTTTTCGCCCTGTTCTAAATAAATTGATGACCCTTCGGTGTAAATCGCTCTCCTACTTGTTACTGCCTCTTCGTCCATTTTATTAGATTCAATGGCAATAATCGCAGTCATCAATTTAGTGATACTTGCGATCGATTGGATTTCATGGGCTTGTTTTTCAAATAATATTTCCCCGGTATTAAGTTCAATTAACACGGCATTGTTCGCTGACACATCGATACTGGCTTGTCCCTCTTTTGAAGGTGAAATACATATCGAAATAATCATCAACATAACAAACAAAAAAACACGCATCATCTATGCCTCCCAAAGTATCAGTCGATACATTTTATGCATGATGGTGCGTGTTATGATTAAATTAACAAAACAGTGAAACGAATATCAATAATTATATTACAATGATCCATTAGAACTGCTAGGTTCTTTTGTTGATCGTTCTTCTTCAAGTTCTTGAAATTGTTCATACAATAAAGTTGCTTCTTCTTCTATCTCTTCTTTATCAACAGATTCAGGTAGTGGCGGTAGCTCTTCTAACGAGGTCAAACCAAAGTAAGTTAAAAACTCTTTAGTAGTTCCGTAAAGGATCGGGCGTCCGACCGTATCTTTTCTACCAACTTCTTCAATGAGTGAACGAGCTAATAAAGTGCGGATTGGCCGATCACTATTAACCCCACGAATATCATCAATTTCAACTCTCGTAATTGGCTGTTCATAGGCGATAATCGCTAACGTTTCTAAAGCTGCTTGGGATAACTTGTTTCTAATCGGTGTTGCCAGTAGTTTTTTATAATAATCGCTATGCTCAGGTTTTGTCGTTAAAAAGTAGCTTGCTTGAGATTTCATGATCATGATGCCTCTTGCCGTATGTTCATAATCAAAGGATAATTCCTCTAATAGATGTTCGACTGAAGTAACGTTGATATCCAATACATGAGCTATTGCGGATGCAGTGATACCATCATCACCACAAGCAAAGAGTAATCCTTCGATGATTGCTTTTATTTCTGCACGATCCATTGCCTTGCCCCCAAATTCACTGAACATTAATGATGATAATAAAACACGTACAAATCATCAAAATGACTTTCTTGTTTACAGTATACAACATTATTTTTCATTAATTCTAATAAAGCTAGAAATGTTACAACAATATGAGATTTTGTTGGATAAACGAATAATTTATCAAATAAAACTCCATCTTTAGCTTCTTTTACAATATCGATCATTTCTTCCATCCGGTCTTCAATGGGGATTTCATTACGCTCTATTTTAGATGTTAGTGGCTCATACCATTTTTTACGATCAATCATTCTTTCAACAGCTCGAAGCATATCATATACTGAAACCTCACCGGGTACGATTTCTGGTTTAATATCTAATTCATCAAAAATCACTGGAGATCGCATAAAAATCTGCCTATCATGATTTTCCTGATCTTCAAGATGCTGTGCAGCTTCTTTGTATTTCTGATATGTAATTAACCGCTGGACCAATTCTTCACGAGGATCCTCTTCATATTCATCAATGTCCTCATCTATTTCTTGCCTTGGCAACAGCATTTGGCTTTTTAATGCCAACAATGTAGCAGCCATAACTAAGTATTCACTTGCAATATTTAATTCTAAACGTTCCATTTGATGGATGTAATCTAAATATTGATCAGTGATTTGAGCTACTGGTATATCATAAATATCAATCTCATATTGATTGATTAGATGTAATAATAAATCAAGCGGACCTTCAAACATATCAATTTTAACTTGGTAAGCCTGATTCATTAGCGTTCTTCCCTTCAATTTTTAAGTAAAAAGCCAATCCTTGTATAAACGCCTATACACGTTAATTATCGGTAACATAAGTTATTATTGTAAGAAAGCTAATAAAAGTTGATTAAGAGGAGGTTTTTTGCGATGAGTGGTAGTTATTCTTATGGTGGTGGTTTTGCCTTAATCGTCGTACTATTCATTTTGTTAATCATTGTTGGTGCTGCTTGGCTATAACAAGTGAACATACAGAGGTTATAGATGGATCAGCATCTATGGTTGATCATTGAATAAAAATCAGCCCAATTATCGGGCTGGTTTTTTATTCATTATTCGCTTGTTGCTCTTTTTCTTCATCATTTTGCAAACATTTGTTAAAAAATTCTTCGGTTGAGCCATCGGGTGTTACCGTTAGTTTTCCTTGAAACATTTTTTGGATTTCTTCAACCATTTTTCTACCTATCCCAAGATTTCTATGGGACGGATTAACGGATATGTGTTGAATAACTGCATCCTCATTATTTTCTATCCTCACACCGATGACACCTAGAATATCTTCATCACGCCATAAATATAAATGCCAATTGGCATTTTTCTCGTACTCATTGATCGTTTGCTGTAGAACCTTAATTTCTTTTAGTTCAGGCATAAATGACAATAAGCCCATGGCAATTTTTTGAAGATCTTTTTTATATCGAATTAACATGAAAACCCCTCATTTTATAAATTACTTCACATATAAGTACAATGTTTTTCTTCCATATTCGCTTTAGCTTCAGTTTTAAGTGATCATCGACCTAAATCTATTACTTATTACGTATGATCATTTTTAACAATGTATAACCATCAGACTGCTTTTCCTTTAGTTTAAAAGGCAGTAAGTTAACAATCATCAACCATAGATTAAATATACATAAGAATTGTATATAGTTATTATAATGGACTTCGTTTAAAAAATAAAATAGTAATGCAAAAAAGCCGTTGTTGATCGAACCTAAAACTGTGACACAAAACAATTCCAATTTGCGAAAAGGAGGATATCGTTCACTTTTCACAGATCCTCCTAAGAAGAATAATCGATGCACTGTTATGTGTAATTTTTTAAAAGAGAAGGTCGTTAACGGTTTCCCTAAGCCGATTGATAAATGAATATTGTCTGCTCTTACGAACATGGCACCTAGCACATGACCACTTTCATGTATCAAAGTTCCTAAGGTGGACATGACAAACAATAAAAAGCAAAGTGTAAGAAATAGATCCATCATTTCGGACAAACGAATTTAGTCGTTCAATCTTATTTTTTCCATCACATCGCCGTTAGACATGGCTTTGACATATTCCATACCAGATGTAACTTGACCAAACACGGTATGAACACCATCTAAATGTGGTTGTGGTTCGTGCACGATAAAAAATTGACAACTACCCGTATCTTTACCAGCATGGGCCATTGAAATAGCTCCTTCAATGTGTCGATGTGGATTTCCATCTGTCTCACATTTAATCGTTGTGCCAGATGACCCGGTACCATTTCCAATCGGACAGCCACCTTGACTGACAAATCCTGGAATAACACGATGAAATGTTAATCCATCGTAGAATTTCTCCTCAATTAACTTGGTGAAATTTGCTACTGTGTTTGGTGCTTCATTTGGAAATAATTCAAATTCTATTTTATGACCATTTTCCATTAAAATATATCCTGTTTTACTCATTATTGTACTCCTTTACCTAGATCATTCTCGTTATTGAATATTTTAACACTTCTGCTAGCGTTTTAAAAGATTAGCACGTTTAATATCATTCATATGATAAATCATGTTGGACAACATCTTTATAGGACTCTCTTTTGACCACCAATTGATCTTTACCATTTTCAACAAAGACGACTGCTGGTTTGGGAATACGATTATAATGGTTTGCCATCGAGTAACCATAGGCACCTGTTGAAAAGACAGCTAATATGTCACCCGCTTCAATCTGTGGAACTGGTAAATCCCATATGAGCATATCACCAGATTCACAACATTTTCCAGCAATCGAAACTTCCTCTATCGCTTGTTCGTTTGCTTTATTGGCAATGACACCTTCGTAAATAGCGTTATATAAGGCTGGACGTAAATTGTCGGTCATACCACCGTCTACGGAAATATACTTCCGAATGCCTGGTATATCCTTTTGAGAACCGATCGTATATAGAGTAATACCAGCATTTCCAACAATGGAACGACCCGGTTCAATCCATATCTCTGGCATCGGAATCGCCAACTTTTCTACTTCTTCTTTAACAGCAGCGACGATTTTCTTAATAAATTCCTCGTGTGGAAGTGGACGATCTTCTTTTGTATATTGGATGCCAAATCCACCACCTAGATTTAAAACTTCAGGAATGTATTGATCTGAAGCATGCCATTCGGCAATTTTACTAAACAATAGCTTGTTTGTTTGTAAGAAGGCTTCTGTTTCAAAAATTTGTGAACCGATATGGGCATGCAGTCCTTTAAACTTTAGATACGGGTGGTTTTTCAATCTTTGAAAGGCCCGATCGGCTTGTCCATTACTCAAGCTAAAACCAAATTTTGAATCTTCATTACCTGTCATAATATATTCATGGGTATTGGCTTCAATGCCAGGTGTTACCCGAATTAACACGTCCATCGATTGGTCGGATTCTCTTAATAAACGATCTAATAAATCAATTTCATAAAAATTATCAATAACGATACAACCAATTTTGTGCTCAATTGCCATTTTTAATTCACTTTCAGTCTTATTGTTTCCATGAAAATGAATTTTCTCAGTGGGAAAACCAGCTCGTAAAGCCGTATATAATTCTCCTTCAGACACAACATCTAAGCTCAAATTTTCTTGATTGACGACTTGCAAAATAGCAATCGATGAGAAAGCTTTACTTGCATATGCAACTTGAGCTTTTACGTTTAACGCTTTAAATGCATCAACAAATGATCGGCAATTTTTCCGGATCAATGAAACATCATAAACATACAAAGGAGTGCCATACTTACGAGCTAAATAGATTGTATCGACATTTCCTATTTCTAAATGCCCGTTTTCATTAACTGTAAACGGGTGGTGATCAAACAGCATTTATGTTCCCCTTCCCCTTTGTTCACTTAAATGATAAAGACACTTTACCATATTCATACAAAAAACGAAAGAAGGTTACCCTATTTGTTTATTTTGTTGGTTGATGATAAAGATCCTTTGGATGAACTTTAGTTGGACGACGTTTTGATAATGGAACAGGTATACGTAATAGAAAGTTAATCATTCCTTTAGCGTTAAAGGGCAGAAATGGCCATAAATATGGTATGCTCAGGGATGTTAATTTAGCCAATAATAGAATATGAATGACTAGGCCAATCATAAAGCCAGCAACACTAAACAGTGCGGTCATCAAGATTAAAAATAACATGGTTATTTGATTTGCTACACTCAATTCATAGCTAGGTGTCACATAAGTGCCGATTGTACTGATGGAAACATATAAAATCACTTCCGAACTTAATAAGCCTACATCGATAGCAATTTGACCAATTAGGACAGCAGCAATCAATCCTAGTGCTGTTGCTAAAGGCGTTGGGGTATGAATCGCTGCCATTCGTAAAAACTCCACACCTACTACGGCCAGTAAGATTTGTAATAGGATCGGAATATTACTTTCTTCAGTCGGTCCAATGAATGATAGTTTACTCGGTAGCAATGAAGGTTCCAAGACAAATAATAACCATAGGGGTAATAGATAAATTGAAGCGATAAAGGCAATGATTCTGATCCACCTAATAAATGTCCCGACTGTTGGCGTTTGTCGGTATTCTTCTGCATGTTCTAAATGGTCAAATAAAGTTGTCGGCAAAATAATCACACTAGGTGATGTATCGACAATAACAACGACATGACCTTCGAATAAATGATTAGCCACAACATCCGGTCTTTCTGAATAACGGACAATTGGATAGGGGTTCCACCGATATTGGACAAAAAACTCTTCGATTGCTTTGTCAGCCATTGAAATACCATCGATTTCAATTGATCTTAACATTTTTTTTGTTCTGTCGATGAGATCATCATTGGTAATATCTTTAATATAACTAATACAAACATCTGTTTTAGACCTTTCGCCGACTTTTAACATTTCTTGCCTCAGTCTGGCATCACGGATCCGTCTGCGGATTAGGGCAGTATTTTCAACAACATTTTCTGTAAACCCATCCCTTGATCCTCTAACAACCCGCTCTGTATCTGGTTCTTCAGGTGATCTTCCCGGTGTATTCCGAATATCTACAACAAAAGCAAGCGGTTCGCCATCAATGAAGATGACGAGTAATCCTGATAATAATTGATCAATCGCCTCATCCATCGTTTTAACTTGTTCTACTTGTAAATTAACAAGCCTATTATGAATAATTTCTGTTAGTTTCTTACGGTTGGATTCATGGTCATTAATCCCAATTAATACTTTGAGTATTTGGGCTATCGTTGAATCATCAACAAGTCCATTCACATAATATAGTTGAATTTTATTCTTGAGAATAATGAGTTCACGGAAACCGACGTCGTAGGAAACCTCAATACCTAATCGTTCTTTCATATACGCTTCTGTTTTGTTAATATTTTTTTCTATTGGTTGTTTGCTGTTTTTTCCCATGTTTTTCACCTATTTATCATTCAATATTTAATAAAAATGAGCCATTGAAAGAGAGAACCGAAAATTTTCCCTAACACAATGGCGGTAAATAATCCGAGTAAATACCGGCCCATACCAATGCGTTTTGATAAAATTGGAAACACGTTTAGAACCTCCGTCAACGCAGCTATAATCATGCCGATAAAAATGCCATGTAATATCCCCCATAAACTAAGAAAAATTGACGGTAGTTGGATATTTCCATTTCCAAAGGTTAAATATGTACCGAGTTGTGTACTAACTATCACGATTGCACTATAAACTTTTAGTAAATGATAGGTGTTACTCATATGAACTAGCCTAGGAATAATCCCAAGGACCATAATAAAAGCAATGAACCCTGTCCCGATAACAATACCACCAGCAAAACCGATCATCATTTCAAGTAAAATAACGATCATTAGCTGTCAGTTAATGAGTTTTTATGATGACTTGTATATTCATCAATGTTTTGCTGATAATTAAAGAGTTCAACTTCAAGTGGACTCGGTTCTTTTGTTAACCTTCTCTTAAACCAATGATTAAAAAATATGATCATGCCAATCCCTAGTCCAACTGAGTAAGGTATTTGGATCCATAATGGATTGGTCTTCTCTTCGCCCGTTAACAACAAATGAAGTTTCTGATGGACTTCCGGCATGTTTACATCATAATGAAAATGCATAATAGACATGGCCATCCCAATCAACAATAACAACCAAACAAATGTAACCAAAAGGATAGGTTTTTGCTGAGAGTGTTGATTCACACGAACAATGGTTTGGGTCGGTCCGATTAATTGAAGATCATATTCGCTATATGTATTTTGGATATGTTTAGCGATTAAAAAACCATCAATAACGACAACATGGCTATCCTTTGGTGATAACCGATAAATAACTGTGTTATTCAGTTCTTTTTCAATTGCTTTCGTTGTCGCAATAAAAGCAATATCTTTCAACTTGATCGTTTGTAGATTTGATCCTTCATAACTATTTTTCATGCGCAAATAGATCGTTTTCGCCAATGTGTATCATCCTTTATTTAATCAGTATTCGTTAGTGTGAACGAACACATGAAAATTATGAATAAAATATATAAAAAGATGGATTCCCTAAAAGAATCCACCTTTTTATAATCCTAGCTAGTATATTATTGGTCTAACGTCGTTTTGATCTCTTGTAAAATCTTTTTTTCCAATCTTGATACTTGTACTTGGGAAATACCTAATCGTTTAGCAACGTCGGATTGGGTTTGGTCTTTATAATATCTTAAATACATTATTAATCGTTCGCGCTCGTTCAAATTCCTAATTGCCTCTTCAATAGAAATTTTATCAAACCAATTGGCATCTTCATCAGCAATTTGATCCATTAATGTAATTGGATCACCATCATTTTCAAACACCGTTTCATGGATCGAATGGGGTGACTTCGCTGATTCAAGGGCATGAATAGCTTCTTCTGGCGTAATATCTAATGCATCGGCAATTT
The DNA here is from genome assembly GCA_937925695.1 of uncultured Bacillaceae bacterium. Lineage (GTDB taxonomy): Bacteria > Bacillota > Bacilli > Bacillales > Amphibacillaceae > CALAMD01. The sequence goes on along the minus strand of CALAMD010000055.1, from coordinate 76,540 downwards.
CGTTAATGGTTGGTGATCGAGCGTATTTTTTTGTTAGCTCATCCTTTTGACGACGAATTTTATTAGCGGTTTCTTTTAATGAACGACTTACCTTAATACTTCCATCATCACGAATAAACCGTTGGATTTCACCAATAATCATCGGCACTGCGTAGGTAGAAAAGCGAACATCATAGGATAAGTCAAACTTATCGATCGCTTTAATTAAACCAATACTCCCTATTTGAAATAAATCATCGGGATCATAGCCTCTATTGACAAACCGTTGGACAACAGACCAAACGAGACGAACATTTCTTTCTACTAAAATGTCTCTTGCTTGTTGATCACCATGTTGGCTTTTATATATATACTCTCTAACTTCTTCATTCGATAAGATTTTATTGTTCTGTTCGTTCGTTGCATGTAAGTTTTTAACCATGTCTCATTTACTTACCGTCTTTGTTTTTGTTAACTGCTTCATCATGTGGACGGTTGTTCCTTCTCCTAATGTAGATTGAACATCAACAGAGTCCATGAAATTTTCGATGATCGTAAAACCCATTCCAGACCTTTCAAGTTCTGGCTTTGATGTATAAAGAGGTTCCCGCGCTAACTCAATATCTTGAATCCCGATACCTTGGTCTTCAACAGTTAATTCAATTGTGTCATCCATGATCGAACAGCTAATCGAAATATAATGATCTGGTTCATTTTGATATCCGTGAATGATCGAATTGGTAACGGCCTCTGAAACAACCGTTTTTATCTCCGTTAGTTCATCCATCGTTGGATCTAATTGCGACACAAAGGAAGCAACAGCAACCCGAGCAAATGCTTCATTTTGACTTAAACTAGAAAATCGGATAAACATTTCATTTTTCATGAAGCCACCCCCAACGTCGATAAAGCAAATGCTTCATTTTTTTCTAAATGAACAATTTTAAACAAACCCGACATTTCAAACAAACGTTTAATTGAAGGACTGACAGAACATACGATCATTTTGCCACCTAATTGTAAAACATCCTTATACCTACCTAAAATTACACCAATACCTGAACTATCCATAAAGGTAATCGCTTCTAAATTTAATATCACATGTTTAATAGGGTTTTGATACATCTTGTTTTGCCATACTACTTTTAGTTTTTCTGCTTCATGGTGGTCAAGCTCGCCTGCTAATCGAACAATCAACACATCTTCTTTCACATCAAATACTGCACTTAAGGCCATGGATATCCTCCTTACTTTTCTATTCGCTTAAAGTTTCTTGATGCAGTTAGTAAAATCCTTCTCATAGACAAAAGTAGTAAAAACAAGCTATCATTAGTTATTTTTCGCTAAGTTTTTTATCGTGCGTTTTAACAGAGTTAAGTAAGAAGCTTTATGTACATCTTCATTAACAATCAGAGGTGATTCTAAGACGACTTCGTTATTTTCTTTTACAATCAGCATACCAACCGAATGCCCTTTTAAAATAGGTAACTCATATTCTTCTTGTAGTTGAATCTCAGTTGAAATGTTTTCGATTGATTCACCTTTTTTTTGTAGCGTACTAATGGGTTCTGAAGTAACGATATCAACCTTTTCATTTTCTGCTTTTACTAATGATAGGCTTGTTAGTTTTTCATGCTTATCATATAGTTTGTTCGTATCATAATGATTAAAGGCGTAATCTAACATTCCTGAAACTGTTGCATTTCGTTTTTTAACAGATTCAGCTCCCATAACAACAGCAATAACCCGCATATCATCCTTTTTTGCAGTAGCTGTTAAGCAATATTTAGCTTCGGTCGTATAACCAGTTTTTAAGCCATCTACACCAGGGTAAAATTTCACTAGTTTATTCGTATTGACTAACCAGAATTCATTTTTTTGTCCTTTGCGTAAATAATCATCATAGATGGATGTGTAATTAGTAATTGTTTCATATTTCAGTAATTCTCTAGCAATGATTGCCATATCATAGGCAGTACTATAAAGTTCATTTGCTGGTAAACCAGATGAATTTACAAAATGAGTGTTTTCTAATCCTAAATCCTGTGCTTTTTGATTCATTTTTTCAACAAAAGCTTCTTCACTGCCGGCAATCCGTTCAGCTAAAGCAACACTTGCATCATTACCAGAGGCAACAGCAACTGACTTTAATAGGTCTTCAACCGACATTTCTTCGCCAGCTTCAAGAAAAACTTGGGATCCGCCCATTGAGGCAGCCCTTTCACTCACTCGGACTATTTCATCTAAGCTTAGATCACCGTGTTCGATTGCTTCCATAACTAATAAAAGGGTCATCAGTTTTGTCATGCTCGCTGGCGGTAAACGATCATGCTCATTTTTGCTATAAATAATTTCGCCTGTATCCCGCTCCATTAAAATGGCTGATTTAACATCTGGGGCTAAATTTAAACTCTCTTGTTGTTCATTAGTTTCTTCAGCATGTAACGTAAATACGTGACTAAATATGATGAACATCATAAATAAACCTAGTATAATAGGCTTTTTCATAGATTTCCCTCCACATTCAAGATAACGTTAGTTTGCCCATTTTCTCAGGCTTTTATAACTAACGAGGATAAAATTTAGCCATAAAAGTCATCCTAAATAATTAAGCATAAAAAAACCTAGTGGATTAAATTCCACTAGGTTTAATTTCATTGGTTCTTCTTGATGTTAGGATGACGGATAAACAATGGTTTCATAGATTAATTTAGGTGGTTGTATTTTCTCCTGACTGATCCGAATAGTTGACAATATCTTTTGCTGAGCAACTTCCACGTCTTCGGCACGGTTGGCATGAATGGTGGCAATGATCTCACCTTTTTTCACTGCATCCCCTATTTTTTTATGAAGGACAATCCCTACAGAAAGATCTATAGTTGATTTTTGTGTCGTTCGCCCGGCTCCTAATAATAATGCAACCTTCCCTAATTCATTGGCATCAATCGCTTGAATATAACCTGATCGTTCGGAAACAACATCAATGATGTGATTAGCTCGTGGTAATAATTCAGGATTTTCAATGACTTTTGGATCGCCACCTTGTATACGAACGAATTGTTTAAACTTCTCGAAAGCTTTGCCATTATGGAGATTTTTTGTTAATTGTTTTCTTGTTTCAGTAAGCGTTAAACTTGAATCGGCTAAGTGAACCATATAACTGCCTAATGATAAACAAAGCTCTGTCAAATCCTTTGGACCTTCACCTTTCAGCGTTGCGATTGCTTCTTTTACTTCTAAAGCATTGCCAATGGCAAAACCTAAAGGTTGATTCATATCCGTAATAATCGCTATCGTTTGACGATTGTTTAAATGACCAATCGCAACCATTGCCTCAGCAAGTTTTTTAGCTTGTTCAATATCCTTCATAAAAGCACCATTACCAGTTTTCACATCCAAAACGATCGCGTCTGCACCTGAAGCTATTTTTTTACTCATAATCGAACTAGCAATTAACGGAATAGAATCTACCGTTGCCGTTACATCCCGTAAACTATATAATTTTTTATCCGCCGGCGCTAAGTTTTCTGTTTGACTAATAATCGATAGTTGATACTCATTGACAAGTTCAATAAATCTATCTTGTGATAATTCAACACGAAATCCTGGAATCGCTTCTAATTTATCTATCGTTCCCCCGGTATGGCCTAATCCTCGACCACTCATTTTTGCCACTGGGATGCCTAATGAAGCTACTAGTGGCGCTAAAATGAGAGTTGTCGTATCGCCAACACCGCCAGTAGAATGTTTATCTACTTTTATTCCTTTAATTTTTGATAAATCAATCGTTTTCCCTGACTGAACCATCGCTTTTGTGAGCAGAGCTTGTTCTTCATTTGTCATCCCTTGAAAATATATAGCCATAAGTAAGGCACTTATTTGATAGTCTGGAATCCGATCAGCGGTATATTCACCGATAAAAAAATGAATCTCTTTTTCAGTTAATGCCTGCCCATTTCGCTTTTTTTCAATAATATCATACATACGCATTGGCAAAACCACCTTTATCAGATCATTTTATGCTGAAAGTTTACTAATGACCTCTCTAATAAGACGTAAAAATTGTGCTTTTACCTTTTCTGTGGTCGCAATTACCTCTTCATGGGATAGTGGCTGATCTAAAATTCCTGCTGCCATATTCGAAATACAGGAAATCCCTAAAATTTTAATCTGTTCTTGTTTGGCAACAATCGCTTCTGGAACGGTTGACATACCAACAGCATCACCGCCTAAATATCTCAGCATTTTTATTTCTGCCGGCGTTTCATAGGATGGGCCTGAATTAGCTACATATACACCTTCGTGGATGGGAATATTGAGTTCTTTGGCACACGTTTTAACGAGTTGGATATAATCTGGATCATATACTTTTGTCATATCTGGAAAGCGGTCACCAAATAATTCATGATGGGGACCGATTAAAGGATTACTTCCAAGCAAATTAATATGATCGGTAATAACCATTAAATCACCTGGTTTAAACTGTTCATTAATACCACCAGCAGCGTTTGTGATGAGCAAAGAATGTATGCCTAGTTGTTTCATGACCCGAATGGGAAAAGTTACTTGTTTTAAACTATATCCCTCATAAAAATGAAACCGGCCTTTCATTGCAATAACCTGTTTCCCTGATAATTTTCCAATCACAAGTTGCCCTGAGTGGCCGGAAACAGTAGTCTTCGCAAAATGAGGAATTTGTTCATAAGAAATGATCTTTTTTTCTTCGATTTCATCTGCTAATAAACCTAAACCAGATCCAAGGACAAGCCCAATCGTTGGTGGTTCAGCAATTTGTGCTTGAATATACTTACTTGCCTCATTGATTGCCTGTAGATCCACAATATCATCTCCTCGATAATGCTGTTGATAATGATGCTTAGCTAAGTAGGCCTAAATCGATTTTTCCAAAATTAATAATGGCCATAGCAAATGTTATATATCCATTAAAAAGCTTGTCCCATTTGGTGGCAAGGGAATTTGAAAATTATCGGCAATTGTTGCCCCAACATCAGAAAAAGTGTTACGTACTGGTAGCTCTTTTCCTACTTGAATCCCTCTATGATATACCAATAATGGAACATATTCTCGTGTATGATCTGTTCCGTGATAGGTTGGATCATTACCATGGTCTGCGGTAAAGATAATTAAATCATCATCCGTTAGTTGCTCAAGTATCTTTGGTAAATGTTTATCAAAAGCTTCTAAAGCCTGGCCATAGCCAATCGGATCCCGCCGATGACCATATTTGGCATCAAAATCTACTAAGTTAAGAAAACAAAGACCTTGAAAATCAAATCGGACATTTTCGGCTAGCTTATGCATGCCATCTTCATTATCCATTGTTCTAATCGCTTTCGTAATCCCTTCTCCATCAAAAATATCAGCGATTTTTCCTAAAGCAATGACATCATAGTTTGCTTCTTTTAATTCATCCATTACTGTCCGATCAAAAGGTTTTAAGGCATAATCTTTTCGATTAGCTGTGCGGGTGAAATGACCAGGTTTGCCGATAAATGGACGGGCAATCACACGTCCAACCATAAACGGTCCTTCTCTGGTTAGTTCTCGGGCAATTTCACAAATACGATATTGCTCTTTAATAGGAATGACCTCTTCATGAGCGGCGATTTGTAAAACAGAATCTGCAGATGTGTATACGATAAGTGCACCTGTTTCCATATGTTGAGCCCCTAACTCTTCAATAATCGCTGTACCAGAAGCAGGTCGATTTCCAATAACTTTTCGTCCAGTTTCCTTTTCTAACCGGTAAATTAGTTCATCAGGAAAGCCTTCCGGAAAGGTTTGGAAAGGTTGCTCAATGCGAAGACCCATGATTTCCCAATGGCCTGTCATTGTGTCCTTACCAACTGAGGCCTCTTGCATTTTCGTAAAATGGGCCATGGGTTGTGTAGCTTTGGGAATCCCTTCTATCGGGGTTATATTACTAATACCTAATTTGCCAAAGTGAGGCATATGAAGACCGCCCATTGCTTTAGCAATATGACCAAGCGTGTTTGCACCTTCATCGTTATATTGATAGGCATCAGGGGAAGCACCGATGCCGACCGAATCAAGGACGATTAAAAAAATTCTGTTAAATCTCTTCATCCATTATCCTCCTATGAGTTGATACCCCTATATCATCTGCAAATTAAATTATGTTTATGCTCTTGGATGGTATGACTCATATACATCCTTTAAACGAGTGCGGGTGACATGGGTATAGATTTGTGTTGTTGAGATATCGGTATGTCCTAACATTTCCTGGACTGCTCGTAAATCTGCCCCATTTTCTAATAAGTGGGTTGCGAATGAATGGCGTAACGTATGGGGTGTAATCGTTTTCTTTAACCCGTTATCATTAGCAATTTTTTTGAGAATCTTCCAAAACCCTTGACGTGTTAATGGTCTCCCCCGCTGGTTGACAAACAGAATATTGTGCTCAGCTGTTTTTTTCATTAATTTCCCTCTAGCAGCTTGTAAGTATGTTTCAACTGCTTGCTGGGCGATATCACCTAGAGGCACAATGCGTTCTTTCGATCCTTTACCAAGACAACGAACAAAACCAAGCGTTAAATGTAAATCACTAACCTTTAAAGAAATTAACTCACTCACGCGTAGTCCAGTAGCATATAATAGTTCCAACATAGCTTTATTTCTAATACCTAATGGGGATGGATCATCAATGGCTAATAGTTTATCAACCTCTTCAGTAGATAAGATATCGGGAAGCTTTCTATTTTGTCGTGGTATTTCTATATGTAATGTGGGATCATGATGAGATAGTTGTTCGTAAACTAAAAACTGATGAAAAGAACGAAGTGATGAAATAACGCGAGCAATCGTTGAAGTTGATTTTCCATCATCTTTTAAAATTTGTAGGTAATCGACAATATCGCTTCTCGTAATAGATGTTACCTTCGATTTTTGTAATACTTTTTCTACATACTGAACATACTGTTTTATGTCACGCCGATACGATTTTAACGTGTTCTCAGATAATCCTTTTTCTATTTGTAAAAAATGAAGATAATCTTGAACAATTTCATTAAACATTCTATTTACTCCCCTAATCTAAAAAATAAATTGAGTCGTTCTAAAAGTGAGTCCTCTGTATTAAACACTTTAATAGCAGGGCCTTCTGGAGTGTCATATCGATGATATTGCTCATATTCTGCATGCAGAACTCTAAGACCAAAATAAAAGATAAACGTACAAACAATAAAAATAATTAATACTTTAACCATGTCCCATATCGTTGTTCTCATATGACATATCTCCTTTCTCAAACATTGGTATTATTAAAGATATGCCAAAAAAAGAGAACATTATACATAGAATGGTAAGATTGTTTTACTAGTATCTTAATCTATGGTACAAAAAAAGCCTTCCTTCTTAATTGGAAAAAAGGCAAGATAACATAGGAACATTGATCAATTTAGGTTTTTACCGTCGATGTTTGACATTGTTTACAAATGCCATGAAACGTTAGGCGATGATCTTTTACTTCAAATCCCCAATCGGATTCTACTATTTTTTCCACATCTCCTAATAAATCATCAACAATTTCTTCAACTGAACCACATTCAATACATATGAGATGATGATGAAAATGATTCGCCCCTTCTTTTCTTAAATCATAACGAGAGACGCCATCACCAAAATTAATTTTATCGACAATTTTTAATTCAGATAATAATTCTAACGTCCGGTACACTGTGGCTAAACCAATTTCAGGTGCTTTTTCTTTGACGAGTAGAAAAATTTCTTCAGCACTTAAATGGTCATTTTCACGCTCTAATAGCACCTTTAACGTTGCTTCACGTTGCGGGGTTAATTTATAACTTTTTGCATGTAATTGTTTTTTTATCCGATCAATGCGATGTTCCATGGCAAATCCCTCCACAATTCCCATCTTTATTATATGCACTGTGGAAACGACTGTCAAAGTATAGTATAAGAAAAATATGTTTTAATCAATGCTTGCATCGCACCATTCGCAATAAAAGCTTCGATAAAGGATGCAACGATAGTGACAATCATGAGACACGAAAAGGCGATCATATATTTAGTAAATGGTCGGATAATCGGCTGGGATATTTTTCGAGAAAACAATTTACCTAATAAGGTGAGGGAAAAAATCATCGAAAGACTACCACCGATAATATAGACTGGGATAATCACCAGATTTTGTGGTGCAATTGCTAGAGATGCTAGTAATAACCCTTGTCCCCCTAGTTGATTCACAATAAAACCGACCGAAAAACCAACAACCAGTCCTTTTAAAAATAACAATATCCATACTAAAGGAAGCCCTATAACAGATAAACCTAACAAACATAATAAGAGTAAGTAGCGAATGTGATAAAAGAAACTACTGATAAAAATTGATTTCCCTTCAACTTGTTGATCCGCTGTGATTTGGCCAAAAAACCTTTCCAAATAGAAAAAGAGATCTTGCTTTTGCATAAAGCTCATACTATTAACGATGATGGCACCAAAAACAATGCCGGTGAGAAATAAAATGATCATAAAAATGTAAATCGTTGCGTATTCTTGAAAATGCTGGTGCAGCTGGGTTCTTTTCGTATACATGGGAATCCTCCATTTCTCTAAATCTATCCCTTATTGGCTAGACTCTATCTTTATCTATACTTAAAAACTATGAGGTATTCCCAATATTCATACCAATTTTTATGAAACATTTATTGTTAATAGATTTAATCTTTTGCGTAGTGCAAAGTCATCTAGGGTGATTAAGGCGCTTCTACACTGCCATATTTTCCTCCCCCGCCAGCATGAATCGTTAACTGACCATGGCGCATTTGAATGATCATTGAGGCTAGTTTAGCAGAAATAACTTTTTGTAGTTCTTCTAAGGGAACCATATGAATCACGTTCATTTCTGTGTTAAATCTTGCTAATAATTTATCTAGCGTTTTCGGTCCTAAAGATGGTAAATACTCTAATGGCACTTGATATAAATAGGGAGGTCGTTTTTTCGGATTTTTGTTTGCATCTGCTAATTCTTTAACCCGATCATTGACTCCTTTGACAATTTTGTTTTCTCCACAAGCCATGCATAATGTTGCTGTAGGTGTTAGTGTGGTATAGCAATTTTGACATACTGTTGAAAAATATTTTCCTAATTTCGGATGAAGCCCATAATTTTTGCGAATATGACGACCGTGTTTATCTTGTAATGCCCATTTAAATTCTTTAAAATTAGGAGATTTCATGACAACTTGTTGATATTCTCGCGCAATCTTAGCTAACGAATGGGCATCTGAATTTGTTAAAAACGGATAATGATGTAGTTCCTTAATTTGATCAGCCATCTCGGTATCTGCACTTAATCCTAATTCAATACCATCGATTAAATCAGGTGCAAATACTTCTGTTAACGATCTATGAACACCTTTTCCATAAAGACTTTTGAACGGGGTAAACACATGGGCTGGAATAAACAGCCCACCTAATTCTTTTACTTTAAATTGGAGAGCTTTTGCTGTGCCATAATAACGTTGGGAGCTTAGCGTAATATTCGTCATTTTATCTGTTAACCAATGGGAAAACTGTTCGATCGATTTTAAAGTTGGAAAATACGTCAGTACATGGATGGGCCCTTGACAATGTTCATCATATAATTCAATTTCAGATCCTAATATCAGGGTGACTTCTTCAAATTTAATCCCACCATCAGGTAATTCTTTTGCCTTCCCCTCTTGAATGAGTTGTTTTATTTCTTGTTGTACAGCCGGCACATGGCCATCGATCATTCCGACTAAATCAATGCCTTTACGACGACTTGATTCTACTAATATGTTTGTTAAGGTGAGTGTCTTAGCTGCGGTAATTTTTACTGGACGATGATTGAGGTCACGCCCAATATGAATATGCATATCAGCAAAATAAGCCCTCAACATTTTTACAATATCCCCAATGCTCGCAAGTATAAAACAGCATAATTTGTTTTAGCATCGTGAATACGTTGGTTTTGAACGTATGCTTCTGCCTCATCTAAAGTTAGCGGTAAGAGCTCAACAAACTCATCTTCATCCCCTGAAACTGGCTCTCGTAATTGTTTGAGATCGGTCGCCAAATAAATATACATGAGTTCATCTGCAAATCCTGGTGATGTGTAGAAAGAAGTAACATAAGTTAAGTTACTCGTCGTATACCCTGTTTCCTCTTCTAGTTCACGAATGGCTGTTACTTCTGGTTTCTCTCCGGGCTCCAATTTCCCAGCTGGGATTTCAATCAGCGATTTTTCTAATGGCTTGCGATATTGTTCAACAAAGAGAATTTTCTTATCCTCAGTGATAGGAATCACTGCCACTGCTCCAGGATGTTTTACCAGCTCACGGGTTGAAGTTTTTCCATCTGGTAATTGTACCTTATCTACTTGTACAGAAAAGATCTTACCTTTAAAAATATGTTCGGTATGAAGCGTTTTTTCAGCAAACTTATCCATAAAATACCATCCTTATTCATCTTAATGTATTCATTTTAACACAAGTCCAACGTCGTAGATAAAAACTTTATTCAGCATAATGACCACCAACGAGTTTGCTTCTTGTTAATGCTGTTCCAGCATCTGTAAAAGAGACGGCACGTAATAAAGCATCCTTACCATATTTTTCACGAATCGAATCGATCGTATAACCGAGCTTGCGTTCTTTTATGCGATCATGGGCCAGTAAATCTAATTGCACGTAACGATCATCACAAATATTCGTTAAAGCAATAGTAATTTTGCGGACTGTTTTTTCTTCGTAATGTTTTTGAAACAAGTATTGACAAGCCCGATAAATTTCCATCGTAATATTTGTCGGATGCTCGATAGAAATAGAACGATAAAATCCACCGCCCCCTTCATGCTTACTATAACCAATACCGAGACTAATCGTTCTGCCTGCTTTACGCTCCGATCTTGCGCGCCAGGCCACTTCTTCACACATTTCTAAAATAACATGGGACACTTCTTTTGGATTTGGATAATCTTGAAGTAAGATTTGACTTTTACCGTAACTCTTCTGTCCGGCTAAAATGGGTGCACCAATCTCTGAGAGATCAATCCCGTGGGCATGATAGTACAGTTGATTTCCCATGACACCAAAGGCCTTTTCTAATCTTTCAAGGGGATAATGAGCCAATTCCCCCACCGTTGTGATCCCCATTTTATTTAAACGGCGTTCTAAACGAGAACCAATCCCCCACATTTTTGATAATGGTGAAACAGGCCAGAGTTTTTGGGGGATGTCATCATAAGTCCAACGGGCAATGCCTTGTTTTTTAGCTTCTAAGTCGAGGCATAATTTTGCCATTAACATATTAGGACCAATGCCAATCGTTGCAACAAGTCCAAAGGTTTCTTTAATATCTTGAATAATCAAGTTGGCAACTTCTTCAGCACTCCCCCATAATTTTTCTGTACCATCTACTTCCAGAAAACTTTCATCCACGCTATACGTATGAATCGATTCTTTAGGAACATATTTATGAAATAAACGGGTAATTTCTAATGAAACATCTAAGTATAAATTCATTTGCGCTGAAACAAGATGAATATCTGAAACATCAGGTATTTCAAATAAACGACTGCCCGTACGAATCCCATAATCTCGCTTTAACGCGGGTGATGCTGCTAGTACAACGCTGCCAGGACGATTGACATCAGCAACGACAGCTACATAGGATGAAATAGGATCTAGTCCAAGGGTTAATGCAGCACAACTGGCATAGAAACTTTTCATATCCACACATAAAATATTTCTGTCTGGAAAATTATGATAATCAATGCGTGGATTCATAAGAATAACCTCCTCGTAGGTCTATGATTTTAACTAAGCTAAAATTTTTTCACACTTCAGGAAATAATTATTCACTATTTTCGCTGTTACCTTTAATATAACCGATCATATGTTCGTCTTTCAACCGTAAAAAATTTCCAAGGAATTTAAAAATAAATGAATTTGTGATAAAAAATAACTTTTCTTATGGTAATGTATATATGAATGCTTAAGGAAGAGGTGCAAAGGTTGACGACAAAAATTTTTGCTCACCGTGGTGCAAGTATGTATGCGCCAGAAAATACCATGGCTGCCTTTCAATTAGCCGACCAATTAGGAGCCGAAGGTATTGAATTTGATGTCCATTTAACAAAAGATCAAGTACCGGTTATCATCCATGATGAAACGATCGACCGAACAACAAATGGGACTGGTTATATAAAAGATTATACTTTCAATGAATTAAAAAGTTTTGATGCCGGATCGTGGTTTGATCAGCGCTATACCGGAGAACAAATTATATCCTTAGAGGAATTTTGTATCTGGATCACACATAAATCATTATATTTAAACATTGAGTTAAAAAATAATAAAATTGATTATAAGCACCTCGAGAGTATTATTTACGAAATGCTTGACCATTATAAGTTGTTACCCCAAACAATCATTTCAACTTTTAATGTCAACAGTTTAAAACGGATGCAAAGACTTTATCATCACGTCAAACGTGCTTTATTAACAACAAAGGCAAATCACAAGTTGATTGAGCGAGCAATGGCACTTGACGTCCAAGCCATTCACCTTAAATATAGTGCATTAACTACACAAATTGTAACTGAGGCGAAACAGCATAAAATAGATCTTTCTATATTTACCGTAAATAAGCCTCGCCAAATGATTCATTGTTTTAACAAAGGATGTCGAGCTATTTTTACCGACGTACCAGATCTTGCCTTACATTACCGTCAATTAAATCAATTGAACAACTAAGGAGGATGTAACTTGGTAAAACTTTTTTCACCGATTAACATTGAAGGAGTTTCACTAAAAAACCGGATCGTCATGTCACCAATGTGTATGTATTCATCAACGGAACAAAATGGTGATGTGACACCTTTTCATATAACACACTATGCTTCACGAGCAGTTGGACAAGTAGGGTTAATCATGATTGAAGCAACTGCGGTACAACCAGAAGGTCGAATTTCTAGTTATGATTTAGGTATTTGGGATGATCGTCATATTGAAGGTTTTCAAAGATTAAATCAAGAACTTCATAGCTATGGTTCAAAAACAGCGATTCAACTCGCCCATGCTGGCCGAAAGGCAGAATTACCAGATCCTATTTATGCGCCTTCAGCAATTCAGTTTGATCATACATATCAAGTGCCAAAAGCAATGACAATTGAAGAGATCGAAACAACGATCCAAGCCTTTCAACAAGGTGCAAAACGTTCTAAATTAGCTGGTTTTGACATCATTGAAATCCATGCTGCCCACGGCTACTTAATTAACCAATTCCTATCGCCGTTAACGAATAAGCGAACAGATGAATATGGTGGAAGTCGAGAAAATCGCTATCGGTTCCTTGAACAAATTATAGATGCTGTTCAGGAAGTATGGACTGGACCATTATTTGTTCGTATCTCAACCGATGAATACAATCCAAACGGCAACACATGGGAAGATATGCTTTACTTCGCTAACAGAATGAAAGCACAAGGCGTTACATTAATCGATTGTAGCTCAGGTGGAGTTGTACCGGCAGCGGTTCATACATACCCTGGTTACCAAGTGAAAAAATGCGAAGAAATCAAGCAAGAGGTGCAAATAAAAACAGGAGCTGTTGGCTTGATTACATCTGGATTACAGGCAGAAGAAATCTTACAAAATAACCGGGCAGATCTCGTGTTTATTGGTCGGTCTTTACTCCGAAATCCTTACTGGGCTAAAGTTGCAGCTGATGAGCTGAATTACCAATTACAAGCACCTAAACAGTATGAGCGTGGGTGGAATTAGAACGGAGGATATAACCAATGGAAATCCAATTTCTTGGTACTGGCGCTGGTGTTCCGTCAAAAGAACGGAATGTTTCAGCCATTGCATTACTATTATTGCAGGAATTAAACGAAATTTGGCTGTTTGATTGTGGTGAAGCCACCCAACATCAAATATTACATACGACGATTAAACCAAGAAAAATCACTAAAATATTTATTACCCATCTTCATGGCGATCATATTTTTGGCTTACCTGGTCTGCTAAGTAGTCGTTCTTTCCAAGGCGGTGATGAACCATTAACAATCTATGGACCTAAAGGGATTAAAGAATATGTTGAGACAAGCCTGTCTATTAGTGCTAGTCATCTGACTTATCCTTTAATCATCCATGAAATCAGTGAAGGCAAGCTTTTTAATAATGACGAGTTTACCGTTTATTGTCATCAACTTGATCATGGTATCCCTAGTTTTGGATTTCGCATTATCGAGAAGGATAAACCAGGTGAACTTTTAGTCGATAAATTATTGGCCCGCGGTATTAAACCAGGTCCAATTTATCGAGAAATTAAAGAAAATGAAACAACGATTTTAGATGATGGTCAAGTGATCCACCGTAAAGATGTTGTCGGTCCAGATAAAAAGGGACGCATAGTCACTATACTTGGTGATACCCGTTATGTTAGTGAACTTAAAGAGTTTGTCAAAGATTCAGATATCCTCATTCATGAGGCGACCTTTGGTGATCAATTCCAACATTTAGCTTACGACTATTTTCATTCAACAACAAAAGAAGCAGCCAAACTAGCCCGGGATGGACAAGTAAAAAAATTAATCTTAACGCATGTTTCTTCCCGGTATCAATTAAAGGATTACCCCCAATTGTTGCAGGAAGCCAGAGAAATTTTCTCAGCGACAGTAATGGCGAAGGATTTTTATAAAGTCTCAATTGACTAAAACAAAACGATCCTCATCATTCTTTGGATGACGAGGATCGTTTATGTATTTGAGGTAAAATCATCTAAAAAATCCTTTTGAAAGCTTGTGCGAAAATCCTGGTGCTGATCGGCTGGATTGGATAACCGCTTAAACGTATCTTTTCCATATTTACGAGATAATTCTTCAACAACTTGATTGAGCTTAGCTTTTTCAATTTCTTCCTCATAGGTAAACAAGTCTAGTTGTTGGGCAATGTTTTGCTTTTCTTCTAAATCTTGTACGGTAATGCCTAGTAATCGAATCGGGTTGCCATTCCAATGTTGTTGAAATAAATCATAGGCGATTTCAAAGATGTCTTTTTGATTGGAAATATAAGTTGGTAATTTTTTGCTTCTCGTAATGGTTTGCCGATTGCTGTAGCGAATCATGATCTGTACACTTAATCCGGCAATATCTCTCCGTTCCATCCGACGATGAATCGTACTAGCCAAATCTTGTAATAAGCGGTGAATTTCGTTATCATCTGTCGTGTCATGGGGTAAGGTTTGGGAACTACCAATGCTTTTAAAGTCATGAATCGATTCCGGATCAACTGGACGTGGATCAATGCCATTCGCTCTATTTTTGAGTCGTTCTCCGTTTACCCCTAATAAATGGGTTAAGGAGTAAACATCTTTTTTAGCTAAGTCCCCGATTGTATGCACATCAATTAACCGTAATTTTTCAGCTGTCTTCTTACCAACACCGTACATTTTTTCAACAGGCAAGGGCCAAAGTGTTTGAGGCAAATCTCTTTTTCTTAGGACAGTAATACCTAAAGGTTTTTTCATATCTGATGCCATTTTGGCTAGGAACTTATTGGGCCCAATTCCAATACTACAAGGTAAATCTAATTCTTTTAAAATCATTTGTTGAATATAATGTGCGATTTGTAACGGATTTCCTAATTCCTCACAATCGGTGATATCTAGATAACCTTCATCAATCGAGACTGGTTCAACAAAGGGCGTAACTTTTCGTAACATATTAAAAATCTGTTGTGAAGCTTGACGATACCGCTCAAAGTTTGGCCGCATAATAATTAATTCTGGACATAATTTTTTAGCTTGCCATACAGGCATCGTTGTTTTGACACCTTTATCCCTTGCTTCATAGCTACTGGTGACAATGATGCCTTTTCTTTCCTCAGGATTTCCGGCAATAGCAACTGGTTTTCCTTTTAATTCTGGTTGGTGCGCCATCTCTACTGAGGCGTAAAAACAGTTCATATCAATATGGAAAATAACGCGACCATTTTTAGGATACCACTTAGACATCTTATACATCCTTTGTGTATACGTTATTACCACTATTATAACAAAAACTAGCCCTGAATGGATGTTAGTTGTCTGTTGCTACCTCTACAATAATTGCAGTTACCAGTTTGGTGATATTGACTAATTCATTAATCGGCATTCGTTCATTCGTCGTATGGATTTCTTCATATCCGACTGCTAAATTCACCGTAGGAATCCCCGCACCGGCAAAAATATTAGCATCGCTTCCCCCACCACTTGTTAGTAATCTACTTGTTAGTCCTAGCTTTTCAGCTGCTTTTTCAGCAACTTTTACAACTTGATCATCTTTTTGTTGGGAAAATTGCGGGTACATAATATCGACTTTTACATCGGCATGACCACCTAATTTTTTAGCTGTATTTTCAAATGTTTCTTTCATATGTTCTACTTGTTTAGCTAATTTATTTTCTTTTAGTGATCTTGCTTCAGCAATAATTTCTACATGGTCACAGACGATATTGGTTTGTTTTCCACCTGCAAAGCGGCCAATATTAGCTGTTGTTTCGTCGTCAATTCTACCTAATTTCATGTTAGAAATAGCTTTGGCTGCCAAGGTGATCGCTGAAATACCCTTTTCAGGTTCAACTCCAGCATGAGCCGTTTTACCTTGGATGTTCACAGTTAATTTTGCTTGTGAAGGAGCTGCAACAATGATGTCACCAACAGTTCCATTGCTATCAAGGGCATAACCAAATTTAGCTTTAATCTTATCTTTATTAAGTGCTTTAGCACCGACTAATCCTGATTCCTCACCCACTGTAATAATAAATTGAAGGTCACCATGAGGTAAATTCGACTCTTGAATCGTGCGGATAGCTTCCAAAATTGCAGCAATACCTGCCTTATCATCGGCTCCTAAAATTGTTGTCCCATCAGAAACAATATAGTCACCTTCAATCGAAGGTTTAATATTTTTACCTGGAACGACCGTATCCATATGGGCAGTAAAATAAATTGGCTCACAATTAGCTTCTGTTCCCGGTAAAGTACAAATCAAATTACCAGCACCATGACCGGTTATTTCTTGACTGTCATCTTCTTCCACGTCCACACCTAACTCGCGAAACTTGTCAATCAGTACATCAGCAATAACTCTTTCATGTTTTGTTTCGGAATCAATTTGGACTAATGATAAAAATTCATTAATCAAACGCTGCTTATTTACATCAAACATCAGGTTTATTTCCTCCTTGAGCGTGTAAAATTGCTTTTTATGTATTAAGCTATTTACAGCTTACGTGAATTTGTTAAGAAAGTCACATAAAAGCCGATATAAAATAAATAACACTTGTCCTATCATTCTATTAACGATAATATATATAATAGATTGCACTGAAGGAGGCAAAAATTGTGGCCAAAAAACAACAAGTCAAAAATACAAAAAGACGACCATCCAAAAGACAACGAAGAGTTAAAATCATTGTTTATATCATGATTTTTGCAATGGTTTTATCATTAGTAACGGCCGGATTATCATTTTTATAAATACGGAGACTGAATATTTATTCGGTCTTCTTTTTATGTAAAAAAGGTGTATGTCGCTTATTATACTCATGTTTCAAATGGAGATATTCTTCAATTTCGGAAAGTAAGCGATATAAATTAGCTCGTGTTTCAAATTCTGCTCGCGTTTTAGGTAATTTACTATCAGCAAATGTATGACGTAATGTTGACAATTGATCAAGGAATACAATTGCCGGTGTATTTGGGTTTACTGATTCGGATAATTGCTCGAAAAAATGAGCAATCTTTTCTGAAATGCCTTCAACTTGATGGATTCTACTTACTAATGACAACATCCGTTGCAAGCATCTTAGCTGCTTACGACGCATGGAAAAATAATCAGCATAGGTTGTTTCGTTTTTTAAGATTTGATTTTCTAGATCTGTCGCTACTAATCGATAAGCATCTTCAAGTATTTTTTCAGCTTCTATGAGTTCTTTCCCATCCCAATTAAGATTTTTTTCTTTCACGAAACAAGCAATTTCAGCCAAAATAGTTTGAAATTTTTTCTCTAACATATCTCGCTTTTCTATGAGTTTACTTTCTAGACTTGGCATATAAACATTCATGATCAAAGCGACACCGATCCCAATGAAAATTAAGATAAATTGTTCCCCGATTAATGGTAAAGTAATGTCTCCACTTCTAAACAGATTTAGCATAATTACAGAACTTGTGACGATTCCTTCGGTAATTTTAAAATAGACGCATATCGGTATAAATATCAATAAAATAATGCCAATTGTGATGGGGTGATAGGCAATGATTTCAAAAAAAATGACAGCGATTATGATGCCAAATAGACAAGCTAAAAATCGATCCCAGGCACTTTTAAATGATTGCTTCCGGGATGGTTGAATACAAAGCATCGTGATAATCCCTGCTGAAACGACATTGCTTAAACCGATAACTTGCGAGAGGGCAATGGCTAACGGTGTACCAATGGCTGTTTTTATTGTACGATAACCAATTTTCATCATCATCTTCCTTTTCATGGCTTTAAAAAAAGGCTACCTAGGATAGATAGCCTCTTGCAATATCAGCTTATATTTCTTCACAATGTTCATCAAATATTGCTTGTAATTTGTTAATTACATCAATTGCGGTAAATCCCTCAATATCATGACGTTCAATCATCGTTACGATTTTGCCATCCTTCAAAAAGGCAAATGAAGGTGAAGATGGTGGATAATCACCGAAATAGCTTCGCGCACGTTCGGTAGCTTCCCGATCTTGTCCAGCAAAAACAGTTACTAAATGATCTGGTACTTTATCATAATAAATGGCATGTGTGGCGGCAGGTCTTGCAACCCCTCCAGCACAACCACAGATAGAATTGATCATGACGAGTGTCGTCCCTTTTCGATTTAGCGCTTCATCGACTTCTTCTGGTGTTGTTAACTCTTCATATCCTGCTTCACGCATATCTTGGCGGGCAACATGTACAACATCTTTAATGAATGTATCATAATCCATATCCGTGCAGTCATTCCCTTCAATCAAATTGTTCTAACTTAAAATTAAGCTTAGCAAGATTATACGAATATTTCAATTTAAATAGCTTAATAGATCTTCGTATTGTCTCGATTTGTATTTTCTAATATTTCTTTCACTCTTGCTAAGAAACGTCCACTAATGAGACCATCTAATATACGGTGGTCTATTGAAAGGGATAAATTAACCATATCTCGAGCGGCAAACATATCATTGATGATAACTGGTCGTTTAACAATCGCTTCAATTTGCAGGATTGCGGCTTGTGGATAATTGATTACACCCATTGAATGAATTGATCCAAAGGACCCGGCATTATTAATGGTAAATGTACCACCTTCGATATCTTGGGTAGTTAATTTTCCGGATCTAGCTTTGATTGCTAATTCATGAATTTCCTTTGCGATCCCTTTAATGCTCTTTTCATCCGCATGTTTAATGACAGGCACAAAAAGTTCATTTTCCTTAGCAACTGCAAAGGATAAATTGATAGCTTTTCGTTGAATGATTTTATCACCAGCCCATGTACTATTGAGGCGGGGATATTCTCTTAGCGCTTGAGCAACGGCTTTTACGAAAAATGGAAAATAAGTAAGATTGTATCCTTCTTGTTGCTTAAAGTCATCTTTAATTTCATTCCTAAATTTAACTAACTCAGTCACATCTACCTCTATGGTCATCCAGCCATGGGGTATTTCATGTTTAGAACGTACCATGTTTTCAGCAATTTTCTTACGAATAGCTGTCAACGGAATTTCAACATCGCCATTCTTTAAAGTGACTTGAGGCGCAGATTTAGTTGATTTCTTATCGACTTCATTTGCTATAACGGATGGTTTATCTTCAACTTCCATGGGTGAAATCGGTGTAGTTTCGTTTGTTAAATACTTTTCAATATCTTTACGAGTAATTCTTCCGCCCCGTCCTGTTCCTTCGATTTGATTTAAATCAATATTGTGCTCTTCGGCTAAACGTAAAACGGCAGGAGAATATCGCTTGCGCATTGACCCATCCTTGTTTGTATTTTCTTCTTGATGATTCATATGCACTTGTTCAGCTATATCATTTGCACTTTCTTCATCATCTACATCCGCCTCAGTTTCGATATAACACATCACTTCACCAACCCCAATTGTTTCACCTTCATTTGTTACAATTTCCTTAATTACTCCGGAAAAAAATGTTGGCACTTCTGCATTGACTTTATCTGTCATAATATCAGCAATCGGATCATATTTGTTTACCCGATCTCCCTCTTTTACCAACCAAGCATTAATTGTGCCTTCAGTAATACTTTCACCTAACTGGGGCATGGTTATTTTTTTAGTAGCCAAATAAATACACCACCTTTTCGATTAAAATTCAGCTAAATCCCTGATCGCTGCTTCGATTTTGTCTGGATTGATCATAAAATATTTTTCCATCGTAGGTGCATAAGGCATAGCAGGTACATCAGGTCCTGCTAATCGCTGAATCGGAGCATCCAAATCAAATAAACAATGTTCAGCGATAATCGCTGCCACTTCACTCATGACACTACCTTCTTTATTATCTTCTGTAATTAACAAAATTTTACCTGTCTTTTTAGCAGCGTCGATAATCGCCTTTTTGTCTAAAGGATAAATTGTCCGTAAGTCTAAAATATGTACATCGATATTCTCTACTGCTAATTTTTCAGCTACTTCCATCGCAAAATGCACACACAAGCCATATGTAATAACAGTTAGATCTGATCCTTCCCTTTTGACTTCTGCTTTTCCGATTGGGATGGTATAATCCTCATCTGGCACCTCTTCTTTTAATAGACGATAAGCGCGCTTATGTTCAAAGAAAAGAACAGGATCTGGATCCCTGATCGCTGCCTTTAATAAACCTTTTGCATCATAAGGTGACGAAGGAATAACAATTTTCAAGCCCGGTTGATTGGCAAAAATTGCTTCAACTGACTGAGAATGATATAAAGCACCATTCACACCTCCACCAAATGGCGCACGAATGGTAATTGGACATTGCCAATCGTTATTTGAACGATATCTTATTTTGGCTGCTTCCGAAATAATTTGATTTACCGCTGGCAGGATAAAATCAGCAAACTGGATTTCAGCTATTGGACGCATACCATACATCGCTGCACCAATACCTACACCTGCAATCGCTGATTCAGCAAGTGGTGCATCAATGACACGATTCTTACCAAATTGTTCGTACAATCCATCGGTTGCACGAAAAACGCCACCTTTTTTTCCTACATCTTGTCCAAATATAAACACTTTTTCATCTTGTTCCATTTCTTCTTGGATTGCTTTCGTAATTGCTTGTATATAGGTCAAGATCGCCATCTTTACCACCCCATTTGTTCTTCATACACATACTTCAAAGCATCTTCTGGTTGTGCAAAAGCTGCTTGTTCAGCATAATCAGTCGCTTCATCTACGATACCATCTATCTCTTTTTCTAACATTGCTTCATGTTCACTTGTTAAGACACCTGAATCTCTTAAGTACTTTGCAAACAGGATGAGCGGATCTTTTTGTTTTTCTTCATCAATGATAGCTTGGCTTCGATAGACACGGTCATCATCATCACTTGAATGAGCAGTTAATCGATAGGTCATTGCTTCAATTAATGATGGCCCTTTCCCTGCTAGCGCATCTTCACGGGCTTTTTTGACGACTTCATAAACAGCTAATGGATCAGTACCATCAACTGTATATCCTGGCATCCCATAGCCTTGAGCTCGATCTGATACTCGTTCACAGGCTAGTTGTTGATCGGATGGAACTGATATAGCATAACCGTTGTTTTCTACCATCGTAATCACTGGTAACTTATGAACACCGGCAAAATTTAATCCTTCATGAAAATCCCCTTGATTTGTCGATCCTTCCCCCAACGTAACAAAAGAAACAAACTCTTTTTGTTCGATCTGACCGGCTAAGGCTACCCCGACAGCATGGGGAACTTGGGTTGCTACTGGTGAAGATCCAGTGAGAATTCTTTTTTCTTTACTACCAAAATGTCCCGGCATTTGCCGACCACCGGAATTCGGGTCTTCAGCTTTCGCAAATCCAGATAACATAATATCTTTAGCGGTCATGCCAAATACTAAGACAACACCTAGATCACGATAATAAGGTGCAATATAGTCCACATCTCTATTCAAAGCAAATGCAGCTCCAACTTGAGCAGCTTCATGACCTTGACAAGATACGACAAATGGTATTTTACCTGCTCTATTTAGTAGCCACATACGCTCATCAATCTTTCTAGCTAGCAACATATATCGATACATGTTTACAACTTGCTCATCTGTTAAACCTAATGACCTGTGTCGATTGTTGACCATGAATATTTAAACCTCCTGAAAATAAATTCGCTACCAACATCATGTCTTTCCTTAATAATGTATTTGTCTATTATTAACTGCCATGGCAGCTTCCCCAATTGTTTCTGATAGTGAAGGATGGGGATGAATGTTCAATGCCATTTCCCAGGGTGTCGCTTGAAGGACTTGAGCTAGTCCAGCTTCGGAAATCAGTTCTGTCACATCAGGACCAATCATATGCACTCCAAGGACATCATTCGTATCCTTGTTAGCAATAATTTTTACCAACCCCGCTGACTCCCCTAAAATAATCGCTTTGCCGTTTGCTTGAAATGGGAATATTCCGATTTCAATGTCTGTTCCTAATTGTTTAGCTTGCGCTTCAGTTAGACCTACAGAAGCAATTTCTGGATGTGAATAGACAGCAACAGGGACTTGGTTATCCTCAATCGGATAGGGTTGTTGATTCGCCATATGTTCCACCGCTACCATACCCTCATACGCTGCTAAGTGGGCTAATTGTTTACCACCGATAACATCTCCAACAGCATATATATGGGATTCCTTTGTTTGAAAATACTCATTGACACGGATAAAACCATGCTCAAGCTCAATATTCGTATTTTCAATCCCAATTTCATTCACATTCGCTTCTCGCCCAATGGCTAATAATAACTTTTCAGCTCGTACAATCTGTGAGGAATCTTTTGTTTCAACATTGATCTCGACAAGATTGTTATTGACAGTAACCTTTTCAGGATTAAAGTTTGCCTTGACGAAAAAGCGCACGCCTTTTTTGCTTAACAGGTGTTTCGCTTCGTTAGCAATAGTTTCATCGAGATGAGGCAAAATGGTTGCTGCGGTTTCAATAACAGTAACTTCAACACCCATATCTATCATCATAGATGCCCATTCTATACCAATAACGCCCCCACCAACAATAATCATTGATTGAGGCAATTCCTTTAACTCTAATGCTTCATCGGACGTCAAGATAAATGTCTCATCCACTGGCAGGTCCGGCAAGCGTTTTGGTTTAGCACCTGTAGCTAGCAAAACATATTTTGGTGTTAATATAGTATTCTCTTTCCCATCATCATGTTCGATTGATATCGTACCAGGCAATGGAGAGAAAATGCTAGGTCCTAACATTCTCCCTCTTCCTTGATAAATATCAATTTTATTCTTCTTCATGAGCGACTGAATACCTTGATATAATGTTTGAATAACTGATTTTTTTCTGTTTTGTACCTCGGGAAATTTTAGTGTTGATTGCTTCACATCAATTCCGAATGTATCGGCTTCCTTTGTTAAACGGTAAATCTCCGCACTTCGTAACAATACTTTTGATGGAACACATCCTTTATGTAAACATGTACCACCAAGTTTATCTTTTTCAACAATTGCTACGTGCATACCTAATTGTGAAGCTCGAATGGCTGCCGTATATCCTCCGATTCCTCCACCAAGGATAACTAAATCGTATTCTTTGGTCATCTATAGGCTAGCTCCTTTATTTCTTCTATTCATGATCATTTATATTGATTCACAAACCAAATCATGCTACTAAACAACGGTTAAGTTGGTCATTCGTTTTTGGCTTGTTGTTTAGCAGCCATAATTCTTTCCTCAGCCATACGATCTGCTGCCACATTCGTTGGAATGTTATCTCGTTTAGCTATTTCAAATACGCGCATTAAATGATCGTAAATCTTTTCAACCTTTTTCATCACATTTTCTCGATTATAACCAGTGAATTCTTCCGAAACATTAATAACCCCACCTGAATTAATGACATAATCAGGTGCATACAAAATACCTTTCTCATGTAATAAATCTCCATGTTTTGAAGATTCTAACTGATTGTTAGCTGAACCGGCGATTACCTTTGCTTTTAATTGAGGAATAGTTTTGTCATTAATAATCGCTCCTAGTGCACAAGGTGAAAAAATATCACAATCTACTGCGTAAATATCATCAGGATCAACTGCCTTCGCACCGAATTCATCCACTGCACGTTTAACAGCATCCTGATTAATGTCTGTTACGATTAATTCGGCTCCTTCGCGATGTAAATGTTCACACAATCGATAGGCTACATTACCTACGCCTTGAACAGCCACCCGTTTGTTAGTTAATGAATCAGTACCAAAAGCTTCCTTAGCAGCTGCTTTCATTCCTTTATAAATACCATAGGCCGTAATAGGCGCAGGATCCCCTGATGCTCCAGATTCAAGAGAGGTTCCTAGAACATAATCTGTTTCCATTTTAATCATATCCATATCATGGACGGTTGTTCCAACATCTTCTGCCGTGATATATTGACCATTTAGGTTATTAATAAAACGCCCTAACGCACGAAACATAGCATCATTTTTATCTTTCTTAGGATCACCTATAATGACTGTTTTTCCGCCACCAAGATTTACACCAGCAGCTGATGTTTTATAGGTCATTCCTTTAGCTAATCGCAATGCATCAATGATCGCTTCTTCTTCACTGTTATACGTCCACATTCTTGCACCGCCTAAAGCCGGGCCTAAGGTCGTATCATGAATGACAATGATTGCTTTTAACCCACTTTCTTTATGTTGACAAAAAACGACTTGTTCATAGTCATCCATTTGCATATACTTAAAAATCTCCATCTTCATCCTCCCCTATCATTCGACTAATTAGATAAACGTAAAAAATCTAAAAACAACTATTCATATTAATTATGGAAATTATCAAAATATTACAGCAATTGGTGCATAGGACATAATTATATGTATTTATAATAAATGACTCTTTCGTTTTTAGCAAATCTTGATCTTAATGATGAAACAATCTTTTTTATTATTCATTCACCCTTTGGTATAATACTATCAATTATACATATAAGTGAGGAGTTTACAACATGCAACGAATCATTGCAGTTACCATGTTGTTGATCCCAGGAGTCATTGCTGCCTTTGGGATTAAATTAATGCGAGACGCTCTATTTGCAGAATATTATCTAATTTTTTATAATACAGGAATACAATTTATTGTCGGATTAATGATGTTTCTGTTAGGAACAGCTTTTCTCGGTGGTTTTATCTATCATCGTGACAAAAAAAGAAAGTTGGTTAAACCAAGGAAATCAAGGAAAAAAGTTTCTTAAAATAAACGCTGAACTATGATAAGATAAAAAACATGATTCAAATGGGGAGAGATGACGATGAAAGTGGCAAAGTTTGGCGGAAGCTCTGTTGCCAATGAGACACAAATTCAAAAAGTAGCACAGATTATAAAAAGTGATCAAAATCGCAAATTTATTGTTGTTTCAGCACCAGGAAAACGTGATAACAATGATATTAAAGTGACAGATTTACTTTTATCATTAGCAGAAGCCTATACAAGTAATCAAGATTACAAACAGCCTTTTGAGCAGATTATGAAACGTTTTTCTGATATCATAGCTGGATTAAATATACCAGCATCCCTATTAACTGAAATTGACAAACAAATTAATGCAATATTATCAAGTAACTTAGACAACGATATGAAAGTAGAATCTTTAAAAGCAGTTGGTGAAGATAGTTCAGCAAAAATTTTAAGTGCTTATTTAAATTCAATTGGTATAAAAGCCAGTTATGTTAACCCTAAAGAAGCGGGTATTATTGTCAGTAATGAACCTGGTAATGCTCAAATTTTACCAGAAAGTTTTCCAAAGATTTATACCCTTCGCCAAAGAGAAGGCGTCCTGATTATTCCAGGTTTTTTTGGTTACACTGAAGATGGGCAATTAATGACCTTCTCCCGTGGCGGTTCAGATATCACTGGATCAATCATTGCAGCCGGCGTAAAAGCAACTTTATATGAGAATTTCACTGATGTTGATTCGGTTTTTACAGTCAATCCTAATATCGTTGATAATCCAAAGGAAATCACCACGTTAACATATAGGGAAATGCGTGAACTATCTTATGCTGGTTTTTCTGTCTTTCATGACGAAGCCTTAATACCAGCATTTAGAGAAAAAATTCCTGTTTGCATTAAAAATACGAACAACCCTACAGGAAGAGGCACGATGATTGTGTCAGAACGCGAACCAGATGAAAATTGTGTTGTTGGCATTGCCAGTGATACAGGTTTTTGTAGTTTATATGTAAGTAAGTACTTAATGAACCGAGAATTAGGGTTTGGACGCAGATTATTAAGTATTTTAGAAGATGAATCCATTTCCTTTGAGCATGCGCCTTCAGGAATTGATGACATTTCAGTAATCATGCGTGCTAACCAACTGACAAAAGAAAAGGAAAATATTATTATCAATCGGATCAAAGAAGAATTAAAAGCAGACACAGTTTCAATCCATCGAGGTCTAGCTCTGATCATGGTTGTTGGTGAAGGGATGGCAAGCACTGTTGGTATTGCTCATTCTGCAACGAAAGCACTGGCTGAAGCAAAAGTAAACATCGAAATGATTAACCAAGGTTCTTCAGAAGTTTCCTTGATGTTTGGTATCCAAGAAAAGGACTTAGAACGAGCGATTCAATCGTTGTATCATACTTTTTTTGAATCATAAATAGTTGATAATATGCAAAAATGGTTCCGTTTATAACAAATGGAACCATTTTTTAGCTTAGTTTAAAGAGTTTTCTGACTAATGAGGTAATAAAATATGGCCATCCTTTCGAAAAAGTCAAAACGAATGACCTGATTTCATTACCCGCTAATTTTTATACCGCAGACGAATTTCACTTAACCTACCCGATGTTCAAGGCGAAGTCGATCAGCGACCATCGCGATAAATTCACTGTTCGTCGGTTTGGCTTTCGTTACGCTTACGGTATAGCCAAATAATGAAGAGATCGCATCTACATTACCACGGCTCCAAGCTACTTCAATCGCATGGCGAATCGCCCGTTCGACACGAGAGGCTGTCGTATTGAATTGTTTAGCAATATCTGGGTATAGTACTTTCGTAATTGACCCTAACAACTCAATATCGTAATAAACCATTTCAATTGCTTTTCGCAAATATAAATATCCTTTTATATGAGCAGGGACACCAATTTCATGAATGATATCAGTAATGTCCGATACTAAATTTTGTTTGTTACGCTTTTCTTTTTTCCCTTGGGATTGTAATGGCACCATTTGATGATTTGGAATTTCAATTTGTCTTATTTGATTAGCTAAATTCGCTAAATCAAAAGGCTTTAAAATAAAATATGAAGCACCTAAAGCAACAGCTTTTTTCATCACCTCTTCCTGTCCGAAGGCAGTTAACATTATTACGCTTGGTTGCTTACTAAATTCCATTTCTTTTAGCGCATTTAAGACACCTAATCCGTCTATATGAGGCATTATGATGTCTAATACTAATACATCTGGTTCAACCATTTCCAGCATTTCCAAACATTCTTTACCATTATACGCTTTACCGATGATTTCAATATCATCCTGTTCAGCAAAATAATCATCCATCAATTGAACTAATTCCCTGTTGTCATCAACTAAACATACCGTAATTTTTTCCACGACCTGATATCCTCCTTTAATATGTATGTTGCCCTTATATGTATTCGACAAAAGTACATGAATTCCTTTTTTTACTCAATATTCTTAATATTTTTTATTTTCGGTTATATTGTCAAAAGACAACAACAAATTAAGTTGAAACATGTCGAAAACGAAAAAAATATGACTTGTAATGGGTGGGTATGATTTTGCCCCACTACAAGTCAAGAATTAACTAGCTTTGTTTTCTTCTTGTTTAATATGAATACCTGTCTCTTGTAACATCCATTCGATATGCACCCCATAGCCAGAAGTTGGATCATTTACAAATACGTGGGTGATGGCACCGATGATTTTATTATTTTGAATAATGGGACTTCCACTCATGCCTTGTACGATTCCGCCCGTTTTTTCTAATAATACGGGATCGGTTACCCTAATCACCATTCCTTTAGTAGCAGGAAATTCTTGCGGTATACTGCTTACAATCTCGACATCAAATTCCTCAACTTTTTCATCTTCTAATACTGTTAGTATTTTTGCTGGCCCTTCTACGACCTCATGGGATAAGGCAATCGACATCGGTTCATCATAAATATTGTTTTTAATTGGTTCGCTTAATTGGCCAAAAATGCCAAAAGGACTATTTTTCGTAATCGATCCAATTTGATGTCGATTGACGGAAAAGTTTGCTTGTTTTTCACCAGGTGATCCATGGACGCCTTTTTCGATTGCTGTTACACGCGACCTTACAATCGTTCCATTATGAATTTCGATCGGTTTATTCGTATCCATATCCGAAATCACATGCCCAAGGGCACCGTATCGTTTCGTAACTGGCTCGTAAAATGACATCGTACCAATTCCTGCAGCTGAATCTCGAATATATAAACCAATTTGATATTCCTTTTCCTGTTGATTCAATACTGGCCTTATATTTGTTTCAATTGTCTTTGTGCCCCGTTTTAACTTTAAATTGAGTAAGTCGTTATTTTTACCAGCTTCTTCTACAATTGGTTTTACATCTTCCATTTTTTCAATTGGTTGTTCATTCATTTGTAATATGATATCCCCGACTTTTATCTGAGCATCTTCGCCAGGTGATATCATCCCGTTTTCACCTTTAACCAAATGATGACCTACAACGAGTACCCCAAGGGTATGCAATTGAACACCTATTGATTGGCCGCCAGGAACAATTTGAATGTCTTCCACTAATGATACATTCACTTTTTTAATCGGCATACCTGCAATTTCATAAAATATATGATGATTTCCTATATCATTAGGCGATAATGAGGAATAAGCATCTGTTTGCCCGACCGTACTAATATGAACTGCATCGCCTATACTAGGAACAGTAATCGGGGTTTCATTATTAACGGTAATAATCTCATTAGGGATGGAAAGATACTTCTGAAATGGGGTTAGAAAAGGTATTGTGAACACAAAAGTGAGTAAGAACATACCTAACCAAAATTTAATGCTTTTTATATTTGACATTTGTTCACTCTCCTCTTTCCTAACTCATACCATAATGATTTCTCTGTATTTCTAATGTGACCTATTATCGCCTTTTTTAAACTGGTTAAAGATAAGAAAAGATGTGTAACATTTCCTTTTTTTAAATTGTCAATACATGAATAAATGTTTGAGCATAATCAAGGTAATGAGCAACTCAAAAAAAAAGCCAGTATTTAATACTGACTTTTTTTATACTTATCGGCTAATTCAAGTAACTGTTCACCATGTTCAATGGCTGTTGCTGTTAACTCGGCACCGGTAATCATTCTACTTAGCTCTTCGACAATTTCTTTTTTGGTTAATTCTCTTACAATTGTTTTTGTTCGCTCTTTATGTTCAGTTTTAACGATTAATTTATGGTCGTCCGCCATCGCAGCAACTTGAGGTAAATGTGTAATACATAATACTTGTGAACTTATTGCAATTTGATATATTTTTTCTGCCATGGCTTGTGCTACCCGGCCACTTACACCGGTGTCTACTTCATCAAAAATAACACTTGTCACACCTTGATGCTCGGCAAAGATTTTTTTCAACACGAGCATAATACGCGATAATTCACCACCAGAAGCAACTTTATGTATTTCTTTTAACGGTTCACCTCGATTTGTGGATATTAAAAACGTAACATGATCAAAGCCATCTGGATGGAGTTTGATTGACTCTTGATTAAATTGCTTAAGATCAACATGTTCGATTAACGGCTCAAAGGCAACTGAAAACTGCGCGTTTTCGAGGTACAAACTTTTTAGTTCTTGTTGAATTTCTTTCGTTAACTTTTCAGCTGCTTGTTTACGTAAATCATGCAATTGTTTTGCCTCTAAAATCGCATCTTGATATATTTCATGCATTTTTTTCTCTAACGTCACCAAATGAGTATCTTTGTTTTGGATTTGTTCAATTTCTTCTTCAATTTTCGCTAAGTATTCCAACATGTCATTGACAGTTGGGCCATATTTTTTCTTGAGTCGATTAATTTCATCTAATCTGGCTTCTATTTCGTTTAAACGATTTTGATCATAATGTAAAGTATCATTAAAATCACGTAATGAGAAGCTGATTTCTTCGATTAAATAATAATAATTCGTTAATTCTTCAGCCTGTTTTTCAATAAATGAATGATGTTCCTTATTTTCCTGTAATGCTTGTTGGGCAACATTTAACCAATCAAGACCTTTATTCTCACCATAGAGTGCATTATAAGCTGTTTGAATTGCCAAATAGATGTTTTCAAAATTGACTAATTGTGTCCTTTCCTCTTCTAACAGTTCATCTTCGTTAGGTTGTAAATTAGCTGCTTCTAATTCGTTTTTTTGAAATTCAAGTAAATCTAAACGATGAGTAAGTTCCTGTTCATTTTCACTTAGCTTTTGATAATCTTTCTTCAGGGAAAGATATTTATGATACACTTCTAAATACGCTTCTTTTGCTTTGGCAATTGACTCATTTTCATAAAGATCTAGCAGCTCAATATGGTGTTCTGGATTCATGAGCAGTTGTGATTCGTGTTGGCTATGAATATCCACTAATCGTTTACCAAATTCTCGCAAAATAGCCAACGTGACCAATTTTCCATTTACCCGACAAATACTTTTACCTGCAGCGGTTATCGTTCGTTGTAAAACAACCATTCCATCCTCAATTTCTATCCCAAATTGATCGCTCACTTGATAAATTGGATGTTTTGTCTCATCAATGATAAACAATCCTTCTATTTCAGCTTTTTTTGTGCCGTGTCTTACATAATCGACTGAACCTCGACCGCCTGCTAATAATTGGACAGCATCAATAACAATTGACTTTCCTGCTCCTGTTTCCCCTGTTAAAACCGTTAAACCGTCATTAAAATGAATGGTGATTTCATCGATGATGGCAAAATCTCTAATCGACAATTCGGTTAACATGCTTTTTTTCACCTCATTTGTAAAAAAATGTGATGACCCTTTATAACATGTCTAAAAATCGTTCTTTAACCATTGCCGTATCCTCTTCAGTCCGGCAAATGATTAAACAAGTATCATCCCCACAAATTGTTCCCATAATTTCTTTCCAGTCAATATTATCAATTAAAGCCCCGACCGCTTGGGCATTACCAGGCAGTGTTTTAAGAACAATAAAATGACTCGTATGATCAATTTTGACGAACGCATCCATAATAAGTCTTTTTAATTTTTCTGCTGGATTAAATCGCTGGTCAGCTGGTAAACTATAGACATATTTTTGATCTGCTGTTGGTACTTTGATTAAATGCAATTCTTTTATATCCCTTGAAATCGTTGCTTGGGTAACATGAAAGCCTTGCCTTTTTAATTCAGAAACGAGTTCCTCCTGGGTTTCAATTTCTTGCTCAGTAATCAGTTCTCTAATTTTGATATGTCGTTGGATTTTACTCATCAGATAAACCTCCATACGCATGATTATTCATAAAAATAGGACTCCGATTATGATGGTAGTCCTAACTTATGATGAGCTTCACGAACAATAGCATCTATATAAGCCATATCATGAATTTCGTTATCTCGTTGTTGTTTCCATCCTAAATGGGCTAAGAATTCAATATTTCCTTCTGTTCCAGTTACAGGTGAATAAGTTAACCCGTTAAGCTGAAATCCTTCTTCTTTGGCAAAGGTCATAATCCTTGTTAGTACATCACGATGAACACTAGGATCTCGGACAATTCCTTTTTTACCTACTTGATCTCTACCGGCTTCAAATTGGGGTTTGATTAAAATAACAACGTCGCTTTGATCTGTTAAAAGTTGTTTTAATACTGGTAAGATTAATGTTAATGAAATAAAAGAAACGTCAACAGTAGCAAAATTTGGTATCCCTTTAGTTAACTTGTCCCTTGTCACATAACGAAAATTTGTGCGCTCCATGACAACAACACGTTCATCTTGCCGTAATTTCCAATCAAGCTGATTATATCCTACATCAATTGCATAAACCAAGGTCGCTCCATTTTGCAATGCACAATCCGTAAAACCACCTGTCGAAGAACCAACATCGATCATAATTCGATCTTGAACGCTTATTTGGAATACTGATAAGGCCTTTTCCAGCTTTAAGCCACCTCGGCTGACATATGGAATCGGATTCCCTTTGACAGTAAGGGGAAGATCAATGGCAACTTTTTGTCCAGGTTTATCTAATCGCATCTGGTCACTATAAACGAGACCAGCCATAATCAAGCGTTTCGCTTTTTCCCGGGTTTCTGCTAAATTTCGTTCCACTAATAGAACATCTAAACGTTTTTTAGTCATCGAAAACATTATCCTTTATCATATGATGAAAAGTAATTTATTTTTAAATGTATAATATTGAAAAAAAGCCGCTAACACAGAAACGTGATAACGGCAAGATCATTATTAAGCTTTATAAAAAGCTTAATAAAAATGCTTGGAAAACATTAGCCCTTAGTAAGAGCTAAGGTGCTTAATAACTAAATAGTAGCATAAGCAAAGAAAAAAATCTAATTCTATTCTTATTAATGATCTCTTGTTGTTAAATAGTCAGTGATTGCTAGTAATTTACTCTCTGAAGCATTGGCATTGTTTAAGGCTGCCTTAGCCTTGGCAACATAATCCTGCATTTTTTGCTTCGTTCCTTCTAAGCCAAGTAATTTAGGATATGTA
This sequence comes from uncultured Bacillaceae bacterium, assembly GCA_937925695.1. GTDB lineage: Bacteria > Bacillota > Bacilli > Bacillales > Amphibacillaceae > CALAMD01. The sequence continues at coordinate 43,525 of CALAMD010000055.1, read as the reverse complement.
TTTTTTTCCTTACTTTCATCACTGCCGACGGGTTTACCTAATTTTTGTTCATCACCATATACATCAAGTAAATCATCTTGTAATTGAAAAATAAGTCCTAAATAATATGAATAAGTTTCTAAATGCTTAAGTTGTTCTTCGGTTGCTTTTCCTAAAAATGCACCTGCTATTACCGCAAAGGTTAATAACTCACCGGTTTTCAATCGATGAATCTCTTCTAAAGTTTCTAAAGGTATCGATTTGTTTTCTGATTCAATGTCAAGAATTTGCCCGGCGACCATTCCCTTAGGTCCACTTTTTTCAGATAATAATTTGATTAAGGTTATTTTTTCATGAGCGGTAAGGTTTGGGTCGTCAGCGATTAATTCAAAACTATATGTTAATAGTGCGTCACCAGCTAATATAGCCGTCGCCTCATTGAAGGCTTTATGGTTCGTTAATTGACCTCGTCGATAATCATCATCATCCATTGCTGGTAAATCATCATGAATTAATGAATAAGTGTGTATCATTTCTAAAGCTACAGCAGATGAAAGAGTTTTCTCTAAATGATGTTCATAGGCTTCATTACTCGCAATGAGTAAAATTGGCCTAATTCTTTTGCCACCAGCTTGAATAGAATATAGCATGGAGTCTTTCAATTGATTGGGAATCGATATTTTTTTAATTTCCCTCACTAATAGATCATTAATCAAGTTTTTATAATCATCAAAGTATTTCGTTAGACTGTCACTCACTATGAATCTTCCTCCTGGAGATCGAACAATTCTAATTCACCTTGCTCATTCATAATTTGAACCATTTGTTCTTGTACATTTGTTAATTTATCATGACATAATTTTGATAACTTCATTCCCTCTTGATAATAATTAATCGCTTTTTCTAAAGGGATATTACCTTCTTCTAACGTATCCACAATGTCTTCTAACTTTTCCATTGCTTCTTCAAAAGACAATTCATTGTCATTAGACATTTTCATTCTCCTTTACCTCTAACACTTGGCAATGAATATCACCATCACGTACTTTTATTTTCAAGAAATCCTCTTTAGTCACCTCAGTTGTTGAGGTCACAATTTTTCCACTCTCATGGTAAGGAATGGCGTAACCACGTTTCATGATTTCTAATGGATTAAGCAAGGTTAACTTTTCCATCATAAAAACTAACTGACGTTTTCTCAATTCCATTAGTTGGTCAAGATGACGGGATAGGCGTTGGTGGAGGAAAGTCGTTTTTTCAATCGCTTGCTTTAATTTCGCTTCAGGATGATGTGCCTTTAGTTGCCTATGTAAAGATTGATATTTATCTTTGTTCACTTGATGATGTTGTGTGAGTGCTTTATCCATTCGATCGGTTATTTGGTCTAACTCTTGATTTTTTTGTTTAATTAATTGATCTGGATATCGAAAGGCATAAGATTGTTTTAACCTAATGAGGTGATTTTGATAATTTTTCACCCTACTGTGGACCATATGCTGAATGGATCGTCGCATGGTCATTAGTTTATCCATTAACTCAACTTGGGAAGGTACCGCAATTTCTGCAGCCCCAGTTGGTGTTGCTGCCCGATGATCAGCAATAAAGTCACTTATGGTTATATCTGTTTCATGACCTACAGCCGATATCACAGGTATCTTAGAATGAAATATGGCCATCGCTACTCGCTCGTCATTGAAACACCATAATTCTTCAATTGATCCACCACCACGACCAACAATGAGAACATCGAATATTCCTAATTGATTCGCTTTTTCAATCCCTTGAACAATTGATTCTGGTCCTTGCTCACCTTGGACAATAGCTGGAATGATCGTTATCCTTGTAATCGGAAAACGCCGCTTAATTGTTGTGATCATGTCTCTTACGGCCGCACTTGTTGGAGAAGTGACCAAGCCAATATGTTTTGGATAAGTAGGGATAGCTCTTTTATGTTTTTCATCAAAGTATCCTTGTTTTGAGAGTTTTTCTTTCAGTTGTTCAAAGGCTAAATATAGGGATCCAAGACCATCAGGTTCCATTTGGTGGATATATAATTGATATTGGCCATAGGGTTCATAAACACTAATTTCTCCTCTAATAAGCACATGCATGCCATCTTCAGGCATAAAAGTTAACCGACGATTTTGGCTAGCAAACATCACAGCTTGTATTCGCGATTGCTCATCCTTAATCGTTAAGTACATATGTCCGCGATTATGATGTTTAAAATTTGAAATTTCACCTTTTAGCCAAACATCTCTTAAATGATGATCTGTTTCCATTTTACGTTTAATGTACTTGGTCAAAGCAGATACGGTTAAATATCGATTCGTCATTATTTGGCCAATCCTTTAGCAGCCTTTATCGTATTATGCATTAACATCGTAATCGTCATGGGACCAACGCCACCTGGAACAGGGGTAATATGTGAGGCTTTTATTTTCGCTCGTTCAAAATCCACATCCCCGGTTAACGTACCATCATCAAGTCGGTTAATGCCCACGTCAATGACAACAGCTTGCTCTTTAAGATGCTCATCATGAATCATATTTGCAACACCTGTCGCCACAATAAGAATATCTGCTTGGGAGGTTATTTCTGATAAGTTGGTTGTTTTTGAATGACAATATGTAACTGTTGCATCTTCATTTAATAATAATTGACCAACTGGTTTACCAACAATATTACTACGACCAACGATGACAACATGTTTACCTGCAGGATCAATATTTTCAGCCTGAAGCATCTTTAATATCCCATAGGGTGTGCAAGGCAATAATGTATCTTGATTTGTCATCATTCTGCCTATGTTAATCGGATGGAAACCATCAACATCTTTAGCTGGATCAATCGCTTCGATGATTCGTAGTTCCTGTATATGATCCGGTAATGGTAATTGAACTAAAATACCATGGACTGCTTGATCTTGATTCAAGTTATCAATCGTTTGTAATAACTCTTCTTCAGTGGTGTTTTCTGGTAAGCGAATGATTTTAGAAGATAGACCGATTTCAGTGGCCGCCTTTTCTTTTCCCTTTACATATGATAGCGAAGCTGGATGGTTACCTACGAGAATTACTGATAAATGTGGGGTTAATCCTTGTTCTTTTAATAGACTAACCTCTTTTACCATTTCTTCTCTTAGCATCTTTGCAATTGATTTGCCATCAATAATTTTTGCTGACATAAGCTACACCTTCTTATTTAATCATTTTCGAAAGGACCCCATTAACAAACTTCCCTGATTTAGTATCACCGAACTTTTTAGCGAGTTCGACAGCTTCATCTATTGAGACTGTTTCAGGTATATCATCAAGGTATTTCATTTCAAAGGTCGCAATACGTAAGATCGTTTTTTCCACAAGAGCAATTCTTTCAAACGACCAATGATCTAGATTTTCTCCAATGAGTTGATCTATTTCATGCCGATTTGCGATAACTCCATCCACGAGTACATGTAAAAATGGGTTTACGTCCTCATCACCTAAAACCATCTGCATAGTCTTTGTTAAATCATTTTCATTCATGTCAATTTGAAATAGAATTTGTACTGCTTTTTCTCTAGCTGTTCGACGATTCATGAGATTTTCTCCTTTATTACTATTCCTTGTATGTTGAATTTGGTGAAAACGATCTTCCAACCCCCATGAATAAATGAACACCATCATTTGTTTTCAGAAATGAAGGTCAAAAGAATAAATTCTTTTGACCTATAAATTATTCATCACTACTCTGATCCATTTGGATACCTACTACGTGAACATTTATTTCCTTCGTATCAAGAGCAGTCATATTTTTTAATGATTGTCTAATATTTGTTTGTAACATTTCCGCTACTTTAGGAATGGAAACACCAAATTTAATGACCACATATAGATCTATGGCAATGCCATCTTCAGTTAGCTCAACTTTAACACCTTTTCCGTGGGATTTCTTACCAAATCGCTCAACGACATCAGAGGCAAAACTACCACGCATTTCCGAAATGCCTTCTACCTCAGAGGCAGCAATCCCGGTGATGACTTCAATCACCTCAGGGGCAATTTCTATTTTTCCTAATTCAGTATTTTCGCTAACGTTTAATATTTGTTTAGCCATCTTATCACTCCTTTGTAATGTTGAGGACTAGGCCACTTACTCGGCCTTTAGGAAAGATGATTCTTTTAAAAAATTCGTATTAAAATCTCCTTTAATAAACTCATCATTTTCCAAAATCATCTGATGAAATGGGATGGTTGTATGAATGCCTTCAATAATAAACTCATCCAATGCTCGCTTCATACGACGAATAGCTTCATCGCGCGTAGCCCCATGGGTAATAACTTTGGCGATCATGGAATCATAAAAGGGTGGTATTTGATAACCAGTATAAGCAGCTGAATCAATGCGAACACCATTACCGCCTGGTGGCAAGTATAAATCAATTTTTCCAGGTGATGGTAAAAAGTTTTTAAAAGGATTTTCAGCATTAATCCGGCATTCGATTGCCCATCCATTAATCCTAACATCTTCCTGTTTGATTGATAATTTCTCGCCATTAGCAATTCTAATTTGTTCTTTGACTAAATCGACACCAGTAACCATTTCGGTAATAGGATGCTCAACCTGAATCCTTGTGTTCATCTCCATAAAATAGAACTGTTGGTTTCGGCGATCGAAGATAAATTCGACGGTACCAGCACCTACGTAATCGACTGCTTGCGCTGCTTTAATTGCTGCTGCTCCCATTTGTTGGCGAATTTCTTCGGTAATCGCTGGTGAAGGTGTCTCCTCGATTAGTTTTTGTAATCTTCGCTGAATTGTACAATCTCTTTCACCAAGGTGGATGACATTACCAAATTGATCCGCCAAAATTTGGATCTCTACATGGGAAAAATCTTCAATAAATTTTTCAATGTAAACCCCTGGATTACCAAATGCTGTTTCGGCTTCATTTTGAGTAATACGTATACCATTTAATAATTCTTCTTTGTTTCTTGCGGCCCGGATCCCTTTTCCACCACCACCCGCTGTGGCTTTAATAATTACCGGATATCCTATTTCTTCAGCAATTTGAATTGCTTCTTGATCACTTTCTATTATACCACTTGAACCAGGAACAATGGGAACATTAACCTTTTCCATTGTTTTTCTGGCAATATCTTTTGTACCCATTTTTTGAATTGCTTCTGCAGATGGCCCAACGAAAATGACCTGACAGGCTTTACATATTTCGGCAAAATCAGGATTTTCCGCCAGGAAACCATATCCTGGATGGATGGCATCTGCCCCAGTTAATGTAGCTACACTCATAATGTTTGCAAAGTTCAAATAACTTTCCGTACTTGATGCCGGTCCAATACAATAGGCTTCATCTGCTAATTGTACATGTAATGATTCTCGATCTGCTTCAGAATATACGGCTACTGTTTCAATATTTAATTCTTTACAGGCACGAATAATTCTGACAGCGATCTCTCCTCGATTTGCGATTAATAACTTTTTGATCAACAATTACATCCCCTTATAATGTCTTCACTCGAAATAGTGGTTGTCCGTATTCTACTAATTCACCATTTTCGACTAACACTTCAACAATTTCACCATCTACTTCTGCTTCGATCTCATTAAATAATTTCATCGCTTCGACGATACATACGATGGAATCCTTAGTTACTCTACTACCAACAGTTACATAAGGATCACTATCTGGTGATGGCGCATGGTAAAGTGTACCAACCATCGGTGAGACAATTTCATAGTCGTAATTAACCTGAGGAGGTTGATCAGGTTCTTTATCTTTAGGTGTTTCTTCAGATGCTGGTTCAGCCTGTTTTACATTTGCAGGTACTTCATTATGTTGATTATTTACTTCCTTTGTTACCTTTGTCTCCTGTTCAATTTGATTAAGTTGAGGCTTCTTCATATTTATTTTGATATCGTTATTTTCATACGTAAATTCTTGAATTGATGATTCATCAATCATTTTTATTATTTCTCGTAGTTCTTCTATTTTTAGCATTATCATCCCACACCCTATCTTTATTTAATCCTACGTTTAACGTATTATATTGATATTTTAGTGATAAAGACAAGAAACATCAACCTAAATTATCAAAATTCAAAAGATTTGCTTTATCTATTGATGTTTTTCTGTTTGAAAACATTATAACAATCTCGTATTTAGATTGCGAATATAAATTGACAAAAACAAAAATCCGGAGCAAATTCCGGATTTTAAGTATTTGTGTATAATTGTGTATGATTATCGAATCGATTGATAATCAACTGCCACCGTAATTTGTCCAAATTCATCATTGACCATTTGCATAATGTGATTGGCTTCTTGGGCAGATAATTCATCTGTTCTTACATGAACAAACACAATATCTTCATCGTGCCTAACGAGGACATCCTCATATTTATCTGATGAAGATAAAATTGTACTTTGTAAGATCGATTCCTTCGTTGAAATTTGATCTAATGAATTGATTTGATTTAAAGCTTCATTTTTCTCTTCAGTCGTTGCACTGCTTGAAGCAACGATGTCTTCATATCTACTTTTCATCATACTTCGCTCATTTTGTAACTCTAACCGAATCGTCGTAAATAGTTCGTCTCGACCAATATTTGTTATGTCACCAACACCCGTTTCATCCTGATCCAGATCTTGATCATCATCAAGATTACTATTTGAATCATTATTTTCTTGCTGCGATTGATCACTAGCGATGGTTTCCTCTAAATCAGTTTTACCATCATCAATATAAGCAAAATCATCATTAGGATCAGATAATAAGTAATATACGCTTAGGACGATCATCAGACTTAACATCGTTAACAACCAAACTGTTTGTTTCTTTAACATGTAAACATCCTCCTATTCATTTTTGGGCATGACCGAAACCTTATGACTAGGTACATCTAATACTTTAGATACTGCCTCAATAACCCACATTTTTACTGTCGGCTGGTCCACTCCTTTTGCAACAACAAAAACGCCCCTAACATCAGGTTTCTTTGTTTGAATTAATAATGGCACCTCTTGATCCCCTTGTCTGATCAACACTACTTGTGTTTCTTCAGTTTGATCATCTACCTTTCTGATGCCACCATTATTATCAGCTTCATCAGTAATTTGCTGACCTTTAATTAAATTTTTTTCATAAACATGGACATGGGTTGAATCTAAATTGATCATAACTTCCACTTCAGAGACACCTTGAATTTTTTCTAACATTTGTTGTAAGTCTTTTTCATAACTAGCTTCTAACATATCGACTTCACCATCTTGTTGATCTGTTTTGTTCATTGTTTCCTCTGGTTTCTCATTCGGTGGGCGTTGCAGGTCTAAAGTAGCTTTTTTTTGATCATTTGCTGAAAATAAATTCCCTAAGAGAAGAAGAAATATGGCAATAGTAGCAATAATCACTAAATAGAGTGGTTTCTTTGAATGTTCATTGTTAATTGAAAAAAATTGAGAAATCTTTTGAAATAAATCTTTCAAGATGACCCTCCCTCCCATTTTATTGTTAGTTTTTTGTCAGTTATTTCCCATACTTCTTCTAAAAATTGTTTAATCGGCATATCATCAGGTGTTTTTTCATCCTTATTTCCTTCTCCTAAAATGATCACCTCATCTATTTCAATTACCGCTCCTCTCTGACGAACTGCTTGTAGGTAAACAATTATTTCTGCTAAATTTTCATAAGTAACATCTTCACTATGAAATAGAAAATCGATCTTCGTAATTTCTACTTGATGTTCTTCTATTAAAGTAGGATTAGCGATACCTTCTAGTTGATTTGCCATTTGTTCTAAAATATATGCATCTTGGGTAGCTTGTATATCTATTTTTTGTATTTTTGTTAAATTTTCTAAAGATGCTTCAGTCATTTCCTGTTCCAGCCAAAACATCGTTGCATCTATATCTCTTTCTAAATCGATACGAAATAGATCAAATAGAGGTTGTAAAAATATCAACATAAAGATTAAGCCTAAGACAAACTTGACATACTTCTTCATCTTGTTAGCAGGTATCATTAGATCAACAATAGCTGCTAATAAAAGAAAGATAATAATTTGCGTTATCCATTCAATCATGAATGACATGTTTCATCCCTACCTAAGTAACAAGGTCACATTACTCGCAACAACGATAATCACAATGGTTAAGAAGAACATTAATGTGATAACTAATAAACAAGCTAAAGTATAAAATATATACTGACTTATCGTATGTAAGCAATCAATGATCGGCCCATCACCTATTGGCTGTAAAACAGCAGCAGCAATTTTATATATGAGGCCAAGGGCTAATATTTTAACCGCTGGAAATAGAGCAATTAATATGATCATGATCACCCCGACAACACCTACAGCATTTTTTAATAATAATGATGCACTTAAAATGGTATCTGTAGCATCAGTAAAGGTCCTACCAATGACGGGAATAAAATTTCCGGTAATAAATTTCGTTGTTTTCATGGCAACACCATCTTGAATTGCACTAACTGCTCCTTGAATCGACATCACGCCGAGAAAAATGGTCAAAAATGCCGCTAACATGCCAATACTGATTGTTTTAATTAAATTCGCTAAATGAGTTACTTGCATATTGTTATTAATGCTCGTACCGATAATCAAAATAGCTGATAAAAGTAACAACGGTAACACTATTTTGGATACAACAAGTCCACTAGATTGTATTAAAAATATAACGATCGGATGAAAAAATGAGACAGTGAGTAAATGCCCAAATGTGGCCATCAAACCAAGGACTAATGGAATTAAGGCAATCATAAAACCGCTCATCATGTCAATCGTGTCTCGTGTATAAGAAAACACTGCGAAAAAACTGTTCATGGCTAGGTAAATAAGAATTGTATAGACGACAAAATAGGCAACTTTACTCACAGTTGTTTTATCAAAAGCACCGCTCATTGTTTGCAGTAAATTGGAAAATATCGTCAACATCATTAACATCCCTAATAATTTTCCATTTACGATTAGTTCTGAAAATAAATAAGAGATAAAACCGAGAACGAGTTCTTTAACAGAAATTTGACGATTGTTTTTAATCCAGTCGATTAGTGATCCTTTCCTTAGCTCAGGGATAAAACCACCATATTCATCAGCAATTTCCACCCAATATCCATTGACTTCATGTAATGATAGATCATCAGCCATTTCATTATTCACTAATTCTTCATCAATTGAAGAGGTAGCACTAGAAAGCCCACTTTCTGGTAACAAAACAAAAATGATGATCAATATGATTAGCCATTTTGCTTGTCCCATGTGCTGAACTCCCTTCACCTCATTTTAAATAGATGGTAAGAAATGCAAAATCGCCTCGATAACCGCCGTGATAATTGGAATGGCTAAGATTAAAATTAATATCTTTCCAGCTAATTCTATTTTGCTTGCTACCGAGGTAAGACCTGCATCTTTCGTAATATTTGCTCCTAGTTCTGTAATATAAGCAATGCCAATGATCTGTAATATCGTTTTTAAATATACCCCATCAATGGATGCTCTTTCTCCCAAAACATTAAGTAAGTCAATAATGAAGCCAATCCTTTGGAGGATAAACAATAACATGATGATAGAAGTTAAAATTAAAATGATAAACGCAAAGGTTACGTTAACATCCTTTAAAAGAATAAATAATATTGTTGCGATAATTCCAAGTAAAACAATTTGTATCATGTCCATATGGGTCCGCCCTATCTCTAAAAGAGAAAAATAGACCTAATCTGGTCTAACAACTCAGATAGCCGATTAATTACAATAACAAGGACAATAATAAAGCCTACTAATGTTACAAATTGAGCGATTTCCTCTTTATCCATTTGTTTCAAAATCGTGTGGATTAATGCAACAATGATTCCGATCGTAGCAATTTGAAAAAGTATTGAAGCATCTGTAAGCATTGAAGAAGCACCCCTTTCTCGCTAAATAAGCAAGATTACGATAAATATGCCAATGAGGAATCCTAAGCTTTTAGCCATCTTTCCGTATTTTTGTTGCTGATCTCTTGCTTCTTCCAATTCTCGATCAAGATAGGTTGAGGTTAGATGTATATGTTTTTGTTGTTGCGTAAAATCATGTTGTCCCAATGTCCGTCCAAATTGACATAAAATATCTTGTTCATTTGACCGAATAGCTGATCGTTTCGCAAAGTTATTCACTTCTTGATCCCAAAAGCTCAATAAGTCTCTGTTCCCTTTTTCCATTTCGTTAGCTAGTGAAAGGAAAAAATCTTTTGTTGGTCGGGGAATTTGTCTCGCGATAAATAAAAAGGCATCCTTTAATGGCAATTGACTGTATAACATTTCTGCTTCAAGTATTTGTAAAGCATTTATTAATTGCCTAATATGTTTCGGTCTCCTATTCAAACGCTCACTTTGATCAAATCCGAGCCATGTTGTCATTGCGATGAAAAGAAGTGCTCCAATCCACTTCATTATGCAAGCACCTCGACTTTTTCAATACGTTTATTTCATTTTGATCATAAATTGCGTGAACAGTCCCTGGGTTTGGTTGTTTGGTCATGACGAGATATCGTTTGAATATATTTTGAGTGATAATAGGTTGTAAGGATGGTCGCTTTTTGATTTCTGCCAATGAGTTTCCATGGATCGTACAAATAATATTTACCCCGGCATTTATAGCTTCGAGGACAGCTTGTACATCTGCTTTGCTGCCTATTTCATCGACGATTAATATATCCGGTGACATTGAGCGGATCATCATCATCATTCCTTCAGCTTTTGGACAAGCATCCATCACATCTGTTCTTAAGCCTAGATCATGTTGGGGAATTCCTTTGATAGAGGCAGCAATTTCTGATCTTTCATCTATCACACAAACCTTCCGTGGTTCAATCTTTTGCCAACCTGAAGCAATCAATCGGGCTAAATCCCTAAGCAAAGTAGTTTTTCCTGATAAGGGGGGACCTATTAAGAGAGTATTGAAATATTCCTTATGATATAGATAAGGTATGATTGGAATCGCTAGATCACGTTTTTCTTTAGCAATGCGAATATTAAAAAACGTAATGTGTTGGATTGCTTTCACATTGCCATCGTATGTGTTTACTTTTCCAGCTAAACCAACTCGATGCCCACCCATAATGGTGATATAACCTTCTCTAAGTTCGTCTTCCATTCGATAAAGCGAATACTCACTAAGCTGATTAATCATAAACATGCACATTTCATCATTAGGAATAATTTCTTTGAGCCATTCTATTTGTTGATCAAAAATGAATTCGATCGGTTGGTAGAGTCGAATACGGATTTCTTGTAAATACCGCCATCTATTACCCACATGCCCTTTGATTTTATCTTTAACTGGCTGGGGAAATAATCGTAATATTTCTTCCATGACATCAACTCTTTCTCACTTTCTTTGTAACTATTCTATGATTGGATAGATGATTTATGACCTTAGGATTTAATGTTTTTACTAGAATGAATGACTTTAATGACCATGAAAGGAGAATTTTGTTAAACAAATTTAAGATTTTCTTAAGGAATGTTTTAAGTCTTTCTTATGATTTCAACTTTATATTTGGACATAGACTTCAACATAAAGGAGAAAAATCATGGAAAGTATAAAAATATATCTTCTTTTCACTGATACGGGTTCTCTGTTATCAAAATTGATCAAACTATATACAAAAAAACCATATAATCATGTTTCATTGGCTTTTGATCCTGAACTCATGACGGTTTATAGTTTCGGCAGAAAAAAAGCGACGAATCCATTTCATGGCGGATTTGTGAAGGAAGATGTTCGTAGTGGCTTGTTTAAAGATGCGGATTGTGCCATTTATTCCCTTACCATAACAGCAGAACAACAGGTAAAGATTAGGTCTATCATTGACGAGATGGAAAAGCACAAAGATATTTATCGTTATCATTTCCTTGGATTATTTGGTTTTTTATTGAGCAAACCTATTTCTAAACAACATGCATTTTTCTGTTCGGAGTTTGTAGCAACGCTTTTAATGGAATGTGGTGTAATATACGAACATAAACCAGCATCTTTAATGAGTCCTTCTGATTTACAACAAATACCTTGCTTACAATTGCAATATGAAGGGAAATTAAAAGATTATCTCAGTACTGATCTAGAATTGGATCACGCCTATCAAATGCTGATAACAGAATAAATACTCTACCTTAGATGATTATGCTCAAGATGATTATTTCTAGCCATAGGGAAAAAATCTAAAAAGTATTTCTTCAGAACATCTATTGAGGCAAAAGGGAGTGGAATCTTATGAAAGAAACGATCAATATTTTAGTAGTGGAAGATGATAATGATATCAATCAATTGCTATGTCGAATAATTAGGCAGAATCATTATGTTCCACAGCCTGCATTTTCTGGGACAGAAGCGCTTATGTATTTGGAACAACGGCAGTGGGATCTCGTGTTACTAGATCTCATGCTACCGGGAATGGCTGGTGAGAAGATACTGGAAAAAATTCATGACAAAGGTTTGATTCCCGTCATAATTATTTCTGCCAAAAATGAAAAGGAAACAAAAATCAATACGTTGCGTGCAGGCGCAGATGATTTTATCGCTAAACCTTTTGATATTGATGAAGTGGCGGCAAGAATTGATTCAGTGCTCAGAAGATACCGCAATCCATATAAAAAGCCAACGTCGTTAACCCATAAAGATATTTATTTGAATGTTGATGAAAAGACTGTATTGATCAATGGTAAAGAAGTGTTTTTAACGGTGCGAGAATTTAACATTTTAGAATTGCTCATGAGCTCACCAAAAAAAGTATTTTCCAAGGCGAATGTGTTTGAAAGTGTTTGGCACGAGCCCTATCACGGTGATGATAATACCGTCAATGTTCATATGAGTAATCTTCGTCATAAACTTGCCCAAGCCAATCCTGATAAAGAGTATATTGAAACAATTTGGGGGATGGGTTATCGGATGAAATCTTAAGCATTTCTTAAGGGTTCACTTAAGCCTTTCTTATGGTTTAGAACCGATGATAATGATATGACGAAAAGGAGGTCAAACACGATGAGTGAATATATCTTACAAACCAAGCAACTGCAAAAAAAATATCAAACCAATATGGCTCTAGATCAAGTCAATATTACTATTAAGAAAGGAGATATTTACGGATTAATCGGTCAAAATGGGGCTGGGAAAACAACCTTGCTTCGTTTAATTACTGGTTTAGCTTTTCCAACAAGTGGCTCAATTTCATTGTTTGGAAAAACTTATCAACATGTCCATGTTGAGGCTCAAAAAAGAATGGGTGCGGTCATTGAACAACCGGCGTTATTTCCTCATATGAGTGCCTACGAAAATTTAGAAGTCCAGCGTTTACAGAAAGGAATTCCCGGAAAAGCATGTATTGACAAAACATTGGAGCTTGTCGGACTGGCAGACGTCGGCAATAAAAAAACAAAAAACTTTTCTCTCGGTATGAAGCAAAGATTAGGCCTTGCGATTGCATTGTTGAGTGATCCGGAATTATTAGTTCTCGATGAGCCCACCAACGGTCTAGATCCTATGGCCATTGTTGAGATGCGTGAACTGATTAAAAAATTATCCCGTGAAAAAGGGGTGACCGTGATCATTTCTAGTCATATTTTAAGTGAATTACACCAATTGGCAACGAAATTTGGCTTCATCCATCAAGGCAAACTATTGCAAGAATTATCGACGAAAGAATTGAATGATCAGTGTCGTCAACATTTGCGGATTAAGGTCGATCAGCCCGAAAAAGGAGCAACCATTTTGGAAAAAGAGTTATTTACAACTGATTTTGAAGTGATGGCAGATGGCTCACTGAAACTTTATCATTATTTGGATGATGTTCGGACAGTTTCCGGAACATTAACGAAACATGGTCTCATCATTGAGCATTTATCCTTGGATGGGGATAGCCTTGAAAATTATTTCACAAAACTCATCGGAGGTGTGGAAAATGAATAATTTGTTGCGAGCGGAAACATATAAATTAAAACGTAACAAAACGTTTTGGGTATTACTGATCACGATGATTGGTTTAAGTTCATTTTTACATTATTTAATTGTTTCTGACTGGTGGTTCATGTCGGGCACACCATTTGACCAGGCAGGCTTAAGTGAATTAAATGCTTTATCTGTATTTATGACACCATTATATTTCAACTTTGTTGTTAGTACATTAGCTGGTTATTACATTTCGGTTGAATTTTCGCAAACTCGTGTTATAAAAAATCAAATAATTAGTGGTAATAAACGAAGTCACATTTTTATGAGCAAATATATTTTGTTTAGCTTGGCTGCATATATCGTGACCGTGTTCATTCCTGTTCTCACCGCCTTGCTGATGGTGTTGTTCATAAAAGATGGAACAGTTATTACCAGTAAGTCATTGACGTATTTGTTTAGTTCCTATGGAATCTTTACCATCGGATTTTTCTGTTTTACTGCCCTTGTTTTCATCATTGCGATCTTAACAGAAGATAGTGGTAAGACCATTTTGTTTACCTTTTTAATTTCTGTCGTCATGTTTATCATTGATTTATTAGCCACAAAGCCATGGATCCAGGCTTTTTATGAACATACTTTCTATTTTCATTTCAAAGCGGCATTCCAACATAGGCTTGCAACTGGAGAAATATGGACCTTAATTGTTATAGGCTTTGGCTCACTACTCTTGATGCTTTTGTTAGGGATGTATATGTTTAACAAAAAAGAAATCAAATCCTAATGATGGGAGCACGTAAGTAAATGTTTGCAATCTTGATCATCATTGTATTGTTAGTGCTTATTATTTTTATCCTTGCTCGTTTTTTTGCGATAAAAAAGCAATTAAAAGCCATTCTCGAACAACTGCATATGTATCATACGCGCCAAACAGATAAAAAAATTACGGTCTCCTTATTCGATCAAACGATTGAAAATTTAGGGGAAGAGATTAATCAACTCATTGATTTACATGTCATGGAACAACAAAAGAGAATTAATTTTGAAAGTGAATATAAACGTATGATTGCCAATATATCCCATGATTTACGGACACCGCTAACATCAATACTTGGCTACATTCAAATGGCCCAGCAGGAAAATGTTTCTCAAAGAGAAAAAAATGAATTATTGAGCATTGCTCATGAACGTGCTCAGCGCTTAGAGTCATTATTAACAGATTTTTTTGAACTGAGCATTATTGAATCTCAGGATTATCAATTAACTGCTGATCCTATCAATTTAAACAAATTCATCATTAATATTTTGATGAGTTTTTATGATCGTTTCCAAGTCCTTAACAAAGAACCAACTATTCATCTACCTGAGAAAAATATTCATATTGTCGGTGACCGATCTGCAATAACAAGAATTCTAGAAAATTTAATAACGAATGCACTAACCCATGGTGATGGCGAAATTGAAATTTCTTTAATTCAACAACATGAACAAGTCAAACTGGTCGTAAAAAATGCTGCTCCCCACTTAACACCCGAAGACGTTCAGTTGATGTTTGATCGCTTTTATATAGCAGACAAATCCCGAACAGGTAGAAGTACCGGTTTAGGGTTAGCGATCGTCAAAAGTTTAATGCAAAAAATGAATGGGGAAATATTCGCAAATTTAGACGAAGATGTATTATCGATTATTTGCTCATGGAAAGTATCACCACAGCACATCAAAACAAAAATAAACCAAAGTCCTTCTTAGTATGGACTTTGGTTTATTTTAATATCTAATAGATAACCATGGTTACAATGTTGATCATTATTATGCTCTTGATTGATACTTACCATCTGCTGTACTGACGATAATTGTTTCACCTTCATTGATAAATAAAGGAACTTGTACAGTTAAACCTGTTTCGAGTACTGCAGACTTTGAACCACCACTTACCGTATCACCTTTTACGCCAGGTTCTGTCTCAACAACTTTTAACTCGACATTATTTGGTAGATCGATCCCGATGATCTCACCTTGATAAGTGATTAAGGATACTTCCATATTTTCCTTAATGAATTGCAATTCGTGTTCAATTTGACTCGTTTGTAATTCGATTTGTTCATAAGTGTTCGTATCCATAAAGGCATGGGAATCACCTGAAGCATAAAGATATTGCATCGTTTTATGTTCAATATGGGCCCTGCTTACTCTTTCGCCCGCTCTAAACGTTTTTTCTTGAATATTACCATTGCGGAGATTTCTTAATTTTGATCGAACAAAAGCTGCACCTTTTCCGGGCTTTACATGTTGAAATTCAATCACTTGCCAAATGTTATTATCTACTTCAATCGTTAAGCCTGTACGAAAATCATTCACAGAAATCATAATTATCTTCTCCTCTTATAAAATAATGAAAAAACAATCAAAGTTCTATAAATTCTTTGTTAGCAAAGGTTAAACGCTCATTGCCATGCTCAGTGATCACAATATCATCTTCAATTCGACAACCACCAATTTGTGGCAAATAAATACCTGGTTCAACCGTTACAACCATACCAGGCTTGAGTACTGCTTCTGATTGTACTGACAATCGTGGTTCTTCATGAACCTCTAGCCCTAAGCCATGTCCGGTAGAGTGACCAAAATATTCACCATATCCGTGTTCCACAATATAATCTCTCGTCGTTGCATCTGCTTCTTTTCCAGTCATGCCTGCTTTGATCTGCTCAACCCCTCGTTTTTGAGCAGCTAACACGATATCATAAATTTTCCTTAATTCATCACTAACTTTGCCAACGGCTACTGTCCGGGTAATATCTGAACAATAACCTTGATAGATGGCACCATAATCCATGGTGACGAGTTCACCGGTTTGAATTTCCTTTTCTGAAGCAACACCATGGGGCAAAGCTGAACGATGGCCTGAAGCAACAATAATATCAAAACTTGAGGATGTTGCGCCTTTACTTCTCATGAAAAATTCTAATTCGTTAGCTATTTCTATTTCGCGAACACCAGGTTTAATAAATGATAATATATGTTCAAATGCTGCATCAGCAATTTCAGCAGCCTGTTTTAAAATAGCAATTTCTTCTTCAGTTTTTATTAAACGAAGCTGCTCTACAACTTGACTAACAGGTATTAATTCAACATCAAATAGCTCTTTGTATCTTGAAAATGCTCGGTATGTTACATGATCCTGTTCAAAGCCAAGTTTCTTGACTTGTAGATGAGCTAATTGGTCTTTGACTTCTTGTTCGATAGCTTGTTTGTGTTCGACAATTGTAAAACTTTTTGCTTGTTCGGTTGCTTGTTCTATGTAACGAAAATCAGTAACTAACACTGCACCATTTTTACTGACAATAACCATTCCTGCTGTACCAGTAAATCCGGTAATATATCTTCGATTGATTGGATCAGTAATGAGTATTGCATCTAGACCCATTTCCTCAATTACGTTGACTAAGCGGTTGACTTTACTCAATCTCTTTCTCTCCTTTGTCGTCTATTCATTTAGCAAGCTTTAGCCATGGCTACTGATCTGAGTTGTGTATAAACCACATAAGAGCTAACAAATAACTTTGCATACCAAACCCGACAATTTGTCCTTGACAAGCGGATGCTGTCATTGAGATATGTCGAAAATGCTCTCGTTGATAAATATTTGAAATATGAACTTCGATAACCGGTATTTGAATTGTTTTGATCGCATCATGTAAAGCGATGCTCGTATGCGTATAAGCTGCCGGATTAAAGATAATTCCTGCATATTGTTCGTCTGCTTTGTGGATTCGATCAATTAATTCGCCTTCATGATTTGATTGAAAAAAATCAATTTCATAGCCATGGGGAGTGGCAAAATCCCGTAGCTGTTCTTCTACATCTGTTAATGTAAAATTTCCATAAATGTTCTCTTCTCGTTTTCCTAACCGATTAATATTAGGTCCATTAAGGACTAACAGCTTTTTCATCCTCAAAATCATCCCTCTACCATATAATCGTCTGGACGATATTAGTTTACCATATAAAACCTGTTTTGAATATCAGATTAACGTTCACGAGATCTTTTATTATCTTTTGATCCCTCATCTTCCATCCTTATGGTATCTATATAGTCGTAGGATATTGAATAACCAATAAAAACACCATATAATAGAAACAAACAGATCGTGGAGATGATTGTATCTTGACTTAGTTTAGTTAGCGGTTGAATATTTGTAAACAATGGTTGGAGCATAAAAAACACAATTCCCCAAATAACAAGACCAAATAATCCAGCTACCCACATGGCATAGATTTTTTTGAAGATGAGAAAATAAATTAACGCTACAATAATTGATAAGAAACCAATTAAGATGACTGAAACGACATCACCAATCCATCTTTGAGCCCAAGTGTCGTCTATCCATGATGTTAACAGATAGTGCTTTGGATGGACTTCAGCAAAATTAAAATAGTACATAAAGATAGCCATCAAACCTGCTAATATACCACCAACAAATCCAGTAACAATGGCCCGCTTTAAAATCGAACGCAGATCATTCCCTGCTATGGTACTCTCTTTATTTTCACTCATACTTGCCACCTCACACCTATACTATTCCCATTTTTCTACGTTCAAATCATAGAATTTTGTCAGTTAACATTCTTAAGGTATGATAAAATAAACCCCAAAACATAGTCATGACACATTTTTCAAAAAATGGTAGATCTAATTGAATATTTTTAGTTAAATAGGTAACAATCATATTAAGGTAATGGATGAAACATACATTCTTTCGTAAGTAAATTGATGAGGAGGTGTAGTCAATTGAGAAAGCGTAATTTTTCCTTCGTTGTTTATACAATTATAGGATTGGCTATCATCGGGATCATTGCCCAGCTTATAACCAATCCAACCTCATTATTTAGGCATTTATTGACAATACTCGTAATCGGTTTGATTATCTTTGGTGTTGCTTTTTTTGTATTTTCAAAGCTTACTCAATCTAATGAAATGAAAAAATATAATCAAGCTGTTAAACAATCGAAATCAAAATATCCCTATCAATATCACGGTCCAAGACCAATTCATACCATTAATCATAAAACAGTGAAAAAAAATAAAAAATCAAAACCAAGGCCAACCCATTTACGGGTTATTGAAGGAAACAAGTCGAAAAGAAAAAACCGAGCTACTTTTTAAAGTAATCGGTTTTTTTAATTTGGCCAGTATTTGAGAAATGTTTCAGTCGTTTTTTCACCAAGGTCATATAAATGTTGTTTTACTTTAGTATCAATCTTAAAATCTACTGTTTCAATATCTTTCACCGGAATAAACACAATATTTTTTTCTTTTGCTTTTGAAATATAGCGTGCATCATGGGCTAATTTCATGGTTGAAAATAGTGCGTGAAACATGGATAAAGCATTATTCGTCGTTCGAGCTATCCCCTCTTGCATAGGACCACTTAATTTAATACCTAAAATAGGGCGTTTTGGTGTAGATGAATCTTTGTCAAAAATCCATAATGGAAAATTACTTAGCAGACCACCGTCTACAATTAAACTTTTTTGATTGTTTTTCCCAACCATTTGTTTTGGCATAAAAAAATAAGGAAATCCTGCGCTCATTCTAACAGCCGTTGAAATTGGGAAATCATCTGGATTGATTTGGTAAATACGTCTTAGGTCATCCGGGATCACAACCAGTTTACCTAACGACAAATCGCTCACAACTACTTTTAGATAATTAGGTTGAATATCTTTAAATGTATAAATGTTTTTGGCTGCTAATTTAGCATATAACCATTGTTCTAATTGGTCACCTTTGTAAATACCTAATTGAAAGTATAAAAATAACCATTTCGTAAAAGGGAGAAATTTTGTGATGGTGGGAGGATCTAAAAATTGTTGTAAATTTAATTCATCAACAAGTTTTTTGATTTCACGTATGGTATAACCCGCGGCTAGAAAAGAGGCAATAATCGCTCCTGCAGATGTACCGGCAGTCCGTTCAATTTCCAGCTGATGCTTTTCTATACTATGTAAAGCACCAACAAAAGCAAATGCTTTTACACCACCGCCAGAAAATACACAGTCAATTTTCATGCGCTTTTTCGCTCCTTTGGCGTTTATAACATATATATGCCACTTTGGAACAAATATTTGAACATAAAACAGAACGTGAATATGCTGAAAAACCTTGTTGATTAAAGCTAGGCGCATGAGGAGCGAAGCATCAAATCATCAAAAGTAGTCAATCTGAGCGGTCATAGCGTTATTTGTATCACATTATTTCTGTTGTTGAATTTTACGTAAATCTTCTATTCTTTTTTTATCTTCTTTAAAATACATCACGAGATCTCCAATACGATCAATAGAATTCCAACTTAAATGATGTTCAATTCCTTCAACGTCATCATACACATTTTCTTCATCAACGCCGATAATTTCTAAAAATTGTTCTAATAATTCATGACGATATACTAAGCGTTTGCCAATGGCTTTGCCTTTTTCCGTTAATACAAAACCTCGATATTTTTCATAGTTTAAATAATTATCTTTATCTAATTTTTGAACCATTTTTGTCACAGATGATGGATGTACTTCTAATTCTTCAGCTATATCGGAAACCCGTGCATAACCTTTCGTATCAATTAATTGATAAATTTGCTCGATATAGTCTTCCATGGTAGGTGTTGGCATAACATTCTCCTCTTTCCCAAAATATTTTACTATGTGCAAAAATATTTCTATTCTAAATGATACCGGATAGACAAGGTTTTCACAAGTTTTATAACTGACAAACGCGTAAGAGATATTGTCCTAAATTAATCTATCTCATTTTGATAATTTCCACGCAGGAATTAAAGAATGAAATTTGAAAAAATAACTCATTATCATATGAAGAATTGTGTAGATAACTAACGTAACCAAATAGGTAAGAAACCATATGTGTAAGGATTCTTGTAAAAATAACCATAACAAAAACATACCGACAGGGAAAGGAACAAAAATAATAACTCCTATGGGCGCATGTAAAGCTTCAGTGATAGCACCTAATGAAACTACTGATAAGCCAATCATAAATGACTGGAATATCGTTAATTCTGTTTTAAATATGACACCTCCAATGAAATAAGCAATAGACGTAAGTATAATGGCAAGCAAAAAATTAATCATATATTTCATGCATAACCACCCTCCTTTTATTGGACTGACTTTGTTAAAGTGAACAATGCATATATTTTAAAAATAGATAAAAAATAACCTCTTACGGCAATCATTCCGAAGAGGTTATTTTATCAATCCAAACTTCATATAAGTAACAATTTTATAAACCACACTTCAGTTGCGCACCACAACTTGTACACGTGTTACAGCCACCGATTTCAGCCACGTTTCCTTTTCGACATACTGGACAAGTATCACCGACTTCAGAGCCGATCGTCACATTCGTTGTTTCCAGTTCTTGAATCGTCTCCATTAAAATAACCCGAGGTTTTGATTGTTCAATAGGTTCTTCAACTATTTCTTCTTGCTCATCAAAACTATTTTCTTCTGCTTTTAACGTTAACACTTGGGAATCACGGCTACCATCAACATAGACGGTTCCACCTTTTGCTCCCCCATTATATAAACGACGATAGACTTTCTCAACTTGATCAACGGTATAACCTCTAGGTGCATTTACCGTCTTAGAAATTGAACTATCTACCCAGCGCTGGATGACACATTGAGTATCAGCATGGGCTTCTGGTGTAAGGTCCATTGCCGTTACAAACCAATGAGGTAAATTATCTGGATCTTGTTCAGGATGACGTTCTAAATATTCTTGGACAATTTCAGCTTTTACCTCAATGAACTTACCAAGACGTCCACTTCGGAAATAGGAAAATGAAAAGTATGGTTCAAGTCCTGTGGATACACCGACCATTGTACCGGTTGATCCTGTAGGTGCTACCGTTAATAAATGGGAATTTCGAATACCGTACTTGAGAATATCCTGTCGAATATCTTCAGGCATTTGTTTCATATAGCCCGTATTAATAAATGCTTCTCTCAAGCGCTGTGTTTCTTCCTCTGTTTCGCCAATGAGGAATGGAAAACTTCCCTTTTCTTTAGCTAGCTCAATCGATGTACGATATGCTTCAGTGGCAATTGTCTTAAAGATTTCATCGACTAATTCATTTCCTTCTTTTGAGCCATATTCTGTTTCACAATAAATTAATAAATCGTGTAAGCCCATGACCCCTAAACCAATTCTTCTCTCACCTAAGGCTTGCTTTTTGTTTTCTTCTAAGAAGTAAGGAGTAGCGTCAATAACATTATCCTGTAATCTAACGCCAATTCTTACTGTCTGCTTTAACTTTTCAAAGTTAACCGTCTTCTCTTCCTTGTTAGCCATCTCAGCTAAGTTAACAGCAGCTAAATTACAAACAGAATATGGTGCGAGAGGCTGTTCACCACATGGGTTTGTTGCTACAACCTTTTGACCGTAGGCTTTGGCATTTGTCATCTCATTAGCATTATCGATAAAGAAGATACCTGGCTCGGCAGAATATGTTGCACAAATATTAATTAAATTCCACAATTCTCTAGCCCGAATTTTACGATATACTTTTACGCCATATCCCATTTCTTCCCAAACGCGAACATCGCCAATTTCAGCCCATTTTTCATTATATATTTTCATTTCTTCTGGTGTATAATTTTCAACATCTGGAAAGCGTAGTTCATAATCGGTATCGTTTTCAACGGCTTCCATAAACTCTTTAGTAATACAGACAGATATATTTGCTCCTGTTAAAAAGTCAGGATCATGAACAGAATAAGTACCACCTGTCTTTAATTTTTCTTCGGCTTCACGAATGGCTGCCTTTGTAAAACCACCTAATCCTGGCATGTTTTTATAGTTAACAATTCCTTGGTACATATCTCGTTCTGTTTCTGTAAGTGGCGTGAATTTCAACTTCTCTTGGGCAAGTTGTTTAATTTGCTCATCTTCGGTATTTTCAATTAAATAGCGTAAAATACGCGGGTTTTGCATTTTAGAAATAATAAATTCAATAATATCAGGATGCGAATCTACTAGCATAATCATTTGTGCGCCCCGTCGACTACCGCCTTGTTCGACAAGATGTGTTAATTTTGCAATGTCATCCAACCACGAAACGGAACCAGATGACTTTCCATTTACCCCTCTTGCTAAGGCATTTCTTGGTCTTAATGTAGAACCATTCGTACCTACACCGCCACCTCTGCTCATAATTTCCATCACTTGTTTACGATGTTCAGAAATACCTTCCCGGGAGTCATGGATATAAGGCATAACATAACAGTTAAAATAAGTAACATCAGTCCCGGCACCAGCTCCATAAAGAACTCTACCCGCAGGAACAAAATTTAAATTAGCTAATTCTTGATAAAATTTCTCATACCAATATTGTTGTTTTTCAGCAGTTTCCTCTACTTGAGATAACCCCGTTGCATTGCGTTTGGCAATTTGTTCATAATATACTTCTAATGGCTTATCAATAACATCGATAGAACGAGTGATGATTCCAGTTTCTGCTTCTTCGCCCTCTAAAACAGAAATATAGTCTGCATCTACTTGGATTGTTGCTTCACGTTTTTCCCAGTTGAGCGAACGAATAAATCCAGTGCCACGAGCCGGAAATTGGGGATCGTCTTTTACAGTTAAAACGACAAAATCCCCTACTTTTAGGGTCGTTTTTTCTGTATCTTTAAAGGAATACCGATCTAGCATAACTAGCCGTGATACACCTTTGTGGGTTAGTTTCATGTCTTCCGTGATCGGATGGACTTGAGGAAATTTTTTAATATCCTCATTCAATGCTTCCACATTAATTTCCATTCTTTTTTCTACGAACGTAGTCAATGGACACACTCCCTCTTAAATAATATCACCAATATGTTGTGTTTTATGTAAAACAATCATACTATATATTGTATATTTGAACAAAATTATTTGTCTTTGTCAAGCCTTCAAGGCAAAAAAATGATTCTTTCGAATTTTTGGGCATTTTGTCGATAAATATAAAAATTAAAATTAATGTTAGCCTTATTTCCGAAAATGGCCACTTAAAAAAGATATCATATCTGTTATCAGTTTTAAAGACTTACGCCTGCAATTCATCTTAATATTTTTATCGGTTAAAATGGTATTTTTTGAAATATAAATCATTCAATCATATAATAGAATTAGCTACAGTGATAAAAATCAATCATACGGAGAGGATCAGTTCATGCAATACTTAGTCATACTACTCGTTATATTATTAGGTATCGTCGTATTTCGATACTACCGCCAAAAATCATATTTAAATGTATTAAGTGAAGAAGATTTTAAGCAGGGTTACCGCAAAGCCCAATTGATTGATGTTAGAGAATTACAGGAGTTTGAACGAGGCCATATTTTAGGCGCAAGAAATATACCTGTAACCCAATTAAAACATCGTTTAGTTGAATTAAGAAAAGATAAACCTGTTTATCTATATTGCCAAGGTAGTGCTCGAGCAACAAGAGCTGCTCGGATTCTTCGTAAGGAAGGATATAAAGACCTTAACATACTAAAAGGCGGTTTCAAACATTGGACAGGTAAGATTAAAACGAGATGATCAGTGATATAGATCATCTTTTTTTTATCGATTTTTCTTCTTTATAATCTCCAATGATCTTCCATTTTCCTATCCACCCTTCTCATGAAAATATTCAATCTGGTTATACTATAAAAAAATTATTTCGCAAAAAAGGAAGAAATATATGACAGAATTGCTCATCGACAAAGACAATACGTTTGTAAAAACATTTGAAAAATTACTCAAGAATGAAGGACCCTTCTCCAATTGGGAGTTATTTAAATTAACATATCAGTCAGAATTAACACGAATGGTCCCTTCTTTTCAAGGATTACATGCGCTAGACTATCTACCACATATGCAGTTTCTACCCCATCAAATTAAAACGGCAACAACAGCCATTGAACAAATGAATGGACGTGTGATCTTAGCCGATGAAGTTGGATTAGGTAAAACAATTGAAGCCGGATTGATTCTTAAAGAATATATGATTAGAAACTTAGTAAAAAAAGTATTAATATTAGTGCCGGCTTCTTTAGTAAACCAGTGGGTCAAAGAATTAAATGAAAAATTTTTTATTCCCGCGATTGCTTTTCGAAAAAATATGCATTGGGAACAATATGACATCATCGTCTCTTCCCTTGATTTGGCGAAGCGATCACCCCACCAAGAGATGATTCAACAAATTGACTATGATTTTCTCTTGGTGGATGAAGCCCATAAATTAAAAAACCATCGAACAAAAAATTATTCATTTATTCGTTCTGTTCATAAAAAATATTGCCTGCTTTTAACAGCAACACCCATTCAGAATAATTTACTTGAAATATTTAACTTAGTCTCTATTTTAAAGCCTGGGCATTTAGGTGACTATGATAGTTTTATGAAACGCTTTGGTAAGGATCGACAACTATTGGCTAAGGATCAATATTTAAAAAAACTCGTTCAACAAGTCATGATTCGTAATACCCGCAAAGAAACATCATTAAATAATATTAATCGTCAAATTCACACGATTTGGTTGGATTTCTCTAAAGAACAACTTGCATGTTACCAAACCATACAGCAACTGAAAGATTTGCCGACCTTTTCCAAGATTACCTTTTTACGAGAATTTTGCTCTTCACGCGAAGCATGTTATATGTCATTAAAAAAATTGCTATCATCAGTTCAAAATAACGAACAAATCGAGAAGATCATAACAACAATAGAACAGTTACCACAACATGTGAAAGCAGAAAAAGTGGTTGAATTAATCAAATCATTAGGCAATGAAAAAGTAATTATCTTTACCGAATATCGAGCAAGTCAATATTTTCTCCAGCACTTTTTACATGAACATGGGATCTCATCCGTCCCTTTTAGGGGTGGCTTTAAAGCTAGTAAAAAGGATTGGATGAGGCAAATATTTGAAAATCAAGCCCAAGTATTAATAGCTACCGAGGCAGGTGGCGAAGGGATAAATTTACAATTTTGTCATCATCTCGTCAACTATGATTTACCGTGGAACCCAATGAAACTTGAACAAAGAATCGGACGAATCCATCGATTTGGTCAACAACATCCTGTTCATGTGTATAACTTTGCCATTCGTCATACGATTGAAGAACATATGATGAAATTGTTATATGAGAAAATTAACTTATTTGAAAAAGTGATTGGTGAACTCGATGATATTTTAGCTGATTTAAACATACAAGATTTTGAATCAGAGATTAAAAATATTTTTGCCGAATCCTCATCAGAAGGAGAGATCAAAATTAAATTAAATAATCTTACTGCCATTATTAACCAAGAACAAATAGAAAGAAATCATAAGGAAGCGTATCATGAAAATTACTGATTTACATCAATTCTTAGTTACATTTTTTCAAGCCCATCAATGTAAACTTATCGTTAATCAGCCTGGTCTTTTAAAAATTCAATTAACAAAAGAAATGGATAAGGCATTGATGAATCGCCCATTTTATTGGCATTATATAGAACGGATGGGCCAAGAAGGCGAACCGATGCAACTTACTTTGATGACCGATACAAAGCAAAAACATGAAAATGCTGAATGGATTCATTTTGGCAGTCCTAGGCTCCAACAAATCATGAATTACTTAAAAAAGACGAGTAAATATACAAAGTTATTCCAGGTTGTTGACACGAAAGTGAATACCCCATTATATCCTTGGCTCGTAATTAATCTAAAAATTACCTATGCAGGCAAACAACAAAAAGAAGAAATTTTTTCGATTGGATTAAATTTAGTAAATGGGATGATGGTTGAGGATATGATGGCTAAATTAGATCGTCTTGCATTACAGCAAAGTATTTCTGATTACTGCTATCCAATTTCACCAATCATTAAACTAGCAAGTGGTTTTCAGCGCATCGAAAAAGTATTCGATCAATACATTAAACAACAAGATCATCATTGGGCAGAAGAAACACGTATCACCTTAGAATAAGAAATCTAAATGATTCAACATTTCTACCAAAATGAACCGAACTCTATGCAAATGGAGAAAGAAATAGATGAAATCAAACGTCACTACACACCTAGAATTTCTTATGAGGTATTTAATGGTGGGATTTTCTACTTAACAAATAGCAGCTAACCATATAAAAAAACAACCTTGCTTATGATAAGTATCTAAGCAAGGTTGTACGGTTAATTGCCAAATCCTGGTACGAGCATAAACTCTGAGTACCAAGTAAATCCGATAAAAAATATCATTAAATAAGCACCAAATAAATACAAATACATTCTCTCGGATAATTTTAAATAACTTAACGTTAAGAAAAACGCAGTTTGAACAAGGAATAACAAGGCAACAGTTGTCATATCACCTACATAAAACATGACGGTAAAAATTCCTGTCCAAAATGCAAGTACGCGAAACATACGATCCATGTTAATCTATGCCCCCCTTTTTCCACATACTCCCTTATCAATTAATTATAAACAAGAAATTGAAGATTGCAAATTTAATTTCTTATTCTAAAGACAAAAAAGTATTTTAGTGCAACATTTCTGTTTTGAAAACGGCATGATAAAAAATAATTGAGTATGGATACAAACTTCTATTAATTGCAAAAAAAAATAAGTAGTCAATCATTTATCTAATAGGTGAACGATTGACTACTTATTATGGAAAATATATGCTGTTTGAACAACTTAACTTGAAAGTTGGGCAATATATTGACAACTTTCACAGTTTTTAAACATGTTGCCAGTTTCAATTAACTTAATTTCGTCAAATAAAGCTTCGAACATACCTCGTAGAAAGGCTTGGTGCATATTGCAAAGCATTTGCTGATTTTGCTCAACAACCTCTTTAAACGGACAATTATTAATCCGAAAAGCAATATGATTCTTCTCAGCATTATATTCAAACTGGGGATACATACCTAACATATTACCGGCATCTTCTAGAATTTGAATTTTTTGATCAACGGTTAACTGATCTGTTTGAACAAAATCTTGATAATGCTTAATGACTTCCATGCCATATTTTTTCCCTGTATGATATAAAGCTTTCTTACCAGGTTCGCCAAGTTCAGTAAAGGACTCAATAGCTATGGTAGCAAGTAGTTTGTAGTCACGAAATGGAAAATTTAACTCAATGATATTATCTGATAATTCATACAATCTACTTGGCCTTCCACCTCTACCTGTTTTTTGAAAATGTGAAGTAATGAGCTTGATTTCTTCTAATTTAGATAGGTGTAATCTTGCCACATTCGGGTGGATATCAAATTCTTCGGCTATTTGTAATACTGTTACTGGTTCTCTACGTTTAATAATGTGTTGATAAATATTGAATCTAGTAGGATCACTAAGTACATTAGTAACTTTTAATCTATTTTCCATCTTTACTCACCTCTTCTTCAATCTTAATTCCATTATAATGAAAATGCCTCCTATTTTGGGCATTTTATATCATTTGTTAAAAAGTATACATATTTACTACTGTATTTATGTTAGATTAACCGGCTTTAGAAATGTAACGTAAGATGATTGAACTGTTTTGATTTGAAAAAGCAACTGGCCCTCCTGTTCGTTAAGTTGTAAATATTGGATCGTCACATGACCAGACGGGAAATGATATTGCACTTCATAGTAGCTTGTGAGGTCATTAACATCATGGTCTTGTAAAAACTGCTCATACCCCATTTGAAATAATGTTTCTACTATTAATTGCTCTAAATTTTGTTCAGTGATAAACAATTCATTTTGATACGTTTGCACCATTACGCTGATCACGATAAACGATAATATCGTGATCAGCCAAATCACTGGTAATATAAATCCTTTGTCATTATTCATAGAAGATAATCGTTTTTTCATAGTCTCTCCCTTCTGTTGAAGTAACAGTTGCTTTTATTCCAATCGATAATTGAGTGAAGGATATAGTTACAATATCCCGTAAATATACTTCATAACCCCCATCAATACGGCGAACGACTGAATGTTGGTATTGTTCAAAGATAGCTCTTCGCCCATCCCGTAAATGAACAATCACCTGATCTTGATTTACTTCATAGTCCTTTGCTTCAATTAATTCATCACGGAAAAAGTAAAAAAATTGCTGAATGGAGAGTTCATCATAGCTGGAGCTAGTATCTAATGTGACCACCATTGAAATAAGGAGTGGAAAGATAATGATTAATATCGCCAAAACGATGAGCATGGAAATAAAGGTATATCCACGACTATTGTTTAGGTATTCCATAAAAGCATATCGTCTCATTCGTTTGTTTTTTATTTTCCCATGACACACATCCTTTTATCCTTTCAACTTCTTTGCTAAATTGAAAATGAAAGGGTATGTATTCGCGGGTCTTCGTATAAGTTGCTGGCAACACCTGATCAAACCATAAATAGTTTTGTAATTCATCGTGTAACAATACACTTGCCATTCTTCTTTCCTTTAGCACGGATCTTTCCTGGTACAAGAATGAAATGAACGGATAAACAATTGAGATCGTAAACAGTAAAATAGTTGTTGCTACCAACACTTCGACTAAGGTGAATCCATTATTGTTCAGCAATATATCCTCTCCCCTTTCCAAGCGGAAATATTACGTAATAATTTGTATCTTTCCCTTTAAATTCAATTCTTCCTTGCTGTAAATTTTGAATCCGGCCATTACGATCAAAAGCAATAATATTTCGCAAACGAGTATTGACGGTAATATGTTCAGGAATTGTTCTCATTTCCACCTCTGAATTTGCTTCACCTTTGACAATTTGATAACTATGTTGGTGAAAAATAATCCGTACGCGCTCTGTTGTCGTTGTAGCTAAACTTTGTGCATACAATAAATCATACTCAAATAAGGATAGGAATAGCTTTTCTTCATATTTATGAAGAGAATGTATACTAAGTGGAATGGAAATGAATGATATGATGCTGACAATCCCCACAGCAAGTAAAATTTCGATCAATGTAAAACCGTTTATGCCTTTAAGTTGCATTTACTTCTCCCTGATTATTAATGGTTAGTGATTTACCATTAGCACATTGAACTTGATCAGAGCGGATATAATTATCCATCACTAAATCACTAATTTCTGCCGGATAAAAACCGTTATCTAAATGGTATAAATACACTTGTGCTTGGACGACTGACACAAGGGCATCACAACCTTGTTCGTGTACTTCTTCATTACTCTTGCCCAAATTCGGAACTACGAGAATGATAAGCACTGATATAATCGCTAAGACGATCAGCATTTCTATGAGGGTAAATCCATTTTCTTGTTTTATCATTATGATCTCTCCTTAATTTATAATTGATTGATTAATTGGAACATCGGCCACATTAACATGAAATAAACTAGGACAATAAATATACCAATGATTACAAAAAATATGGGTTGAATGATTTGAAGAAAAGTGATAATTTTTTGATGCATGCGATCTGCAAGCATGTTGGAATAGACAGCTAAATCCTTCGCTAATGACTGATTATCATAATTGTTTTGAAAAATATCAGTCATTTGCTGTTCAATAAAATAACATTGGACTAGTAATTGGGAGATCTGATTCCCCATATTTAAGGTATCAAGCATCATTTTCGTGTAATAGGCGACAATAGGAAATCGATCTTGCTTAGACATATGATGTAAAATATCTTTTAGGGGCATCCCTGTTTTTAATAACTCACTTAAATGGGTTGCAATTTGAAATGATGTTTGTCTTTGCAAATAACGACGATAAATAGGAATTCTCTCATATATCTTCACTTTTACCTGTATGTCTATTTTCCTTCTTAATCGCGTTACCATTATAATTCCAATGCATAAGCTGCCAATCATGAATATAAACAAAGGGATAACATAATCAAGGGTGACGAAAATATACATTAATGACTTAGGCACTTGGTTATTCGTTTGAAATATATTCAGAAAAGTTGGCAGTATAGCTTGCCGTAAAAAGATCAGGATGATAGAAAAAATCACACCGAGGAATAGAGGATAACGCATAATTTGTTGAAATGTTTGCTTGTAGCGTAAGCGTTTAGCAAACATTTCCTTACAAGTGAGGATACTAGCTAATAAATTACCATGTTTTCTTACAAAATAAAGATATGAGGTAATCGAATAATGAAATTGTGCTTGGGTAAAGGCTTGGTCAATTGTCAAGCCTGTTTTTAACGCTCTCATAAGTATCATAGCTGTATGAGACATTCGTTTGTCCCATTTTATCCGCTCAAGACTTTCTAACATCGTATAGCCATGACTTAACAACTGCGCCAATTGTTCTAAAAACTTCAACTGTAACCGTTCAGGTAAACGTCGTTCTTTCATATGTTTGTTTTGAGATAAAACCATATGCAAATGCCTTCTTTCGTAAATGTTCGAATGAATGATTCGGATTTAACTCATCGATCTCACCTCCCTTCATAATCTTTTCCAAAGAATCACCTACCAACAAATCCAATATGGCAGCTCGTCGTAAAATAGTCTGATTAACTTCAATAGGCAGTAGTTCAATAGCTGCTACGGCTAACAAACATTGTTGTAAATCAATTTGATCAATCCCCATCTCTAACAACCGGTATATTGTCCCGATAGCATTTTTAGCGTGTAATGTACTAAAAACAAGATGGCCTGTTAATGCTGCCTCAATCGCAATGTGTGCAGTCTGTTTATCACGTATTTCACCAACCATTAAAATATCAGGATCATGCCTTAATGCTGCTTTTAAACCAGTTTGATAAGTAATACCAGCTTGGGGATTTAATTGAACTTGTAACACATGATTCAACTTTTTTTCAATTGGATCTTCTAAAGTAATCACCTGGTATGAGTGCTCAAGATACAACTCCTCTAAAAGTGCATATAGTGTTGTCGACTTTCCACTTCCTGTTGGACCCGTTAGTAAAATAAGTCCAGCCCGATAATCAAGCCAACTTTTCAACGCTGTAATTTGACTGGGAAATAATAATAGTTGGTCAAGCTGTAATTTCTCTTCTAGCGGTAAGATACGAATAGCCAAACTTTCACCTTCATGGAGGGGTAAAGTAGATAAGCGTAATGCATATTTAAGATCGTTTATAACATAGGTAAGCATGCCATTTTGCGGTCTTCTTGTATCCCCTAAATCCATACCTGATGTAAACTTGTAATATGCCAATAATAAGTTATATTCTTCATTTGAAATGTTCTGGTAAAATTGTCGATCTCCATGTATACGAAAATATATCTTTGTCATTGGACCAACTGGATGGAAGTGAATATCTGAGGCCAATGTATTTAAAGCAAGATGAATGATATGACTAGATTTTGCTTCTACTGTACTCAACGATAACACCCTTCTTTAAATCATTTTTAAAGTTTTCATTTTTTCCGTATAATCGATATTACATATGGTTAAGAAATCATCATTTCAATAAGGAAGTGAAAAACCCATGCAAAAGATATATCTCATCGGTTTTATGGGAAGTGGTAAAAGTACGATCGGCAAAGCATTGGCAAGGAAATTAGGTAAGTCCTATGTGGATACAGATACATTTATTGAAGAAAAATATGGGAGTATTCCGGAGATTTTCAAAAATGAAGGTGAAGAAACCTTTCGTTTATATGAAATCGAGGCGTTAAAAGCAACAACAACCTATGATGTCATCTCAACCGGTGGTGGAATTGTAGAAAAAGAAGAAAATATTCAGACGATGAAAAAACATGGCATGATCATTTATCTACATACTTCTTTTAAAGAAATAAGTGAGCGATTGGAACTGGATGAAAATAGACCATTGTGGAACCAAGATCATGAAGAAAAACAAAAATTATTTGAGAGAAGAATTCCCTTATATAAGAAGTGTAGTGATCATATTGTTTCCACTGATCACAAATCGATTGAGGAAGTTGTCGAAGAAATAATTGCATTCGTAAACGTTTAAAATGAGCGCTCCGGGTAATGATATAGATAACTAACTTAGAAAGTATAATAGCATAAATTTTTGTAATTGTCACTTAATTTTAAAAAAATTTTTATCATTCAAACGGAGTGTATAGCATGAAGGGATTAGAATACCTAAAATATTTAACTGAACACGTGACAAGCAGTTATCTTATACCTCATAAAACAGATGAAGATTCAGTGAGAGATAACCAACCAACAATCCACCATTATAATAAGTTTTTCGGCATGGTTCCCTTTGCGATAAAAATATTGTTACAGAAGAAAAAAAGCAGGTAAATGTTACCTGCTTTTTTTTATAGGTCGTACGAATGGATTCAGATGTTTTTCAGCACCAATTGTCGTCGGCGAACCATGCCCAGGATAAACTATATAAGTAGGGTCTAGTGTATACAATTTAGTTTGAATAACATTGGCCAATTGTTTAAAACTACCGCCCGGTAAATCGGTTCTACCTACCCCAAATTTAAATAAAACATCCCCACTGATGATGATATCATCTTCGATAAAGTTAAAACTAACACTACCAGGTGAATGTCCTGGAGTATGGATGACCTCAAAAGTAAAACTTCCTAAGGTCAATGTTCCTGGTGTAAGTAAATGTTCAGGTGGATCTGTTTTAACTTCTTGTCGTGTAAAGGCAGTTGATCTATTCAAATTAGGATCAGTCAACCAATGAGCTTCAGCCTCGTGTAAATATACGTCTATTTGATAATGTTTTCGAAGAGCATCAACTCCACCAATATGATCAAAATGGGCATGAGTCAATAAAATAGCTTGGGGCACTAATTGATGCTCATCTATAAATGCAATGATTTTTTCTGGTTCTCCACCCGGATCAAAAATCAATGCCTCCCCCTCTTGATATACGATATAGCAGTTCGCACCTAGTTCACCAACACTCATAGTTTCTATATTCATGAAAAAACCTCCATCTGATTAAACAAGCTAGCATGAATACCTCGACAAAACAAGTTTTTTAATATATTATATAAATTAACTTATTGACTATAAACTAGTCAAGATTTAACATCGTACATAGAAAATAAAGGGGTGGGATAAACATGGTACTAGGAGTAATCTTTTTATTGGTCACCATATTATCTGTTGTCTCAGTTTTTCGTCAAATTAAATATAAAAATGTATTGGCTTTAGGTTTTTCAGCTATTGCTGCCTTAGCCTTTGGTTTTTTCTCAATTATGACGATTACATGTGAGCTTTTACCAAACATCTCAATCTGTGGTGTATAAATACAAAGGGTATCATTTATTATTATCTATGGCAATCATTAAAAAGTCCTGAGTTTGGGTAACTCAGGACTTTTTATATATTTATCACTCGTTCACTTAAATATTCTTTATTGATTTGGTTCAAAGTCAATAAACCTAAATAGATCACCATAGATTAATTCGTCTGAATACTCAAGCTCGGTAATGACTTTTTCCCTTATTGGACTACAAGGTGTTTCCCCGTTTTCTTCTTCACTCTCAACGGCCAAGACTTCGCCTGTGGCAAAATCATAACAAGTCCCACTCGTAAATAGATATTCTTCACTGACAAAGTCACCATTCCTAAATGCAATATAACCTTTACGATCATCATGGAAAAGATCATTACCAAAATAGATATCATGATTCGTATCGATACCAACCATATGCAATATCGTTGGTTTCATATCTATTTGTCCTGCAATTTTATCCATTACTTTCCCTTCACCGTGTCCAGGAATATGAATAAATAATGGAACCCGTTGTAATTGTACATAATCATAGGGCGTAATTTCATCTTTACCAAGATACATACTCATTGCCCGATTATGATTGGCACTAATTCCATTATGGTCGCCCATGATAATAATAATTGAGTTTTCATAAAGGCCTATTTGTTTCAAATAAGTGAAAAATTCTTCGATAGCTTCGTCTAAGTATCTAACCGTTGGAAAATAGTTATTCAAAGTATTTGAATTTGAATCATAAGGTTCGATGGATCGATCCGCTTCATCAAGTTCAAACGGAAAGTGATTTGTTAAGGTAATAAACTTAGCATAGAATGGTTGTTCTAAAACTTGTAAATATTTCATGGATTGCTGGAAAAAGTCTTTATCCTTTAATCCCCAACCAACAGAGTTCTCTTCATTGACCTCATAAGCTTCAATGTCAAAAAAGTGATCTATTTGTAGGCTCTCATAAATTTGATCCCGATTCCAAAAACTTTTGTTATTAGCATGAAAGACAACGGACTTATATCCTTTTTCTTTTAACATTTCAGGCATGGCATGGTACTTATTTTGAGCATGGGTAAAGAAGACTGCTCCCCTTGCTGATGGATAAAGTGAGTTTTCTGTTAAAAACTCTGAATCCGACGTTTTTCCTTGTTCTGTTTGATGATAAAAATTTTCAAAATAATACGTATCAGGATCATCTACTAAACTATTTAAGAACGGTGTGATCGTTTGGCCATTTACCTCGTTATTAATCACGAAACTTTGCACTGATTCAGCAGAAATGAAGATGATATTTCTTCCTTCAGCAATACCATATAATTCGGATTGTTCGTCACTTCTTATATTTTCTTTAATATAATTTTCAATATTGGTAAGATTGTTCCCATCCGCTAATACGCGTTGGGTTTTCACTTTTGATTGTAAGAAAATATCATAAATATGATAATTGAATAAACCAATATTTTTAACCAAATATTCACGATCAAATGCTCTCGTAAATAATTGAGGCCGTTCCATTTCAGCTAATAGGAAGTTTCCTGCCAATAACAAGAGAGATAGTGCAAAGACGAACACTTTACCACTTTTTGGATAATTCGTTAAATAAATGTATTTTTCTTTCTTGATGAGATACCATATTAGAAATACATCTAAAAAGAGTAAGATATCGTAAACCTTGACAAGTGAAAGAATACTTGAACCTAAGTCAGATATATTACTCGTTTGGAATAATTGTGGAATCGTTATAAAATCAGTAAATGATCGATAAAAGACAAGATTGGCATAAATAATCAAAGTTCCAATTAAAATAGCATAACGCATGTATTTTAATTGGCGTGATTGACTAGTAAACCATACACTTAATCCAAAAATCAAAAAAGCAGATATAAATGGATTAATCAATAAAATAAATTCTTGCATCGTGTTATCTAAGCTTATACTAAACATAAATCGATATACGATGTACGTTTTTAAACCGAAGATAAAACTGGCTAGAATATACAAAGGTATACTAGCTTTTTTAAAACTCATACTTCGTTCCTCCTACAATATACAAAGCTGATGATTCATTATCCAATAAAATTGAACAGCAAAACTTTGCTAACTTTACTCATTCAATTACCATCTTATGAATTTTGTGACATGAGTATCTATTATATATGACGTTAAATTAGAAAAAAAGTTTCATTGATTCGATTTTTAGTAGATTGGTAATCAATATGAATAAAATGTGTCATTTATTATGCAGCAGAAACGAACGATTTGATTTATAAATTTTCCTTAACAAGATATGCAGCCCCTATCATACCTGCATCATTTCCTAACTTCGCTTCTGTTATCGTACATATTTCATAAAGTCTTGGAAGGGCATATTGTTTGAAGTAATGTTCAAGGATTTCAGTCAAAAATGACCCTGCCTTCGATACGCCACCACCAATAATAATTTTTTCTGGGTTGATCACAGTAGCAATATTGGCTATTACGAAACCAAGTATATCTAATGTACGGTGAATGATGTTCAGTGCAAATTCATCATTCTGTTTGGCAAGATCAAACACATCTTTTGCAGTAATCTCACCTGTTGTCCTCACTACCTCTGCTAACTTACTTCCAGGATGTTTCTGAATGATATTTTTTGCTTGATGAACAATGCCAGTTGCTGAAGCAATTGTTTCTAGACATCCTCTACGACCACAATTGCATAAGCCACCTTGAGGATCAACGGTTATATGACCAATCTCCCCTGCTGTACCATTCTCGCCAACTAATAATGAACCATTGACGATGATGCCTCCACCTACTCCAGTACCAAGGGTAACAGCAAGTAAGTTTTTGGCTTGTTCCCCAGCTCCTTGCCAATTTTCACCTAAAGCCGCAATATTAGCATCATTGGCAACATATACAGGTAAATTAGTCAACTGTTTAAATGTATCGATAAGGTCAAATTGTTGCCAGCCAATATTCACAGCATTTTCAACGATGTTAGTCTCAGGATGGACAAATCCAGGTACACCTATACCAATCCCGATGAGATTGGCTTCGGAAATATTTGATTGTTTCAATTGTACTTTCGTTGACTGCCAAATATCAGGTACGATATGAACACCTTGATCCTTTGTATTTGTTGGAATTTCCCACTTATGCAAAATCTTACCTGATTCATTGATTAAGCCTATTTTGATAAAAGTTCCACCAATATCAATTCCCAAAATAATATTTTCCATCAGCTTCCATCCTTTAATTCATTTTACGTATTTCTCTTTTTAAAATAAGCACCGCATATTGATATACGTCTGCTTCAATCAAACCTTGTTTAAATAACTCATTTACTTCATCCTGCATTAATGCTAAATCACCTAAACGATTTCCTGTATAAATAATACAGCCAAATTTTTTTAACAACTGCTGGACATCATATACAGATTCCATGGATAATCACCATCATATATTATAACAAAATTAGTTAAATTGTTCCTTTAAAACCTCAACCATGCATAAATAACTGAAGTGTTTTTCCTGTTCTTTAAGCACATATACCCGGAATGATTTTTCAAATTTTATCATTAATCAAACTGAAATAACCGAAATGGCAATTGGGATTCGGTATGTTGAATTCCATACTCAATGAGTAAAAAAGTAGAAATGATAAATAGCAACAACGATAATATTTGCATACCCCACTTTTTCTGCCGAGGTAGATGAAGCATAGCCGAGGCTAAAAAGCCAGCAACAAGGCCCCCCATATGTGCTCCCATATCAATTTGGGGTACGAGTAAACCGAACATTATATTGATAAAAATAATCGTCATCAAACCTCTTCCCATCGTTTGGAAAAAGATCTTCTTATAGATGACACCGAAAAATAACAAGGCCCCAAACAGTCCAAATATAGCGCCTGATGCACCAGCGGAAACGTTTAGTGAAAAAGCAAAGCTAGTTATGCTACCTCCTAAACCTGCCAACAAATAGATAATTACAAATCTCCACGTGCCATATATCCTCTCAACAGTTACACCAAGATAATATAATGCAAACATATTCATAAACAAGTGAAAAATACCAATATGGAGAAACATTGCACTAAATAAACGCCACCATTCTCCGTTTATGATGCTTACATTTTCCTTAGCTCCAAATTGGATCAACGTTTGTATATTCATACTGCCACCATTCATTTCTAGTAAGAGAAACATAATGAAATTGGCGACAATAAATATGTACGTCCATTTTGGTTTTCCATAGGTTAAGATATTAACAACTTCTTTCTTTTTCTCATGAAATATTTTCTGTAATTGATGTTTGTAATAATCTACATAGTGGGCTTTTTCAATTTCATATAGATCTTCTTTAACTTCGATGGTTTCTAATCCGATATTTTGTTGCAATCTTGGTAATTCAGTTTCAACATCTTGATTTGATAGGTAATAAACATGCATCGTATGTCTTTTATCCTGGTTAAACTGTAAGGGGCGTTTTAATTCTTCCCAATCATCTACAGGATCAAAAGAAGAAATATATATATTATGGACTTGGACCTGTTTTCCGGCAAGGAATCGTTTCATTTGAAATAATTTTTGAAAGACAATTTTAATATCATTTTTTAAATGATTTTTCCAATCAAAACCTTTATGAATGAGTCTAATAACCTTTGAAGTGTTTCCTTGATACTTTTCTAGCCATAATTCCTCTTCTTGGCGATTGATGTGAAGAATTTCATAACCTTCATCAGTAACCAACGTATAGGCTAATCTATATAACAAAAATTGTTCACTTAAATACATAGACATAAGCTCCCCTCACACATATCATACCAAAGGAGCCAGTTAATTTCTTTAAAAAAGAAAAGAAGTTTGCCACGAGCGACAACTTCTTTATAATCATAATATTCTTATGAATTAAACGGAACTATTGTTTAGCATTTATCCGGGAAATGGGCCATTTCATTGATAAACGAACGAGGAATTTTCTGAGGATAGAAATGGTTAAAATTATATTCAATAATTTATAACGCCACTGATAAAGCAGGGACAACAAGGTAATTAACAGAGAAATGAGCACAAAATTTCGCATGAATTCACCTCACATATCATTTGTTGCCCTTATGTTATACGATAAAATACATTTTATTCATGCTGGTGTTCTATTTCAGGATGCCTTGTTCGCTAATCATATGGTCCACAGGAATATCATGGGCTTCAATTGGGATATCGTAAACTAATTGTAGGCTGCTTAATAGCGATAAGGTTTTATGAGAAAAGTGAACCAAAAATCGATCATAATAGCCCCCACCAAAACCAACTCGATATCCTAATGGATTAAATACTAATCCAGGGACAACTAATAAATCAATGTCGTCTTGATCGATCTGCTTCGTTTTAGAAGGTATGGGTTCTTGGAGCTGATAATATACAACTTCTAGTTCGTCATAAGATGTCAGATGATAAAATATTAATCGCTTTTCTTGTGGATAACATTTAGGGACAACTACGGTTTTTCCTTGTTCCCATGCCGTCTCAATGATGGGTTTTGTATTCCATTCGATTCCCTGCGAGATTGTCAAACCGATGGTATCAGCTTCCTGCCAAAAGGGTGATTCAATAAGATGTTGTCCTAATTTTTGTTCAATACTTTTCCTTTTATTAGAAGAAAGAGCGGATAACTTTTTTATCATCTGTTTTCGTAAAGTTTCTTTAGACATCTTGGCATGCCCCCTAATCAACAAGTCTTTTATGAAATATAAAAAAACTCTTACCTAGTAGTATAGTCAATTAGGCAAGAGTTTAGGTAAACTTATTTAGTTTCACGATGCAATGTATGTTTTTTTAAACGAGGACTATATTTCATCATTTCAATCCGCTCTGGATTTGTCCGTTTATTTTTAGTGGTAATATAATTGCGATCGCCTGTTTCAGTGCAAGCTAATGTTACGTTAACACGCATGTAATTTCCCTCCAAACTATTTCACAAATATCTATTAGTATGTTTTCAATTCTGACCTTACTATATTAGCAGATAATTTAAATGCAAGCAAGAACTTCCTTTTGATTAATTTCAGTTTTATCTTTCGGGAATTTATGATATAACTATATTGATAAATAAAATGGAGGTTTCCAAATGATTACTGTTTTTATTACCTTAATAATCGTCTCTATCGTGTTATTCATTATCTCTTTCTTCATGAATGATAAATTTTCAGAACTAGAAGGACAGTTAGAACAATTTTCCATCTCTACGATGCAAGATACTTACCAAATCAAGAAAAAAATTAAAATTTTAGAAGAAGAATTATTAACGGAAGATCTATCTGAATCAAGATTCCAACAAAACAACGATGAGCTTTATTAAGTGTATATAACCTTTTTACTTTTCACAACGACAGACAGGATATTAAACAATCTTATTTAAATATAGTAATTAAGGAGATTTTTTATGAAACAACCAATCCGTTATTTTTCCATTGGGCTCTTAACTGCTACAATCATATCACTGATTACGTTTCTCTTTCTATATGAACCAACATCAGATGCAACAGACTTTTCAATCGATGAATTGATTACCGAAATTGAGAAAGAAGGCTTCTATGTTCTAACAGAATCTGAATATATTTCCTATGCTGTCCAAAAAGATCAATTAAAAGACAATAATGACGATGAAGATGAGCAGGAATCAGAAGACAATAGTAATGATGTAGTGGAAAATGATGAAAATGATACATCTAATGAAAACAATGGGGAAGAAAATGATGAGAATTCTGCTGAGACAGAAGAAGTGTTTACATATACGCTTGTAGTAGAACCAAATATGCTTGGACCAACCGTAAGTCAATTATTACTTGATAACAATATTATCGATGATGCTGATGCATTTAATCGATATTTAGAAGAGGAAGGCTATGCCCCATATATTCAAATTGGAGAACACGAATTATCGAGTGACATGAGCTTTTATGAAATTGCTGAAACCATTGCTAGATCTCGGTAATCGAACACGATATAAATATGATACGATGCAAGAACACCAAGTCTCTTTAAGGACTTGGTGTTTTTATATTAGATCAAAATGTACTTAAAGCTCATTCTTCTTCAACGTCTTCATGATCTTCTTGCTTACCAAATCCTTGCGTTCTTTCTTTTTGCAACTCAAAGTATGCATCTAAAATACCTGTACCAATAGCGTGGTTAATCGGATGTTGTCCCCTCACTTTACCCAAATTTGGAACGACGACAGCAAAGGCGATCTCCGGATCATCAAAGGGTGCATAACCAATTAGGGTTAAATTTTCGGTTTCATATTTTCGACCATCAATAAATAGATCATTTTCTGCTGTACCTGTTTTTCCAGCTGGGTTATATTCTTTATGATGCCAGTGATTGTAACCAGTTCCGCCACTCTCTTGAAAAACTTTTCTAAAGCCTTCTTGAACACGTTCAATGAGATATTGGTCCATATCTACTCGGTTTAAAAGTTCCGTATTCACCGAGCGAAAAATCGGCCCCATTTCGGTATTCGTCAAGGCTGGTTCACGGATTTCTTTTACTAAATGAGGGCGAACCCGATAGCCATCATTAGCAATTGTGGCTATATATTGGGCTAATTGCATCGTTGTATACGTATCATATTGACCGATGGCAAAGTCTTGTAAATGCCCCGCATCAGGGTTTTCACCGACATAACCTGTTGCTTCATAAGGCAAATCAATCCCAGTCTCCACGCCAAGTCCAAATTGATTAAAGTAATTTCTAATTTTTTGGAAGCCTTCTTGGTTAAAACGAATATTCTTGTTATATTGGTAATTAAATTCGCCACCAAATCTCATCCCAATATGATACATGTAAACGTTGGATGACATTTTAAGCGCATCGATATCATTCACAACACCAAGATTTCGCCAAGAACGTTTTACAGGCGTTCCAGCTACTTTAATGGGTTGGTCAACAAAGGTTTGATTTGGTGTGATGACGCCTGACTCATAGCCTGCTAAAACAGTTGCACCTTTAACAACAGATCCAGCACGATGGGCGTCATATATTGTTTTAAAGGCAGCATTTTCAAATTCATTTGTTTCACGATTGTAATGTTGGCCGGAGACAGCAAGTAATTCCCCTGTTTTTGGATCAATTAAAACCGCAAGGGCATCTTGTAAATGCCGATTTTCATATGGGAATTTGTTTATAGCTGTTTCTAATTCAGTTCTAACGATTTCATCGACCTTTTCTTGTAATTCAATATCGATTGTTAATACTAAATCTTTTCCCCGTTGCCCTTCAACAATTACTTCTGCATCAAGTACATTTCCATTTTGATCTGTTGTGTATTGAATTTGTTCTTTTCTACCTCGTAACAGATCTTCATACTGTTCTTCAAGGCCACTTCTGCCAACACGATCATTACGACTGTAACCTTTTGATAGGTATTCCAATTCTTTATCGGCCAAAATTCCTTCATCTTGTGTAGTGATTCTTCCTAAAAACGATGATAATGTGTCCTCATAAGGATACTCACGATCCCAATCGATCGTCGCATTAATCCCTGGTAATACATCCAAGTGCTCAGCTACCCGGGCATATTCTTCAGGAGTAATATTTTCATTTTTAATCACGTGCTGTGTTAAAGAATAGGCTTTATCTAATTCGTTTTTAATCGCGATTATTTCCAAGTCTTCTTCAGTTAATGATGCTAAGTCTTCTTCAGTTATCCGATCTAGCATCGTTTGATATTGTTCTGCTGGTTCCATTTCACTTATTTCTTCAGCTGATAATCGACTATGAACCTCTTCTTTGTTTTCTAAATACCAATATTCTTTTTTATTTCTTTCAGTTATTCTTGGTAATTCTCCATTTTCATCGGCTAAAGATATATAGTGAACTAAGTCCTTTGCTAATGCTAATTTATCCTCTGGTTGTACACCTTTAGGCGGTGTATACGTGATGGAATATAGTGACTTATTATCAACGAGTACTTGATAATTACGATCAAAAATTTTCCCCCGTGGTACAGGTGTTTTGGTCGTATCAAGTATTCTTTGATTTATCTCTTCCTGATACGCCTCACCATTTAAAATCTGAACAACACCTAACTGAATGATTAAAACTGAAAATAATAAAAATACCATAAAAAATAATATATTTAAACGAAAGGGAAGTTGAGACTTCTTCTGCTTTTTTATTTTTGCTCTTTCCACTTGATCATCCCCATCTAAATTATCATAAATTACTTTAATATTATAACATGGATAGGCGATAAATCGATGGCAAATAATATCGAAAGTTGGAAGGGATGAAGATAAAACAACACAAAAAAACGAGGAAAAGATTTCCTCGTTTTTTAATATTTATTTTGCTGAATCATAATTTTTAGCAACTTCATCCCAATTCACTACATTCCAGAAAGCTGAAATA
>CALAMD010000054.1 GCA_937925695.1 uncultured Bacillaceae bacterium | reverse complement strand
CACCTGCTGCCTCATACAGTTTTGCAGCAGAAATGACTTGTAACGCATTTGCTACATGGGCATCCTTTTTCGAGTTTTCAATG
Source organism: uncultured Bacillaceae bacterium (assembly GCA_937925695.1). Taxonomy (GTDB): domain Bacteria; phylum Bacillota; class Bacilli; order Bacillales; family Amphibacillaceae; genus CALAMD01. The sequence continues at coordinate 8,195 of CALAMD010000054.1, read as the reverse complement.
ACATTACCAATCGCGACAAAGGCAATCGCAGCAACGATAGCTAAAATAACGATAACAGCTAGCAACTCAACGAGCGTTAAGCCACGTTCATCTTTTCTTAATTTTTTTAACCAGTTCTTCATATTTAAATCCCCCTGCAAACAAAAATGTTTTTTTAATACTCTTCCCATTGGCAACAGCAACAACGACATCCAAATATATTGTGTAATTGACTTATCAGGCGTTATCATCACCTGAAAATGCAACACCCCCTTAAAGGTTGTTCTCTGAAACTATTAATTAAAATCTGTAAAGATAGATAACATTGGTACCATAATAGATAGAACGATAAAGCCAACAACACCTGCTAAAAGAATAATCATAAGTGGCTCAATTAATGTCCGTAACGTATCTACTGTTCGATCAACGTCTTCTTCGTAAAAGTCAGCTATTTTTTCTAACATGTAATCAAGTGAACCCGTCTCCTCCCCGATCGCCGTCATATGGGAAACAAGCGGTGGAAAAACCCAACTTTTCTTTAATGGTTCTGATAGTGATTGGCCTGATTCTAAATTTTCCCGCGCCTCTAACACAACTTTACCAATGACCGGATTGTTAACGACTTTTGAGACGATGCCTAGCGCTTGTAAAATCGGTACTGAACTAGAAAACAAGGATGCTAAAGTTCTTGACATCCGTGCAATCGCTGATTTTTGTAAAAGTTGTCCGAAAATCGGCATCCGTAATAACATCACATGAACAGAATAGTTAAAAGCTTTGTTTTGTCGGTATAAATATATAAAAATACCAATGACGACTAGGAGTATCGATAACAAAACCCACCAAGATTGTTGAACAAAATTACTTATGTTGACAACCAATTGGGTAACAAATGGTAATTCACTGCCCATCTGTTCAAACATGCTTAGAAAATTCGGGATAATGGCTAACATTAAGAAAATAACAACTGCAATGATCACAAAGGTTAAAACGATTGGGTATGCCATCGTAGATTGAACTTTTTTTCTAATGTTATATTGTTTTTCAAAATAGGTTGCGAGACGATCTAATGTCTCATCAAGATTTCCAGTCATTTCTCCTGCTTCAATCATATGAACGAAAATCGTCGGAAAAATTTTTGGATGACTTTTCACTGCTTCCGAAAAGGAACGACCATCCCGCAGTTCACTTTCTACTAATAACAGGGCTTTTTTTAGGCCTTTACTGTCTGTTTGGTGAGCAAGTATATTCGTCGCATCAACAATGGTAATCCCTGCTCGTATTAATGTAGCAAATTGTCGACAATAGATGATGAAATCTCGATGTTTAACAGCGTTATTGCCAATAGATATATCTGTAGTAAAAATGGAAGGTTTAGTTTCTGTAAGCTCTCTTGGTTGAATCCCTTGCGCCTTTAAGTCAATAATCGCTTGATTTCGGGACTTACTTTGAATCGTTCCCCGTTTTAAATAGCCCTTTTCAGTTCGACCGACATATTTAAAATATTGCATTATCGTTCACCAACTTTTTGCAAATATGGCAGTGCTTCTTCCATGGTCACGGTACCAGATGCTACGAGTGCATTGATCGACATTTCAAGTGTTTTCATGCCTTGTTGTCGGCTCGTCTGCATGATATTTTGAATTTGCTCTACTTTTTCACTGCGGATTAGGTTCGCAACAGATGGTGAATTAATTAATATTTCGGTAGCTACTATGCGACCATTGTTATTTGCTTGCACTAATAAACGCTGAGAAATAACAGCTTCTAATACTGAGGCTAACTGGATGCGAATCTGAGGTTGTTGATAAGCTGGAAACACATCAATAATTCGGTTAATCGTCTCTGCTGCACTGTTCGTATGTAGTGTTGCTAACACTAAATGACCAGTTTCAGCCGCTGTAATAGCAGTCGATATCGTTTCTAAATCCCGCATCTCACCAACTAAAATCACGTCAGGATCTTGCCTTAATACAGCCCTAAGGCCTCTAGCAAATGTTTTCGTATCAATCCCTACTTCTCGTTGGTGGACAATTGACCGTTGATGTTGATGTATATATTCTATGGGGTCTTCCAAGGTTACAATATGCTTAGCCATCGCCTGGTTAATATGATCGATCATCGCCGCTAGCGTTGTCGACTTTCCAGACCCAGTTGGTCCTGTGACAAGGATAAGGCCTTGTGGTTTTTTCGCTAAATCTTGAATGATTGGAGGTAGATTTAATTCTTCGATCGTCGGAATTCGATTTGGAATTACACGGGCCGCAAACCCAACTTGCGCTTTTTGTTTATAAACGTTCACACGGAAACGGGCTACATTTTCCACAGCATAGGAAAAATCTAGCTCACCCGTTGCTAAAAATTCTTGCCAGTCCGCTTCACTCATTAAACTTCTAGCCAATTTTTCCGTCTCACTACCTTTTAAAGGAATCTCACCGTAGGGCACAAGTTTGCCATTGATCCGAAAAATTGGCGGTGAATTGACTGTAATATGTAAATCTGATGCTTTATGGGCATAAGCATCTAAGAGCAATTCACGGATTTCATAAACCATTATCTAGTCCCCCTATCCTATGACAGCCACACGTAATACTTCTTCAGTCGTTGTTAGACCTTGTTTAACTTTCTGTAGACCATCATCGATAAGAAATTTCATCCCTGATTTTCGGGCATAGGAACGTATTTCACTTGCACTAGCTGATTTCATCACAAATGATCTAATGTCTTCGTCTACCGGCAGAACTTCATGGATCGCTATTCTACCCCGATAGCCTGTCCCACCACAACTAGCACAGCCTTCCCCTCGATAAACTTCATCAATTTCAATCCCTGATTGTTGAAAAATCTCTTTTTCTCGTTCAGTAGGTGCTACTTTTGTTACACAATCCCGGCAAATTCTTCTAACAAGTCTTTGAGCAACAATCCCTGTTAATGAAGAAGCAATGAGGAATGGTTCAATATCCATATCTATCAATCTAGTTAAAGCTGCAATAGAGCTATTCGTATGTAATGTACTTAACACGAGATGACCTGTTAATGATGCCCGGATGGCAATTTGCGCTGTTTCTAAATCACGGATTTCACCGACCATGATAATATCCGGGTCTTGACGTAAAATAGCTCGTAATCCACTAGCAAAGGTCATTCCTACTTGGTCATTTACTTGAATTTGGTTAATACCTTCTAATTGATATTCAACCGGATCTTCAATTGTAATAATATTGACTTCCTCTGCATTCAAACGGTTTAAAGCAGCATATAAAGTTGAGGACTTCCCAGAACCCGTTGGACCAGTTATTAACACAATTCCATTTGGACGGTTGATCATCTGTTCAAAAACGTTCATATTTTCATCGGTAAACCCAAGACGATCTAATTGGTCCAAAGTATTCGTTAAGTCTAGAACCCTCATAACAACTTTCTCACCATACACAGATGGTAAAGTTGATAAACGGATATCTACTGGCTTAAAATTAATGTTCATTTTGATCCGGCCATCTTGGGGTACTCTACTTTCAGTGATGTTCAAATTACCCATGATTTTAATGCGAGCAATGATTACATTTTGCATGCTTTTTGGTAAAAAGCGTTCTGTCCTTAACACTCCATCGACACGATAACGTACCCTAACGTCTAGTTCCTGTGGATCGATATGGATATCACTAGCTCGTTGTGCAATAGCATTTTCAATAATCTGGTTAACAAGCCGGACTACTGGTGAATCTTCATCAGTAATACCTGTTTCATCAATTGTTTCCTCGGGTACATAATCATGCATGACTTCTTCTAACGATTCTTGTAAATCATAGTATTTAGTAATCGTTTGATATAAGGCGTCTTTCGTAGCTATCCCGGGGATAATTTGATAACCAGTAACCATTCTCAATTCTTCCATAGCAAAATAATCCATTGGATCAGCCATGGCGACGAACAGTTTATTGTCATCAATACGAATGGGCATCACTTGATGACGTTTGGCCAATTCTTTTGGTACTAATTGAATGACTTGCTCATCGATAGGGTATTGGAAGATATTTACATGAGGTATACCGAGTTGAAACTCCAATACTTCGATCAATTGTTGTTCCGTTAAATACCCTTCTCTTAGTAGGGCATCACCTAGTTTTTCATGAGGACTTTTTTGAGATAGTGTACGTTCTAATTGTTCTTTTGTAAGTAAACCTGATTCTACTAAAATATCTCCCAATCTTTTTCTTTCCATAAGCATGTCCACCTATCTACCTACATATTTTCATGAAAAAAACCGACCTTAAATGCATCAGAAAAAACCTGATAGGTCGGTTGCACCACTCACTCTTCTTGACTCAGGTGCCCAAGTATGAGCCAAGCGTCATTGCTCCGTATCTTCACTTAAATCTACTAGTCTTAAATTAATATTATCTTAACAATATGCGTGGGTTATGTCAACAAAATTTCAGCCTTTTATCGCAGGTCTTTAGACCTATATTGTCGACAAAATGTGACGAAAATAATTACCGTTTAATTGATCAAAAAATGGATAAATACCAGTCTATCACACCATCGCCAAAGTAATACGTAAACAAGGTGGCGATAACAATATATGGTCCAAATGCCATGGGTTGTTTGCGCTTCGTTTTACCTAGCGCCATGAGGAAGACACCGATGATCGCACCTAGTAAACATGACATGAGAAAAGCGAATAACACTTGTTTGATCCCAAGAACAAACCCGAGCAACGCAAACAATTTCAAGTCACCACCACCCATGCCACCTTTACTAATTAAAATAATAATGACTAGTAACAAAAAAATAACGCCTGCCCCTAGTAATGATGACCACCAAGGATCAAGGGGGTGTAAGATTCTTACGATGATAAAGAGAGGTAAAAAAAATATCAAGACTTTATTCGGGATGATCATATAAGTAAGATCAGCGACAAAAATGATCATTAACATCGAAATCAGCAATAATGAAGTTAGCAATTCTAGATGAAATCCAAATAAATAATAATTATAGGTAAATAATATGCCCGTTAACAATTCGATGATTGGATAGATCGGGGCAATCTTCCCTTGACAATGCCGACATTTCCCCCGTTGCCAAATATATGAAAATAGAGGGATGAGTTCGTACCAAGACAACTGGTGTTGACAATGAGGACAAAAGGATCGTCCCTTAGCAATTGACTGTTGTTTTGGAACCCGTAAGCCAACGACATTAAAAAAAGAACCAAAGATCAAACCATATATAAAAAATAACAATAAAATAACACTCTCCATTGCTAAACTCCTTTATCAATGACTAAAAATCGTGAGTGAAAACCACTCACGATTTTGTTAGCCTTATAATTCAAATGATTCGCCAACCTTGAGCGCTCGTCCCTCACCAGTTCTTACTTTTTCCGCAAAGGCATCTGGATCTTGTTTGATAATTGGGAACGTATTGTAATGTACAGGGACTACAATTTTTGCATTGACCCAATCGGTAGCTATCAGTGCATCATCTGGCCCCATAGTAAAATTATCACCGATCGGAATAAAGGCAACATCAATATCATTTAATTCACCAATCATTTTTAAATCAGAAAATAGTGCTGTATCCCCTAAATGATAAAGTGTTTTGCCTTCTACTGTCAGTAAAATGCCTCCTGGCATACCCGTATATATAAATGTGCCATCTTCCTCCTCATATGAAGAACCGTGGAAGGCTTGGGTATATTTTACCCGACCGAAATCAAAATCATAGGCACCCCCAATATTCATCGGATGCGTCTCGATTCCCTTGGATGCCAAATATACCGCCAATTCATTGAGTGCAACAACAAGGGCCCCTGTACGTTTGGCAATTTCAACTGTATCTCCGACATGATCATTGTGTCCGTGGGTTAATAAAATGACATCTGCCTCAACTTCATTCGGATCTAAGTCACACAACTCATTACCTGTAATAAATGGATCTATTAAGATTGTATGGGTAGCTGTTTTTACACGTACGACGGAATGGCCATGATAAGATATTTCCATGAAATCGCTCCTTTATTTACATTATTTTCTATATTCTAACATACCTATTACGTTACTTCCAAAAGACCTAGAAAAAATAAAAAAAGTGCTGACGTATAAATGAGTGATCATTTAGCGACAGCACTTTTTTTATAATCAGTACCTGTTAAAGCAATTTGTCTGCTTCAACATACTCTTTACCATGGGCTTCTGCAACACCTTTTGACGTGATATAGCCCTTTAACGTATTAATGCCTTTTAATAAAGCTGGGTCTTCTTTACAAGCCTGCTCATAGCCTTTCTTAGCAATTTGCAGGGCATAAAATGATGTGGCATTCGTTAACCCAATTGTAGCTGTTCGGGGAACGTTTGCCGGCATATTCGATACTGCATAATGAAGGACACCATGTTTAATATAAACCGGATCATCGTGGGTGGTTACCCGATCAGCTGTTTCAAAAATACCACCTTGATCAATTGCTACATCCACAATGACAGAACCTGGCTCCATATTTTTTACCATTTCTTCAGTAACTAATTTCGGTGCTTTCGCGCCCGGAATTAATACAGCGCCAATGACTAAATCAGAATTGGCAATTTCACGACTAATATTCATCGGGTTCGATATAATCGTGTTAACACTTGAACCAAACATTTCATCAAGCTGTTTTAATCGTTCTTGATTAAGATCAATAATTGTCACGTTGGCACCAAGTCCTACCGCCATTTTAGCTGCATTCGTGCCAACAACGCCACCACCAATAACGGTGACTTTCCCTCTTTCAACACCAGGAATTCCAGCCAGTAAAATCCCCTTGCCACCCTTTGACTTTTCCAAGTACTCAGCACCAATTTGAGTCGCCATATAGCCGGCAACCTCACTCATCGGTGTCAGTAACGGCAAAGAGCCATTGTCAAGCTGGACAGTTTCATAAGCAATGGTAACCACTTTTTTCTTTAAAAGTTCCTCGGTTAAGCGTGGTTGTGTCGCAAGATGAAAATAGGCAAAGATAACTAAACCTTCGCGAAAATAAACATATTCTTCAGGTAATGGTTCTTTTACCTTCATAATAAACTCTTGACTCCATGCTTCTTCTGCTGTCGAAATAGTGGCACCAGCTTCAGCATATTGTTCATCAGTAAATCCTGAACCTAGTCCGGCTCCTGATTCAATATATACTTCGTGGCCTGCATTCGTTAGTAGATAGACACCTGAAGGCGTCATCGCAACTCTATTCTCATTTGGTAATATTTCTTTAGGTACCCCTATTTTCATGTTCGATCATCCCTTAATCTTTTAAGCTATTTTTTGATAAATTAGAAAATACTGTTGATTTGTTTACGAGCTAAACAGCTAGTCATATCCTTGCATGTATAACAGGTGATCTAGGAGGCGAAAATGAAAACATATCCTATCTCCCGAACACTTACAGCAAACATCAACGCTATCATAAAAAACATAAGATCCGTTTTAAGTTGACTACCTGTGCCAAACAAAAAGCCTGCTGATTATTTTATGTAACAAACTAGCGTTAGCTACAAAAGACTCCTTCGAAAATAATGAAGGACGTCCTCCATTAACTCACATCAAGCTATGTGATTTATAAAAAACTACCTATACTATACCAAATTAACATTGAAAGTTCCATCACTGAAATAAAATAAAGTGAATTTTTTTATAAAACATCATATCACTCGCAGAAAACATGTTTTAACAAGTCATTGAATAAGGGTATATAAAAAAGTATAAGGAGGGAAGTAATATGATGGGGATAAAGTATCAAAATGTGATAGTCGCTATTGATGGGTCAGAAGCTTCTAAAAAGGCCTTTCAAAAAGCCATTCTTGTTGCAAATAATAACGATGCACGACTCATCATCACTCACGTCATTGATGCCCGAACATATGGCGCCCTGAATGTCTATAACGAATCATTAACAATAGAAACAAATAAAGCGGTCGAAGAATTGGTACAACATTATGCCGAAAAAGCATCAGAAGCAGGCGTTACTGAAATCGTTACCTGTATTGAACATGGCACACCAAAACAGAAAATCACGAAAGACATTGCCAAAAAGTACAATGCTGATTTAATTATTTGTGGTGCGAGAGGATTAAATGCTGTAGAACGGTTATTTCTAGGTAGCGTTTCCGAAGGTCTCATTCGTAATGCAACATGTGACGTCCTCGTTGTTCGTTAACAAATAAGCATAAAAAAGAAGCCCGGTCATG
>CALAMD010000053.1 GCA_937925695.1 uncultured Bacillaceae bacterium | reverse complement strand
TGCAAGTAGCAAGTGAATCATACAATGATTTGGACCGCGAAAAGTCCGAATTACGTGAGGAAGCCGTCGCATTAGGAAAAGATCCAAGTTCAATACTAGTTATGGGAATTGAAAATTACGAGGATCCAGACTCACGAGGAAGGACAGACACGATGATGGTGCTGACCTTTAACCCAGATGAAAAAACCGTAAAAATGTTAAGCTTACCCAGAGACACAAGAGTCGATATCATCGGTCGTGGAACTAAAGATAAAATTAATCACGCCCATGCTTTTGGCGGTACTGAAATGGCAATTGAAACGGTTGAGAACTTCTTAGATATCCCAATCGATTATTATGCAAAGGTTGACTTTGACGCATTTGTTAATATTGTGGATCTTTTAGGTGGTATTACTGTAAATGTACCTTTTGACTTTGAACAAACGACCATGCCACCAAATGTGCGTAACGTCGTATTTACAGAAGGTCAACAAACACTCGACGGTGAAGAAGCATTAGCTTTTGTTCGAATGAGGAAAGCTGACTTAGAAGGAGATATAGGTAGAACAAAGCGACAACAAGAAGCGTTAAGACCATTAGTTGATGAAGCCGTCAAACTTCGTAATGTAACAAAAATTGATGATGCGGCTGAAGTTGTAGCAGAAAATGTAGAAACAAACGTAAAAATCTCAGATGGCCTATCTGTTTTTATGGGTCTTAGAGGATTTAGCAGTGACAATTTAGAATCATTGAGTTATGATACTAACCCACAGATGATTGAAGGTACCAGTTATGAGATACCGGTTCAAGAGTCGGTGAATGAAGCAATTCGAGAACTTAAACAACACTTAGAGATTGACACAGAATCAAATAATGTAACTTCAGAAACTGAAGAAACGAATATGTGATATAAAACCCTTGAGTATTGGCACTCAAGGGTTTGTTTTTACTTATTAAAGTGTTCAATGATTGCATCAGCAATTCTTCGTGAAGCCTTTCCGTCTCCATACGGGTTCGATGCTTTCGCCATTTTGTCATGAGCTTCTTCATCACTAAGAAGTTCATCAGCCAGGCTAAAGATGTTCTCTTCGTCTGTACCTGCTAATTTTAGCGTACCTGCTTCAATCCCCTCAGGCCGCTCTGTTGTATCTCTTAATACTAATACAGGGACACCTAGTGAAGGTGCTTCTTCTTGGACACCGCCAGAATCGGTTAAAATCAGATAAGACTTTGCAGCAAAGTTATGGAAATCCACAACATCTAATGGTTCAATTAAATTGATTCGATCATCATCGCCTAAGATATTGATTGCTGTCTCACGAACAACTGGATTCAAGTGTACAGGATAAACAACATGAATATCTTCATGCTTTTCGACCAAACGCTTAATCGCTCTAAACATTTGCTCCATATTCTTACCCAAGTTTTCTCTGCGGTGTGCTGTCATAAGTACTAAACGTTTATCACCGATTTTATCTAATACTTCACTAGAATAATTTTCATTAACAGTCGTTTTCAACGCATCAATTGCAGTATTACCTGTCACATAAATGGTTGACTCATCTTTATCTTCATTAAGCAAATTATTTTTCGATTTATCAGTAGGTGAGAAATGAAGATCAGCCATTACACCTGTTAGTTGGCGGTTCATCTCTTCAGGGAATGGTGAATACTTATTCCACGTTCTCAAGCCCGCTTCAACATGCCCAATAGCTACTTGATTGTATAAAGCAGCTAAAGAGGCTGCAAAAGTCGTAGTCGTATCACCATGAACCAATACGATATCAGGCTTAGTTTCTTTCATGAGATTATCAAGACCCTCTAAAGCACGAGTAGTAACTTGGGCTAAGGTTTGCTTACTCTTCATAATATTTAAATCATAATCCGGTTTAATATCAAAAATCTCTAGTACCTGGTCTAACATTTCTCTATGTTGAGCTGTTACTGCAACAATCGTTTCGAATTGATCAGGTCTTTTTTTCAATTCTAAAACCAATGGTGCCATTTTAATTGCCTCAGGCCGTGTTCCAAAAGTAGCCATTACTTTTATTTTACTCAATCGACTCACTCCAATGTTGATCATATACATTAAGATTATGGCATAGTTCGATAAAATTCAACCTTTTATATTGAACCTTGCTATTCATTTTTCATAATTGCTTTCATTAGATCTTCCTCAATAACAGGTCCCATCGTTTCTGCAAAGGTTGCGGTGATATGTCCATCGTCTCGATAAACTAGCACATTACCTATAACAGAATCACAAACTCCATTGCTACAAAAATAATCAACGGTATCAAAATAGGTCACATTTCTCGGTGGGTTCTTAATGCTTTCCCATGCACCAACCTGAGGCATGAATTCTTCTTGGCTCATTTGACACTCTTCTGAATTCAACCCATTTTCTTCAACACAAGTTGGGGGATCTACATCAAAAGTTCCGTTATCACGTATAGCAAATACAGAAATATTTTCTTTTGCTAATTCTCCCCAAATATCGAGATATCCTTGTGGTGTTTCTTGCGTTTGGCCTATATCAGCAGTCAAAAATACTAAATCGGGTTTAATCTCTTTTAGGTGATCAATTACATTCTCATTAAATTGAGCACAATCTGGCTCTACTGTATCTTCATCAGCAGTAAATCGACATCCAGACTTTGTAATATTATTTATCAAGATGTTATTATCATCTGCAATAGCTCTTAAGGCAGGTAACCAATGAGCTGAATGTGAACCACCCACGAGTGCTACGGTATATTCAGGGTCTTCTTGATCGCCATAAAAACATTCAATGACATCTGACTTTCCCACTCCTTGATGACAATTTTCAACATAAGTGTCTGGCACATCGTCTCTTGCGTTAACTGGTTGTGGAATAATATCACCTACA
>CALAMD010000052.1 GCA_937925695.1 uncultured Bacillaceae bacterium | reverse complement strand
CCTTGGGATGCCTGGGGTTGACCAATAGTAGGTAAAGGACCTTGTCTCTGCGTTGTTGTCGTTGGATTGCCATGTTCGGTTTGAGACCGTGGTTGTAACGTCGAATCTCTATTAGATATGTGCTTCGATGCACCGGCTTGTTGCTTTTTCCTATAAATAAACCCATAACGTTTGATATCATCAAATACTTGCCATTCAGGAAAAAGAAATTTTAATAACTTTATAATCTTAGGATGCATAACTACATTCCCTTTCATGAAAAAATACTTACAATCACTTATGCTTATTTTAAAAATCGTCTGATTTCATTACAGATCTGACCCTATTCTCACCTTAAAGTCAAACGCTTTACAGGACGAAACCCTTTCGTTTTTAAGTGCTTCATTTGATGAGTGAAGTTTTCCATGGCAGTAGCTGGGTCTAGATGTTGGAAATTCAAGCTATTTACCGTCTGACGATCAAATTTTACCGATAATAAGACCTGCTGTTCATAATGACCTGTCGCCTCATTCAAAGCATATTCAGTCACATGCACGAGCACATGGTCAACTGGTAAGTGGGCAAAAATATTTCGTGCGATCCATAAAGCACCACTACATACATAATCTTTTGCTAAAGCGAAATATTTCGTCTTTCCCATCGCCCGACGGGATACTTTGCCTGTCTTCGTCAACGTGATCGTTTCATTAGGAATCGTATCATCTAAATTTACTTGAATCTCTGCTTCAACGAGATCGGCATGAGGAATCGCATATTTAAAATTGAGTTTCTGTAATTCTGGATAAATACTCATTTCTTTAATAACCTGTTCATAAGCCTGTTTCTCACCTGATCCTACTTGTTGAGCCAACGTAACAAGCTTTTCCCATTCGCGGTAATCTTCCTCATCCCTTTGCTTAGCTGCAACGATCGCCCTTTTTAATTTTTCTCTCTTTTTATCTGCTAAGGCTGTTATCATCCGTTCCAGAAAATTCGGCGTATATTGTTCATATGCTTGGATTGCTTTTACTTCATTTGGTCCCATCGCACCTTGCTCAAAAGGTGGTGGCAACGTACTAATTTCCTGCCAATTGATTTCCTCTTCGCACATTTGATGTAAATTTCTGAGGCTATGAATATACGTTTGATAGTCTTGAACCAATGCTTGATTATGGGCGACATCAATATTCGTTGATGAATGGCTGACTTTTCTGTTTCTCGATTTGGCTGTTTTGCTTTTCGTGTAATACAATCCAGTACCTGGAATGCCTACCGATTTAGTTCTTCTTCCCGTGGAATGAACACTATAGCGCAAGCCCTTTGTTCCAACACTAAATCCAACACCTTTTTTTGTAAAATTTATCCGAGCGCCTTTGCCAAGACTCACACTTCTTCTAAAACGTAAACTCAACAGCAACACCCCTTTAACAGATCATTCATTCTTTTAAAATATCTAACCGGACAAAAGACCTAGTTAAAAAAATTATAACATAAATGTATGCTGGATTGGTTACGTGAAATAAGTGGCATGAAGGAAAGATACCTTCATACTGCGCCCATGCACAACCAGTTATACCAACGGTTCATGGTTTTATCGTATGAATGTTTAAAACATGCTTTACAAGAATTTCCTACACCGGAAGTTATTTCACCAAACGATCGGAAAGGATAGTTTGATTATACGATCAGACTATTTTCATCAATTCATAAAAAATTCATTTTGTTAGCAAAACGGATATGTTACAATAGCAGATAAATTATATTCTCTAATACTAAAATTGAATATGGATTTAAGTGGGAGGGATAAGTTTGTCCTTCCCGTTATTTATATTAAGTAGGGGGAGATGGCATGTTAGAAACCGAGAGATTAATATTAAGATCACTAGCATTAAGTGATGCCGAAGCTGTTGAGCTATATGCCTCGGATTATGATGTTGCTAAATACACGACAAATATTCCACATCCATATCCAAAGGGTTCAGCAGTAGATTTCATTCAAGCGTCACTGCTTAAAGAAAAATCAGGTAGGCTTGCCACCTTCGCTATTACTAAAAAGGAAAATAAGCAATTGATCGGCTTAATGGGTATGGATATCTCACCTGAACATCACCATGCTGAATTAGGGTATTGGGTCGGTAAACCCTTTTGGCGAAAAGGGTATGGCACCGAAGCAGCTAAAGCTGTTGTTGATTATGGTTTTAGACAACTCGGATTAAACAAAATTTATGCTTGTGCTGTTAGGGAAAATAGAGGATCTTGGCGGATTATGGAAAAAGTCGGGATGACTTATGAAGGGATGCAAAAACAACATTTCTTCCGCTTCGGTCGATATATTGACCTTGTTCATTATGGTATATTACGGGAGGATTGTGAAAAAATACCTCAAAATAACTAGGAACGAGCCAAATTTATGTTCGCTAATAGGGATCGGTCATTTTGAGCCAATTCGGGTTCGTTTCATACAGTAATAGAGCGCAGAAAAGTGAGCAAAATCCGCTCACTTTGAGGTACTTCCATATCGTATAACCAAACTAAAAAGCAACAGGCATTATCTGTTGCTTTTTCATACTACAAACTATGAGGATCAATTGGTTTCTTTTCTACGATTAATTCTACTTGGTCTTTTGGCACCCAGCCGAGCCATGCATCCCGATCAATTCGTGGTAGATTTAGTTTCGAGCCTATTTCCCATGAACCTGTTCCTACTTGATATTGATCGTCTTCTTCTTTAAAAACATTGACTTTCTCACCTCTCATGATCCCATAATATCTATAATTCACACAGTTCGTTAATTCATCTGGTTGAACTATTTTCGTATAAATACCCGTTTGATAAGTATCCTCAAAAGTGTGATCTATTGTATCTTCGTTATCAGCAATAATTTTAATATTGCGTTCCATTTCAACAGTAAGTTTATATTCTTTACCGTTATATTTACCAAATAATCCCCGTTTCATTTCGACACCTGCTTCAATCATAAATATCCTCCATTCAAATGATATCACCAGTTATTTCATACTCTATGCCTATGCCATTGTATTTAGCAAATATACCTTTCTTTAACACTTCCCCACCTCTCATGCCCATATTGTTGATTAAGCTCAGACCAACATATAACTGCAATAATTCGGCGAATATTAATATGGGCTAGTAATTCGGCGAATATTGATTTTATT
>CALAMD010000051.1 GCA_937925695.1 uncultured Bacillaceae bacterium | reverse complement strand
TAAAAAAATTACGAAGACGTATAATCCATTGTTGCAGTTATTTGGTCAAACAATTACGAAAGAAATAAAAAGACTAAGCTAACATATAACAACGACTACTATCTACCATCAAATTGATCGTTACCATTTAGATAGTAGAAGTAGCCAATAATCCCTCTATGTTTAATTACACTGAATATAATAGCCCCCATTTTGTTGAATGATATCTCCTTGTATCTGACCAATTCCTTGAAGATGAATGGTATTGTCACTTACCTGAGGTTCATCGCTCAGAACGAGATGTACCTTGTCGACTTGGGTAAATTTCCCATGGTAGTAAGTGATCACAGGCTGAGAAATAAAGTATTCTTGTTGTTGAATTTGTAGCTTAATAAAATGATGATGAAGCATTTTGTTCTGATGAGCCACGATGTTCATCGGATCAAACATTTTAATGGACATATCTCCCTCAATAAAGACATGAATCCCTTTTTGGCTGATAAATTGTTGAAACTGATCTTCTTTAAAGGCAGTGATTTTTTCTACGATTTCTTCTGTTTCCGGACTAATCATTACTTCTTCGTTTTCACGCGACTCCTCATGCACCTCAACAATATTGAGTAAGTAGTCATAAAGCATATTTCCAGAAGTAAAAAAGTTATTTTGCCAATGGCGATCATATTCCTCTAAAAGCAAACAAATTGCTAAACCTGCACTATAGCAACTTTTTCTCATATGCAAATTCGAATCCTCAATATTTAATAACGGATCAAGATATTGCTGGAATAGATCTTCTTTGTTAATGCTGCGGATATCTGCCTTTGCCAATAACTCGACATACCAGGCTGGGCCTTCAGTTGTTTCGACAGCTAACTCATAAGTAAAAGCATCTCCTAATAAATGTTTACGTTGTTCACGCAATTGAATTAATTTACGCATGAATGTTAACTTTTGCGATTGGTCTTTTGTAAAGATCGCCTTGTATAGATAATTTCGCTCCTTGTTTCTTAATTCGATATTTTCTTTAGATACAGGATAAGTCATGCCCAATACTTCATTCGGAAATCGTTGTTCCCCTTGGAGATGCTGGAAACCGTGAAATAGTTCATGAACGAGAATCGCATAAACTTCTTCTATATTTTGCTTGTTGGTCATATTGACAATTGCAGTTGGATGTTCGGCATATAAAATTATCGTATCAGCCCCACTAAATTCCTCTTTATTCCTTGGTATGACTGTAGGAGTTGTTTTATTCTCATAAGCTGGATGGTTAAATAGATAGACCTTTTCATGATCATATAACGCATAAGCAACTTTAGAAAAACCAGGCCAATATTTTCCGAAATCCTTATTCATATGGTCAGAAATTGTATGAATTAAATGGTTCAATGAAAGCGCCCCTTTCGGAATGAAATAGTAACGGATTGTTCTATCAAACTGATGTTAAATGACTATGATTACAAATTGATAAAGTCATTATATCATGATTACGCGAGCTATAGATGGCAGTAGCAAAGGTCGTATCATTCGAGAAACTGTTCATTTAATAACGCTAGTAACTTATGGTAATATGGATAGCAACAGGAAAGGCATCGTGCTAATAGCAATTGTTGCATGTGACAACATCTTAGAGGGGGGAGATTGGCATGCAGTGTGGTGCGAAATGTTTTGTCGCGGAATTTGAAATCGCTGGTGAAAAAAAGGTAACTTCGGTAATAGCACGAACACCTGCAGCGGTACGTAAAACAATTCGTAATAAATATGGTAAAGATACGGAAATATATTCTGTTCGAGCTGAGGAAAATATAAAATAATACTGTATGAATCTACATACAGATAAGGTGGAATGTATGTTGAAACTGAAACGAGTTTTGCCCATTCTTTTTATGGTCATGTTTTTAGTGATGGTGGGCTTTGGAATTATTATTCCTGTTTTACCCTTTTATGCTGAAGAGCTTGGGGCTTCACCAACCGAATTAGGGTTATTAATGGCTGTCTATTCATTGATGCAATTTATCTTTGCACCAATATGGGGACGGATTTCTGATAAAATTGGTCGTAAACCTGTTATCTTAATCGGTATATTTGGTCTTTCTTTATCTTTTTTTATGATGGCTTGGTCATCAAAATTATGGATGTTATTTGTCGCTCGGATCATCGGTGGTGTGTTATCAGCTGCAAATATGCCGACTGTCACGGCTTATGTTGCTGATATAACGACAGATGAAGACCGTAGTAAAGGTATGGGTGTTGTTGGTGCAGCTACGGGTCTAGGCTTTATTTTTGGTCCGGCGATTGGTGGGGTGTTTACCAAGATCAGCTTACAAGCGCCATTTTATGTTGCTGGGATTTTATCCTTCCTCACGATATTTTTTGTGCTATTTATGTTGAGGGAATCCTTGTCAAAAACGAAAGATGTATTGAACGAGTCATTGCCTGTTAAATCAGGATTACAAAGTTCATTCCTTATGTTATATTTTTTACAATTTTTTATTTCTGTCTCACTAGCTGGTCTAGAAGCAACCTTTGCCTATTTTGCTGCTGAAACCGCAGGGCTTGACGCTGTTTCACTAGGATATATTTTTATGATCATGGGATTGGCTAGTGCAGCGGTTCAAGGTTCCATGGGGCCATTGACGAAGAAATTTGGTGAGGCAGTTATTATTAGCGCAGGGATTGTTATTTCTGCCATTGGTTTTGGGTTAATTTTGTTTACGAAAAATTTTACAACGGCCGCTATTTTCTTGGCGATATTTGGGATTGGAAATGGTGTGATCAGGCCCAGTGTTTCAGCTTTATTAACAAAGCGTTCGAATGTTGGGCATGGTGTCGTAACAGGCTATTTATCCTCATTTGATTCACTAGGTAGAATTATCGGCCCTGTACTCGGTGGATTTTTATTTGCACGAGCAATCACTTTACCTTATTATGCAGGGATTATTCTATCATTATTTGCCTATGTTTTCTTTCGCTTATATATGTCAAAGGCAGACTATGATAGACAAACAACTTCAAATTAGCTTTAGTGATGCTTATTAGGATGGCTTATATAAAAAAAGGATGTGATACTTATGTCACAAAATAAAGAAATTAGTCGTGATGGTTCATTCAAACGGCAACGTACTTTATTTACGACGCCCTTTGGAAATCGTCAGGGGGATTTACCTGTAGAAAAAAATCGTTATCGTCTCATTTGGGCCGCTCCATGCCCATGGTCCCACCGGGCTGTCATCGTTAGAAAGCTACTTGGTCTAGAGGAAGCGATAAGTTTAGGAGAGGTGGCACCCATTCGACCTGATGTTCCCCGAATTGACTGGGATTTTTCATTAGATGAGAATGGCATTGATCCTGTCCTAGGAATTCAGTATTTAAGTGAGATCTACCACCAAACAGATCCCCAGTATAATGGGCGACCAACAGTGCCAGTTGTGATTGATCTCCATCAGAAAAAAGTGGTCAATAATGATTACTTTAACCTGACGACCTATTTCGAAACAGAGTGGGCATCATTTCATAAAGAAGGTGCGCCAGACTTATACCCTGAGCATTTACGGACGGAAATTGACCGTTGGAATGACCTGATATATGATGATATTAACAATGGAGTTTACCGGTGTGGATTTGCCCAGTCCCAACAAGCCTATGAGCAAGCATATGATGCATTGTTTCATCGCTTAGATAAACTTGAAGAACATTTGGCAAGGAATCGTTTTTTATTAGGTGATTATATTACCGAAGCTGATGTCCGCTTATACGTCACCCTTGCTAGATTTGATGTGGCATATTATACAGTCTTTAAAGCAAATAAACGTCGTCTCATCGATTATCCGAATTTGTGGGGATACGCCCGAGATTTGTACCATACTTCTGGTTTTGGTGAAACAACTAACTTTGAAGCAATCAAGGTACATTATTACTTATCAGCCCGCTTATCACCGGCGACAGAAAAACAGGAGATTATTATTCCGAAAGGACCAGATATTTCAATATGGGAAGAAGAACCTGATCGGGAAAATCTCAGCGGTAAAACGGAAAAATTTATAATATCATAAGTGAATCGACATCGAGATTAATTCTAGTGATTAATCTCTTTTTTTATATAAACAATGATGAAAGGAGGAGAGCAGATGCCAGTTTGTCAGCATTGTCAAAAACAATGGACCTGGAAAGAGACGATAAGACAATCCTTTACGTTAGATATTAGTATGACTTGTCCCCATTGTCAGGAAAAACAATATGTTTCCAAATCATATAGGGCGATTGGTCATCTATTTTTGTTCTCACCAATTCTTTTGTTTTTTATAGTTTTATGGTTAGATATTTCGCTTAAAAACGCAATAATACTGAGTATCATCCTCGCTTTGATTGTCTTTAGTCTATATCCATTCATGATCAAATTATCTAATGAAGAAGAACCATTTTGGTAGAAAAAATGGGTTGGATATATGGTAATCATCTCCTAAGAAAAATTGTTAAGAATTGAACAAAAATCTCCCCATGATCATTGTTTTGCTCTATAATAGAAAAGACGAAAATGTGAGGGAGGATTCTATCTTGACAATCAACAGACAAGGTGAATCATTTACCATAGATATAGAAAGATTAGATGAAAGAGGTTCGGGTCAAGCAGTAGTATGGCGCGAAAATGACCAAGGAAATAAGAAAAAATTAAAACTGACTGTCCCTTATACATTACCAGGTGAAAAAGTGACCGTTACAGTTGCTCAACCTCAGCGAAGACGTTGGACGACGAAAGCGGATGAGATTATCGAAAAACATCCTGAAAGAGTTACACCTCTGTGCCCCCATTTTGAACGTTGTGGTGGCTGTGTGTGGCAACATTGGAGTTATGATGGGCAATTACGTGAAAAAACAGTCCGAGTGAAAAGATTACTTGAAGCAGCAGGTTTTGATGGATCAGTTGTTGAAGAGACTATTGGCATGGAAGAACCTTGGTATTATCGTAATAAAATGGAGTTTACCTTTGCACCGGATGGTTCATTAGGCTTACATGAGCAAGGTAACTTCCGAAAAATTATCCCGTTAGAAACTTGTTATCTGATGAGTGATGTGATGGAAAAAGCGGTATTAGAAGTAGCTGATTGGGCTAAATCTCAACAATTGCCAGGCTATGATAAAGAAAAGCATGAAGGATTGCTTCGTCATGTTATGGTCCGTCATGCTACTGCAACTGGCGAAGTCATGTTAGCTATTTTTGCCACGGAAGAACCTGATCACGTCCCAGGGATCGAAGCGTTAAAACAACGGATTGAGAATCATTGTCCAGAAGTAAAAAGTTTTATCTGGAATGTTAATCGCCAACTATCGGATCGCACTGACGCTGATAAAACATACGTATTAGCTGGTCGTGATTTTATTTATGATGAACTCCTTGGCTATCGATACCGACTTTGGTTTGATACATTTTTTCAGACAAATCCTGTGCAAGCAACGATTTTGGTGGAAAAAGCCCTTGAATTAGCCCAACCAAAAGAAACTGAAAAAATGATCGATTTATTTTGTGGTGTCGGGACATTTTCTTTACCCTTTGCAGCACGAGTAAAAGAATTAGCTGGGATCGAAATAGTGGAAACTTCGATTCAATCAGCGAAACGAAATGCCCGTGATAATGGAATTGATAACACCTACTTTTTAGCAAAAGATGCACGGCGCGGCATGGATGATGTGCTAGAGCATTTTGGTACGCCTGATTTACTATTGCTAGATCCACCCCGCTCTGGTGCAGGTGGTAAAGTGATGCGTCGAATCGGACGTACACAAGCAAGCCGCATCGTCTATGTTTCTTGTAACCCGGCTACCTTTGCATCTGATATTAAAGAATTAGTTCCTTTTGGTTATCAATTAAAAACAGTTCAACCAGTTGACCTGTTCCCACAAACTTTTCATGTGGAGTTGGTGGCACTGTTGGAAAGGGAATTGTAGAACGATAAGAAACATTTGATAATCTGAGCACGATTTATAACAAGGCAGATCTTTTCTGCCTTGTTATTTTTGTATTTGAAGGGAATAGGCGTGTATTAAAGGACGTTAGTAAAAGATTCCCAGTACAAAGACAGTGGAAAATGACGATTGCTGACGTGTATGTTCCCGATAATCCCGAAAAAGCTGTTGAACGAGTGAGAGAGTGGGCTGCTACTTTAAGGGCGGAATTGTGATGAGCCGCCAAAATAAATAATTTAGCTCACCAAGGAAATGAAAAGAACATCTTTTGTTAAAGTTTGATTAAGTAAAACGTGTTCTTCCACTTACGCAATCGGTAGTACAGCATCTATTGTTTTAAAGGCAAAAATAGTGATGGGGTTAATTCTTCACTTTCAATGACAATAGCAGTTAATTCTGTATCCGTTTTAGTTTCGTGCCACTCATCTTTTTCCCAGAAGACAGCATCCCCAGCCTGTACTTTTAAGTATTCACTTTTTTCATTACGGACATAACCTTCTCCATGCAAAATTAATAAAAGTTGAGGGACTACTGCCTGATGATAACCCACGATACCATTTTTATCTAAGTACATACATCCAATATTGGCTGGCTTATTTGTTTGAATAATTCGAGTCATAATAAAATCCGAATTGAATTTTTCAATTCTTTTACCACTTTCTTTGGAAAATTGATAGAACTCCATATTAACCTCCTAAGTTGATATAAATTGAATTAACCTGGCCAGTTCGTTGCATAAGCATACGTGTTAATAAGACAAATTTGGTTATCTTGAGTGTATCATATTCTCTGAATATTTTATCAAATTAACGAATTTAACATATAACCAATATGTTGCATGCAAATATAGGTTTTCACCCATTTTAAACTAGTCGAATATCATATTTGCAAAACGATTGTTAGGGGGAAACGGTGTGGGGTACTATGTTACAGTAGAATCAGGTGTAAATTTATTTGTCGAGGATTTAAATCCTGAGGGTAGGAAGACGATCGTGTTTTTACATGGTTGGCCGTTAAGCCATAAACAGTTTGAATATCAATTTAATGTTCTTTCCTTGATGGGATACCGTTGTATCGGAATTGATTGGCGAGGATTTGGAAAGTCGGATAAGCCAATAAAAGGCTACAACTTTGATCGATTAGCTGATGATATACGGGCAGTAGTTGATGTACTAGAATTAGATAATTTCACCCTTGTAGGTCACTCGACAGGTGGATCAATTGCGATTCGGTATGTGTCCCGACATCATGGCCACGGGGTATCAAAACTCGTATTAATTGATGCTGCAGCTCCTGTAGGATTTACATCAGAAACAGCAAGTAACTTTCTTACGCAAGCGTCAAATGATCGTCCGAAAATGATGCGAGAAGTGACGGAAAACTTTTTCTTTCAATATATTACTAGTCCATTCTCTGAGTGGTTTTTCCAAATGGGCTTACAAGCTGCAGGTTGGTCAACGCTAGCGATTATTAAGACGTTGAGAGATGAAAAACTTTATGAAGATTTACCGAAAATATTCGTTCCTACTCTCATCGCCCATGGTGTTCATGATAAAGTGATCCCATTTTCCCAAGCCGAGGAACTAAATCAACAAATAAAAAATTCCCAGCTTGTACCGTTTTATTATAGCGGGCATGGGCTTTTCTGGGAAGAACGTAACAAGTTTAATGAGTTATTAAGGGAATTTATTGGTTGATAGACTACTTCCACTAAAGGAATATTTTAGTGGAAGAACGAAATAGTTTTAGTTTAATCTACTTATTAGCTTGATAGGCAACGTAAACAAAAACGGAAATTAGTTTTTGCAAAAAGGTGAATAGAATAGTTTATATTATGTTGTAAGGAAGCAGATGTAACAAACAAACCGATAAGGCAATTCAATGAATCCTTGTAACTGTCTCGTAGATGATTTCGAGGCAGTTTTTTTATTGTATGAACACTAGGCTGTAATCTTCAGATAGATAATTTTGAAAAAACGGTAAATTGATAACGACAAATGATAATGATAAAATATATAGTTGGGCGTCTATCCTATCAAATCTATCCATCAACAGATTTATTATATAGATATATTTTCAGGTAATAAAAAAATATAAACATCAGGAGGTTTCACATTGAAGAAATTATTATTGTTTTTATTAACATCATTATTAATTATAGCTGGTTGTAGTAAAGGTGAAACAGAAGTCAATCAAGAGGCGACTAACACAGAGGTTAGTCAAGAGGTGGATAATTCAACGGGTGAGCTAAACAGTGAAAATGTAAATGACGAAAATGAAATAGAATCTGAGATGGAACAAGAGCAACTACAAGGATTTTCATCATTTACCGAAATAAGCGACTTTGTTATTGAAGAGAAAACTTTTGAATCGCTACATACAGAAGTTAACGAAGATGCCATTGGAGCTACGAAGCATGCTATCAAAGCAGAGGATGGAACGATTTACTATTTTGTTCATGTAGATACCGATGGAACGCCAAATTATCTCGTGTATTCATTCGATGAAAATAATCAAGCTGTTGTCGAAGATATTATTTATTCACCGACAAAAAAGAAATTACTAGAAGAAGATGAAAACTTTTATTTGGATTCGAAAATATTGGCTAATACGTTAGTTCTAAAGTACGAGTACTATGAAGATTATTCGGAGTTTACGAAGCAAGTAACAGTTGAATCCCTTGATATTAGTCACATTTTTGATGGTCAGAAAAACGAATATGAAACTGAAGTCGTTTTTGATCAGCAATTTAATTTTATTGAAGATGAAATTGATGACTTTGGTGAGATCGTCAGTACAACTGCAGGGCCAGTTTTTGTCTACAAAGAAAATCCGTTAGAAGATCGTGATTTTCAAGTCTTGCCATTAAATAATACGGAATTAGCGGAAGAACTTGTTCTTTATGACCCACATGATATAGTCGATGAGTCTGACGATATTAAATTTATTAATTTTGAACAAGGACACTATTTCGTACACGATTACTTTGACGATGGTATCAAACGGTTAGAAATAGAGACCGGTGAACCATTGTATGATGATGCTTATGATAAAGTTTTACTGTTTGAAAGATCTGCCATTGATGAGGTATATCCACTAAACGATACGCTGTTTTATATCATTAATGATAGTGACCATATGATTTACGTTGTTCATACGGAGCTTGAAATGGTAGATTCTATCTCATTTTTTGACAGTGAGTATGAAATGGATGATTATGATGGCTATATAGATGGTCCATTTTATTTAGGAAATAATGAATTCCTGATCATAGACGAGTACGAATATCAACGTCAAGATCGAATGAGATTTTACGTAACAGAATATGGATTTTAAAGTTCACTAGTCATTACCCTTGGTTCTATATATGAACCAAGGTTTTTTTTATGTTGAAATCACTAATAGAATTAGTGTTTTATCATCAAAAAGGGCAATTGAAATACGAGAATGATAACCATATAATGATAAATAAATCATTGCGATTGAAGTATTGATGTATTTGGCAAAAAAATCTTTTAAATTAAGTAATAATTGGTGGTGTCATGGGTGTGAAGCGAAAAAGAAAAACTATTTTTTAACAATTATCGTCGGAATATTTTTAATATTAAGCTCACTATATATGAGTCATATTCATAACTAAATTCAATGATTGTTATTGATTCTATCATGGTCACAATCAATAAGAAAATCTAGATACAAATGCCTTTCTTCCTAAAATATAAGCGTCCTGTTATATAGGGCGTAAAATAAAGGAGAATTAAAATGAAGCATGCCTTGGTAGTAGGTGGTACTGGTATGTTATCAGGTGTGTCGCTATGGTTAGTCGAGCAGGGTTATCATGTATCTATTATTGCCCGTCATTCGTGGCGAATGGAACAACTAATGAATCAAACAATTTTCCCTAATCATATCACACCGCTTTTAGTCGATTATCGTCATGACAATGCCTTACGAAGACAGGTCAATGACACGATTATTAACAATGGCAACATTGATGTTGTTGTGGCGTGGATTCATCATTCTGCTGCCAATAATGCTCTATCGATTATTGTCAATGAAGTTGCCAAAAATCAAGATGAGTGGGAGTTATTTCATGTTTTAGGAAGTAGCTCGAATTTAGCCAGCATTAAACAGAAGGCTGCTGTACCAGATAATTGTTTGTATTATCAAGTTCAATTGGGGTTTGTAAAAGAAGCAACTTATTCAAGATGGTTAACAAATGAGGAGATTTCTTCAGGAGTGATCGAAGCACTACAAACGAAGAAAGCAGTTCATATAGTTGGTCAACTTGAACCATGGGAAGATCGACCGTAAAGGATGATAAATTCCATTTATTAATTAACTAGAAACTAAAGGTGAAATGCGAATGACTTCAAAATGAAAAAGTAAAACTCTATATATCGGTAATCCTATATGTAAACAATGGTGTAAAGTACTTATTAAATGAAGAGGTGCTGATGATGACAAATAATAGTGCAAGCCATAAAGTAGAAGAATTTTTGCAAACAGAGAAAAATGGAAAAAGGAATTTGAGAAGTTAAGAGAAATTGTTCTTGGTTGTGAATTAACTGAAGACTTTAAGTGGATGCATCCCTGTTACACGCTAAACGGGAAAAACGTTGTCCTCATTCACGGCTTTAAAGAATATTGTGCACTCTTGTTTCATAAAGGTGCTTTGTTAGAAGATCCTCATCAGATATTAATTCAACAATCGGAACATACCCAGGCTGCTCGACAAATTCGCTTTACGAATCTCCAAGAGATTATTGACATGGAAGATGTTCTTAAAACATATATCAATAATGCCATAGAGGTAGAAAAGTCTGGTTTGAAGGTAGAATTTAAACAAACAACGGAATACGCTGTGCCAGAAGAATTGCAGATGAAGTTTGAAGAATTACCAGCATTGAAAGAAGCTTTTGAATCCCTGACGCCGGGAAGACAAAGAGCTTATCTTCTATATTTTTCAAGAGCAAAACAATCAAAAACCCGGAAGAACAGAATAGAAAAATATATACCAAAGATACTAGATGGAAAAGGGCTAAACGATTAAATGCGATGAAAAGAAACATAGCGAATAGATTATTAGTCTTTTGGGGTGTATGCATGATATCCTTGACAAGGTGATAAACAAGTTATGCAATCATCATAGCAAAATGACAATAGAAAGAAGGACGACAACAATGGATTTACTTAAATTTGCGATTGAATTTCATAAAGATGCAGAACGACAAGGACCGGGTAATGATGAGGCAACTAAAAAAGCACTTAGTTATTTACCTGAATTAGAGGACAGTCCACAAATTCTCGATATTGGCTGTGGAACCGGTGCCCAAACTATGGTGCTTGCCAATAACACACCAGCAACAATTATTGCAGTCGATATGCTACAAGGATTTTTAGATAAACTGCAGGAGAAAGTTGATCAACAAAACTTAAATGACCGAGTGATGACCAAACAAATGCTCAAGGCTTATCTGAATGGCGAAAATATTTGAAGGACGATGGCTATATCGTTGTATCAGAAATATCTTGGCTTACTGATGAGCGACCAGAGGAAATAGAGACGTATTGGACAAATGCTTATCCTGAAATAGATACCATCGAAGCTAAATTAGCTGTACTTGAAGAGAGTGGTTATGAACCGATCGCTCATTTTATCTTACCGGAAAATTGCTGGTGGGATCATTATTATGAACCTATCAAGGCCCGTTCTAATGATTTTCTTGAAAAATATAACTACAGTGAAGATGTAAAAACCTTTGTAGAAATGGGACTGGACGAAATAACAATGTATGAAAAATATAAGGACTATTATAGCTACGTGTTTTACATCGCGAAAAAACGTTAGCAGGACTGCTTCATTTGATCGTTGAACTGACCCCCGTTATATTGTTCCGTCTCTTTTGACCACTGTTTTATTCGTTTTTCTATAATCTGACCATTTTTTTCTAAAGTGAGGAAGGAAAATGGAAAGTACATCTTGAAATTAATTTCAGGACAATAAAAAATCAGTAAGACAGGATAGAAAGAGTTGAAGAGATTGGAGGTTAATGATTAACATGAAAATTTCGTCAGAGAAATTTCAACAGTCAAGTTCGTGGATCAAACGAAATGCTCGACCGTTGGAAGCAGCAAGATGGGAATATCTTTTTGAAGGGACTTCTCGCGACAATGTCATAAAATATTTATCAGCTTTTCAAAATGATGATGGTGGCTTTGGGAATGGAATAGAACCTGATTTTTGGTCACCCTATTCATCGCCAATGGCTACATGGGTAGCAGGACAAATATTAATGGAAATAGAAGCTAGTAGCGATGAAGCAGTGGTTCAGTCAATGCTTAAATATTTAGCAAATACTTATCAAAAAGATTCAGGAATGTGGTCCTCTGTATTACCTGAATACAATCAATATCCGCATGCACCGTGGTGGCATTGGGAAGAAGGGGTGCAGGATAATTGGATGTTTAACCCAAGTGCAGAGTTGGCATCTTTCCTTGTATATTGGTCTCCTCAACATAGTGAAACGGCTCAGATAGGTTGGTCAGTGATTGAAAAAGCACTCAACCATCTATTCAGTGTCGCTGAAATGGATCAGCATGAAATAAATAATTACCAACGGTTACTCGACGTATTAAAATTACACGAAACCACATTTGCGAATAAGTTTCCATATTCGTTGAATGAAGTTTCAGATGTGATTATGTCACTCGCTGAAGGTTGTATTGAATGGGATGTTTCCGCATGGTCAACAGGATACAAACCACTTCCCCTTGATCTTATTGCCAGTCCTGAGCATCCTCTTTATGAAAAATATAGTGATTTAGTTCAGCAAAACTTGCTTTTTTATATAGAAACATTAACTGATGAAGGTACATGGGACGTGACATGGAATTGGGAAAGTTATCCTGAAGCATTTGCAATCGCTAGTAGATACTGGCAAGGAATCCTAACAGTAGATAGATATAAAATCTTCCAATCATTTGGACTTTTATCATAATCAACAGGGAATTCCTTATGAAGGGATTCCCTTTTTTAGTATACAAAAGCAATTGTCATTATTTTCCGAACGAAGTAGAATGGTAGTGTAGTCGTACATATACATAGGAGCGGTATGAATGATTATTTGGTTAAATGGTGCTTTTGGATCGGGAAAAACAACTTGTGCATTTGAGTTAGCACGAAGACTGCCAAATGCTTATGTTTATGATCCAGAAAACATCGGTTATTTCCTTTTTAACAACGTCCCGAAACCATTACTCAAATCTGATTTTCAAGATTATGAGCAATGGCGATCGTTTAATTATGAAATGTTGAGTTTTATCGCCGAACAGTATGATGGCACAATCATTGTTCCGATGACGATTAATAATCCGCTATACTACCAAGAAATTGTCCAACAACTTATCGATGATGGCATTTCGCTTAAGCATTTCATCTTATATGCTGATAAAGAAACGATATTGAAACGATTGAATAAACGCTTGGAACGTGGTGAAACATGGGCAAAGGCACAAATCGATCGCTGTATTCAGGCTTTTAATACTGAAATTACGGAAGAAAAAATCATTACCGATCATAAAAGCGTTGACGAGGTCGTTGAAGAAATTGCGAAGAGAAGTAATATAGAGCTTTTGCCAGATAAGAGAAGTCGTTTTAAAAAGTGGCTTGATCGAATGATCGTATTGATAAAGCATATTAGATGATTGGAAGGGTTATTTATGACTGATAAGGAGGAAGTCGATGAAAAAAATAACTACTGATCACGCAATTACACGATGGGATCTATTTGCTGAAAGTTATGCCAATAACCATGGCGATGAAGGTGATCTTCATAAAAAAGTACTCTTAAATCCGGTTATTTTTCAGATGATCGGATCACTTCAAAACAAACGGTTATTAGATGCTGGCTGTGGAGAAGGATATTTGAGCCGTCTATTAAGTGAGGAAGGGGCAATCGTTACGTCAGTTGACTTTTCCGAAAGAATGATCGAAATTGCTAAAGAAAGAACACCTGAACATATGAATATTCATTATTATCATGGGAATTGTGAAGAGCTTAATTTTTTACCTGATGTTAGTTTTGATGTAATTGTTAGTAATATGGTGATGCAAGATCTAGCGAATTTTAACAAGGCATGTGCAGAGATGTATCGTTTATTAGTTACCGGTGGCATGTTTGTTTTTTCTATCTTGCATCCATGTTTTATTACCCCAAATAGTGATTGGGAAAGAACGCCGGAAGGCAAAAAACTATATCGAAAAGTCGGTAATTATTTTGCTGAAGGCGTGTATGAGCAACCATACGGTGAGCCAGAAAATGTATATTTTTTTCATCGCACATTAACGACATATATCAATACACTGGTTGATATTGGCTTTCGCATTGACCGTATCGTCGAGCCAACGATCAGTAAAGAAATGTTAGCGAAGCATCCTGAATTTGCAGATGCCCTTATTTCACCTAATTTTATTGTGTTTAAGTTAATCAAATAACCTTTAAAAAGCTTCTGAAATCGTGAGCTACAACATAAGAGAATGATTTTATCATCAGGGTAAACACTACCCTTAAAAAGGTGATTCCATGAAAGAGCGTTTTACCCAAAGTTATCTTGATTTACCAATGAAATTTTATACTAAAATTAAGCCAACAGCTGTCGGTGATCCCCAATTGGTCGCCTTAAACCTTGCGCTAGCAGAAGAATTAGGATTAGACATAG
Source organism: uncultured Bacillaceae bacterium (assembly GCA_937925695.1). Classification (GTDB taxonomy): domain Bacteria; phylum Bacillota; class Bacilli; order Bacillales; family Amphibacillaceae; genus CALAMD01. The sequence continues at coordinate 17,332 of CALAMD010000051.1, read as the reverse complement.
ATGCATTACAAACAGATCAAGGGATTGCCGTCTTAGCTGGTAATCAAGTGCCACATGGTGCTGAACCAATTGCCCAAGCCTATGCTGGTCATCAATTTGGTCATTTTACGATGTTAGGCGATGGAAGGGCGATTTTGCTTGGCGAACTTGTTGATGTAAAGGAGCAAACCTGGGATGTGCAATTAAAAGGGGCAGGCGAAACACCTTATTCTCGTGGTGGCGATGGACGGGCAGCATTGGGGCCAATGTTACGGGAATATCTAATTAGTGAGGCGATGCATGCATTAGGTATTCCAACAACGCGAAGCTTAGCAGTTGTGACGACTGGTGAAGCAGTGATAAGGGAAGAACCCTTACCTGGCGCGATATTAACGAGGGTTGCATCAAGTCATCTTAGAGTTGGTACTTTTGAATTTGCGGCAGCCTTTACTTCCGTTGATGATTTACGCGCCTTAGCTAATTACGCGATACGTCGGCATGATCAGGATGTTTTAGAAGATGATCAACCATATCATCGTTTGTTAGAACGGGTTGTTGATCGACAGGCAAAGTTAATTGCTACATGGCAATTGGTTGGTTTTGTCCACGGTGTCATGAATACGGACAATATGACAATAAGTGGCGAAACCATTGATTATGGGCCTTGTGCTTTTATTGATACGTTTGACCGGGATGCTGTTTTTAGCTCAATTGACATGCATGGTCGCTATGCTTACAAAAATCAACCAGTGATCGGCGCGTGGAATTTAACGCGTTTTGCTGAAACTTTGCTACCTTTGTTACATGAAAAAGAAGCCGAATCCATTGAGATCGCCAAAGATATACTCAGTTCATATGAAAGGAAATTTACCGAGTACTTTGAGACGGGGATGCGTGCGAAATTAGGGTTATTTACGGAACAACCTGAAGATCGTAAACTGATTAAAGAACTGTTGGATTTAATGGAAAAATACAAAGCGGATTATACGAATACGTTTATTGATTTAACATTTGATCGGGTGAGGGAATCTGAGCTTGGCAAACAAACCGATTTTGTTGCTTGGTACGAGCAGTGGAAGGATAGACAAAAACAAGAAGGTAAATCAGATGAAGCTGTGCAAAAATGGATGAAACAGCACAACCCAGCTGTCATTCCCCGCAACTATTATGTTGAGGAAGCCCTAGAACAAGCGGTTGAAGACAATGATTTTACGAAATTTGACCAGTTGCTAGATGTATTGGAAGATCCATATTCCCATCGTCCTGAACAAATTGCCTATGCCAAAGTTCCAGAGACGAACGAACCGTATGTTACGTATTGTGGCACATAGGGAAGAAAGATAATATAATTAGGCAGTAACCTTGCTCACAAAACATAAAATGGAACCTTGTTTTCCAAAACAAATGGAAAGGCGGGTTCCATTTTATTATGCATCGGTATTGCTACGATCCATATGGAAGGACGATTAGTAATTAATTTTCGTTCTCCGGCGCCAATAATCATTGGCAGCTGCGACGGTTTGAAAGTTGATGGCAATCACTTGGGAAGCCATAGTCAAACTGTCGGGATCCCGGGAATATTTAGGTCGTAACTTTTTTCTAATTGCTTCAGATGGTTGCGTATATTCAACGCCTTTTTGAGCCAGTTTAATAGCTAATTCAAAGCCCTCTTGTGGTGTCCGCGTTTGTAAGCTGTTCAGCCATTTTTTATTCATCCGATCCACTTCCTTTCTCGCATGGTCATAGGTAATATATGTTGGATGAGACTTGGACGTTCATCATGTGGGCTGGCTAATAAATCCCTAGCGAATCATATTCAGTACAGAACAATTGTATGTTTATGAAAAACACTTATATAATGATGAAAGGGAAATGTACCAATAACATTTATCGATATAGAGAGAAAGAAGGATATTATGACAAGACAATATGCATATCGCTGGGGATTTTTCTTATCTGGCATGGTTATTATGGCCTTAGGTATTTCCATGACAATTAAAGGACAAAGGTTGGGAATCTCGCCATGGGATGTCTTACACGTTGGACTTTATCGCAATTTTGGTTTAAGTATTGGTTCGTGGAATATCATAACAGGATTGGTCATTATTTTTTTTGTGTCTATTTTTCAACGAGCATGGCCAAAACTGGGAACTTGGATAAATATATTAGTGATCGGTGTCTTCATTGATCTCTTTAATTGGTTATTGCCAGAATTTACGACCATTTGGGGACAGACGATTATTTTTATTGTTGGCGTTATCGTTTCAGGATATGGTGCAGGGATTTATGTATCACCAAACATGGGAGCAGGACCTCGTGATAGTTTGATGCTCGTATTAGTAGAGAAGTTTAATTTTAGTATTAAAGGGATACGAACAGTGATTGAAGTGTTTGTTGCCATCGTTGGTTGGTGGTTAGGTGGACCGATTGGAATTGGAACCGTGTTGATTGCGTTGTTAATTGGGCAGATTATGCATTACTCAATTCCCCAAAGCAGAAAACTTTTATTAAAATGGCTAGGAAAAGATGAAAAAGACCTTTTATCCTAGGAATCTAGTTAAAATTGAAAAAATTATTACGATGTTCATTTATTATGCTTTTATCTAATTACTTTATGAAAAAATAAAAAAACAAGCAATTCTTTTTGGCGAAAGAATTGCCTGTTTTTTTATCAATATATTATCGATTTCCATATAACTCTGGGAATTTATCCGTATCCTGGACAAAGCCTACTTCTACTTCATCATCAATTTTTCTTTCTAATTTAAATCCTGCTGTCTCACTTAAAAAACCGATTTCTGCTAAGCCTTTTACCATTTCAACTGGGTTTAAGCATTCAGGGGCAATAACGCCAGTCTCAGTTACATTACCAGCTAGCATTTGCATTGCAGCTACACCTGTTGGAATAGATGTACCACTTGCCATATCGCCTTTACCAGTACTAGTAAATGTGTAAGAAACATGTTTGCCATCTTTAGTACCATTTACAATCACTTGGGCTGAACTGATCGCCTCATCTACTGTTTCAATCAGATTTGGATTTTCAGCTTGTTTTTCAGCTAATACAGTAAACAAGACGTCAATCGGTTTAATGTCTTGTCCATTTATTTTAACAGGATCAACGCCTGCCATCCCTGCTTCTGACATGATTCGGAAAAAGGTATTCTGTGAGGCTGGAATTAATGCGCCACGATTGGTAACCGTTTTAACATTGGGAATATATTTTGGTAACGTGATTGGTTCTGGATGACCGAGATGATACAATTCAACTTCACCAATGGGTTCTTCAAATTTTACCTTAAGAGATGTTTTCGGATCGTAGGCTTTGATTAATTGTTGTTTCCCGTCTTTAAAGGTAGGTACTTCGCCATCAATAATATGGAACATATGAATCATGGCCCCACTGTCTGCAAGTTCAGTTTCGCCAACTACCCAATGGGTATGAATCTCTTCTGTATTGTCCAATGCATCTGCGGCAAGTTTAGCTAGAATATTAGTTAAGCCAGGAGATGCTCCCATACCAACTAGAGCTGTAACACCTTTTTCTTTGGCTTTGTCATCTAGCTTCAATACTTCCATTGTAAGATCATAATCATCGAGAATATCTACATAATTGACTCCTGCCTCAATAATTGTTTCAAGAGGTTTGGTGCCAAACTTGTAATAAGGTCCAACGAAATTAATGACTAAATCTGCACCTGTGACTAAATTAGTTAAAGCATCTTTGTCAGTTATATCAATCGATGTTGTGTCAATTTTTTCATTGTCCAATTCTTCAGCAATTTGATTAACCATTTCAACATTAAGATCAGCTAATACTAATGAGGTAATTTTGTCAAACTTCTCTAAAATTTTAATTGTAGGTTGCGCCATTGCGGCTGCGCCACCTAGAATAACAACTTTCATATGATTCCACCCTTTCAAATAATTTAATATAAATCACCAACAGAGTAAGCGTTTTCAAAAAATGTGTTTGTCAGGGGGCATATAATAGGTTATCTATTGCTATATCTGTTTGAGCTTCTATGCTCAGTATATCACAAACATTTGCATAAAAAAAGTAAAGTCGTGTAAATATGTGATTAGCTTGCAAGATTTGTTATCGTTGAACTACTTGGAAAGGAGAGGTGAATATGGCGTGAAAAACATATTCAGTAACTAGTAGGGAAAAATACTTTTGTCTAGGAAAGGAGCTGAAGATGGAACGTCTTATTATCATGCCAATCATAGTTTTTACATTATTTACTTTAACTGTTCCTGTTTATGGAAAAGCAACAATTAAAAATATCCAAAGTGAAATTTCAAATTCAGAAAAAAGCTTAACATTAAGAGAGGCAATTAAGATCGCACAAGAAGAAGCGATAATGTGGAATAAAGAAGCAAGGGTATATTTTGCCATTAGTGTTGATCGAGATAAGACACCAACAGGGATGGATGGTAGAAGAAAACATTGGAATATCCAATTTGGTATACCAGGCAAGACAGATTGGTATTTAGTAACGATTCGAGATGGCGAAGTGGGGGAGAAATTGCACTTACCTGAGGAATTGAAACCTATGCCTGAAAGTTACTTTCTCTCGTACGTTGAAGAGATTCAGTATGACACACCTGAATTACTAATGAAGGCTCAAAACCTCGTGCAACTATATCCTGGGGATACGTTTGCTAAAGGATATAATTTCGGTTTTACGAAAGATCCACAAAAAAATATGCCGCTTGTCATGGTGATTGGCTGGGATTGGAGCAAGCAAAATATGATTTACTTGTTGTTTAACGCTAAAACAGGGGGATTGGAACAAATAAATCAACGAGAGCAGTATCGAAATTAAAAAGAGCACCGAGAAATTTAACAAAGCCGGTTAACTATACAGACAACAATAGAAGGCGGGGGGCTAAGGGCCATCTTATAGATCGATCTCCCAAGTGATTTCAATCCGATTAAGCAACCCGAGGCCCTATAAAAACTCATCGATGCAAACAGAACTTTCCAAATGATTACATCAAAAGATATAACAATGATCGCCTAAATAACATCGATGCAAATAGAACTGACCATACCTTATGTGATGAATATATTACGTCGTTTCATTTAAACATGTGCCCGCCTGATCGCTTTCTTACCTCAGTTTAAAATCTACTGGCACTGCCTCATGATCAATGTAAACTTTCCGATTGGCAGGTTTTGTTTCAGCAATGATGTTACCTTTACGAATGACATACAAACATTCACTTGTTAAGCGAATTGCTTCCTGTTCAGATTTAGCATCGAGGATAATGCAATCCGCTTGTTGTCCGGGTTTAATTCCGTAATGTTGATCATTTAAAGTGTTAGCGCTATGGTGAGTGATCATTGCAAACAATTGCTTAATTTGCTGGTGGCCACTTAAGTGGGCAATATGTAGTAGAAAATGAGCCGCTTGTAACATGTTTCCCTTACCCATGGGATTAAAAGGATCCATGATATTATCATTACCGATGCTTACATTAACACCGGAATCCAACAATTCATCAACCCGTGTGTGGCCCCGCCTACGTGGGTATCCATCTAATCTATTCTGTAATAGGGCATTTGAGAACGGATTCGTAACAATATTCATGTTCGCTCTTACTATTTGGGAGATTAATTTTTGCGCATAGTCATTATGATAGTTATGCATTGCTGTTACATGACTGGCTGTGACCCGTTGATTCATTCCGTATGTAATAGCATATTTCGCGATGACTTCAGCGAATCTTGACTGTTCATCTCCGGTTTCATCTGTATGAATGTCAATGAGTTTATCGTATTTATCAGCTAACGAAAAGATATATTCAATGGATTTAATGCCATCCTCACGGGTTAGTTCAATATGGGGAATCCCACCTATGACATCAGCCCCCATTTTTACTGCTTCGACTAATAACTGATCCATCCCATCGTATGTAAAAATTCCGTTTTGGGGAAAAGCGACAACTTGGATGTCAATCAATTCTTGGAGTTCTTCTTTCAGTTCTAAGATAGCTTGAATAGATGTCAGCTCTGGATCGGAACAATCAGTATGGGCCCGAATACGAAGTACCCCATTGGCGATTAACCACTTAATCGTTGTTTTGGCATGTTCTTTGATCATATCTTTCGTTAAATGCTGTTTGCATTCACCCCAAATTTCAATGCCTTCTAATAACGTACCGCTTTGGTTAAAGCGAGGATTTCCGGCAGTAAGGGCGGAATCAAGATGGACATGGGATTCCACAAAAGGTGGGGAAACGAGCTTTCCGTTGGCGTCAATTTCTGTTTTGGTAGCTAGGTCTATTTTTGGGCGAATATCTTGAAACTTCCCATCTTTAATAGCAATGTCGACTAGGTTTTCTTGATCGATTAACTTAGCATTCCGAATAATGAGATCCATAGAATAGCTGGCTCCTTTCATAGAAATAGCTTTTCTTTGTTTCATAGTAGAATAAAACATGATAATAAGCGAATGATAAATGTTCTACAGGGGATCAACAGACTTTGTGTCCATTCATTGTCACCTTTTTTTATTTAATTTCCTTATACATTAACTTTTTCTTGCTTTATTATACTATAGGGGGGTATACTATATTTAGGTGAACGGTGAAAGGATGAGGTCAATGGAGAAGTATTTACATGAACACCCGATTACACCACGAACAGACCAAGAGAAAAAGCAAATTAATAACCGTCTGAAAAGAATTGAAGGTCAAGTCCGTGGTATTCAACGCATGATTGAAGAAGAACGTTATTGTATAGATGTTTTGGTACAAATTAGCGCTGTGCAAGCTGCGTTAAAAAAAGTTGGCTTTTCGGTTGTTGAACGCCATATGCAGCATTGTGTTAGCCACGCGATAAAAACAGAAGATAGTGAGGCAATGATTAAAGAGCTTGTCGAAGTGCTGAAGCATTTTACAAAATAAGGCAAGGGAGGTTGAAAAATGACCCAATTACAGCTCGATATTACGGGGATGACTTGTGCCGCCTGTTCTTCAAGGGTAGAAAAAGTGCTTAATCGACTAGAAGGTGTAGAAGCCCAAGTTAATTTAACGACAGAAAAAGCAACGATCTCGTATGACGAACAGGTTATTGAGCCAAATGAAATTATTCATACGATAGAGAAATTAGGTTATGGTGTCGCAGAGGAAAAAGCAGAATATGACATATTTGGCATGACTTGTGCTGCTTGTTCAGCAAGAATTGAAAAAGTGTTAAACAGACAACCCGGGATTAAACAAGCAACGGTCAATTTAACGAACGAAACAGCAACGATTGAATATACTCCCTCATTAATTAATGATCAAAAGATTAGGGACGTTATTCAAAATTTAGGGTATGAAGCTAAAGAGAGAACGGATCAAGCAGAAAAACAATCCCATAAAGACAAACAATTACAGAGCATGAAAGTCAAATTGATCATTTCAGCTATCCTATCGATCCCATTGTTGTTAACGATGCTTGATCATCTCCTTGGAATAACCGTACCTGCAATATTAATGAATCCGTGGTTTCAGTTTTTACTAACAACCCCGATTCAATTCGTTATTGGTTGGCAATTTTATGTTGGTGCCTATAAAAATTTACGGACTAAAAGTGCCAATATGGATGTGCTTGTTGCGTTAGGGACAAGTGCTGCATACTTTTATAGTTTATATGAAGCTATGAAAACGATTGGAAATCCAACTTACGAACCCCATCTTTATTTTGAAACGAGTGCGATTTTAATTACTTTAATCTTGTTTGGGAAATATTTAGAAGTAAATGCAAAAAGTAAAACAACGATGGCGATATCCAAGCTATTAAATTTACAAGCAAAAGAAGCCCGGGTGATCCGTGATGGCAAGGAAATGATGATTCCGATCGAAGAAGTGGTTGTGCATGACCGGTTAATTGTCAAACCTGGTGAAAAAATACCTGTAGATGGGATCGTGGTCAAAGGTAGGACGTCTGTTGATGAGTCGATGCTAACAGGGGAATCGATTCCGATAGAGAAAGATATTGGTCATGAAGTGATCGGGGCAACGATTAACCAAAATGGGACGATTGAAATGGAAGCAACCAAAGTTGGAGAAGATACTGCGCTTGCTTCGATTGTGCAGGCTGTTGAGGACGCCCAAGGTTCAAAAGCACCTATTCAACGGATGGCCGATGTCATATCTAGTTATTTTGTTCCCATTGTTGTCGGTATTGCCGTGTTAGCCTTTATTGTATGGATTGCCTTTGTGACACCGGGTGAGCTCGAACCAGCCTTAGTAGCAGCGATAGCTGTGTTGGTCATTGCTTGTCCATGTGCCCTTGGTTTAGCGACACCAACTTCAATTATGGTTGGTACAGGAAAAGCTGCTGAATCAGGTATTCTATTTAAAGGTGGCGAACATCTCGAGAGAACGCAGGAAATTGATACAATTATTTTTGATAAAACAGGGACGATTACTGAAGGAAAACCGGTTGTAACAGATTTTACCGGTGATGAAACAGTTTTACAACTTGTGGCAAGTGCAGAAAAAAGTTCTGAACATCCTCTTGCCGAGGCTATTGTGAATTATGCCAATGAACAACAGATTGAGTTACTTGAAGTAGATCACTTTACTGCCATACCTGGACACGGTATTGAAGCGAAGATAGCTGGTCAAAGGATTCTTGTTGGCACGAGAAAACTGATGAATGATCACCAGGTGAAGATCGCTGATGCCGAACAAGCATTAACAGAGCTTGAGCGGGAAGGGAAAACCGCCATGCTGATTGCGATTGATGGCCAATATCATGGGATGATTGCTGTGGCCGATACCGTAAAAGAGACGGCCCGGGCTGCTATTCGTCAACTACAAGAGAGTGGCATTAAGGTGATGATGTTAACAGGCGATAATCGTCGTACGGCTGAAGCAATTGCAAAACAAGTAGGCATTACAAACGTAATTGCTGAAGTGCTTCCTGAAGAGAAAGCAAATCATGTTAAAGCAGTGCAAGCACAAGGAAGCAAAGTCGCAATGGTAGGAGATGGCATTAATGATGCACCGGCTCTAGCTATGGCAGATATCGGGATTGCCATTGGAACCGGTACTGAAGTGGCTATTGAAGCAGCGGATATCACATTGCTTGGCGGTGATTTGCTGTTAATCCCTAAGGCTGTCACCATTAGTAAAGCGACGATGAAAAACATCAAGCAAAATCTATTTTGGGCCTTTGCTTATAATAGTGCCGGTATTCCGATCGCGGCAGCTGGTTTACTTGCACCATGGATTGCTGGAGCAGCCATGGCATTTAGCTCAGTAAGTGTCGTAGCTAATGCGCTTCGTTTAAAGCGAGTAAAAATATAGTAGGTATCTTATAATAGGTTTACACCTATGAAAAATAATTTGACAAAAGGGGTTTTGATCATGGAAACAACATTAAAAGTACAAGGTATGACGTGTGCCCATTGTGAAGCATCAGTTAAAGGTGCGTTAGAAAAATTAACAGGTGTAGAAAGTGTAGCGATCAATTTAGATACAGGTGATGTCGCTGTTACTTATGAAGAAGGAAAAGTAACGCTTGAGGATATGCGAGAAGCTATTGAAGATCAAGGATATGATGTAGAAGGTTAAAGGGACACATCATTTTTTAAATATAACAATCATGTTCAATAAGAAGAGGATCGTTGTTAAAACGATCCTCTCTTTTTGCTGAATTGTGCTTAAACGCCGTGGTAGGCTTGACGATAAACCTCTGCAAGTTCAGTGACTAACGGTAATTTTGGATTAGCCGTTGTACATTGGTCTTCAAAGGCAAGTTCAGCTAGTTCATCGACTTTGGCTTCGAATTCTTGTTCAGATACGCCTTGTTCTTTAATGCTCATAGGAATATCTAATTGTTTAGCTAGATCAATAATTGCTTGGACGAGGTTTTCTACTCCTTCTTCAACTGTACGGGCAGGAAGTCCAATGGCTTTGGCAATTTCTGCATAGCGTTGATCAGCGATAAAATGTTCATACTTAGGGAAAGACATAAACTTAGTTGGCTTCTTAGCATTATAGCGAATAACGTGTGGCATAAGAATTGTATTTGCTCGCCCGTGGGCAATGTTGAATTCTGCACCAAGTTTATGGGCTAAACTATGATTAATCCCTAAGAAGGCGTTAGAGAATGCCATACCTGCAATTGTTGATGCATTATGCATTTTTTCCCTTGCTAATTCGTCATTTCCGTTTCGATAGGCTCTTGGTAAATATTCAAACACGAGTTGGATAGCTTTAATGGCAAGCCCATCTGTATAGTCATTCGCCATATTAGATACGTAAGCTTCGATCGCATGGGTTAATACATCCATACCAGTGTCGGCTGTAACATGTTTAGGTACAGTCATCACTAGTTGAGGATCGACGATGGCCACATCAGGTGTTAATTCGTAATCAGCTAATGGATATTTCATATCTTCTTCGTTATCAGTGATAACAGTAAATGATGTTACTTCTGAACCTGTTCCAGACGTCGTTGGGATCGCGACAAACTGTGCCTTGTTACCAAGTTTTGGATATCTGACAACCCGTTTACGAATATCGATGAATTTTTGTTTTAAATCTTTAAAGTCAACATCTGGATGCTCATAAAATAGCCACATAGCTTTTGCGGCATCCATTGGGGAACCTCCACCAAGGGCAATGATGACATCTGGGTTAAATTGCCTCATTCGTTCTACACCTTTTCGTACGGTTTCAATGGACGGATCTGGTTCAACTTCAGAGAAAATCTCACTATGAACGTAATTGCGACCTTCTCTTCTGCGCAAGTAGAATAGTATTTTATCAACATAACCGAGTTCGACCATGCCTGGGTCTGTTACGATAAACGCTCTAGAGATGTTATGCATCTTTTCTAAATATTGAATAGATCCTTTTTCAAAGTAAATTTTAGGTGGAACTTTGAACCATTGCATGTTATTTCGTCTCCTGGCCATTTTCTTGATATTAATTAAATGAACTGTTCCGACGTTTGTAGATACTGAATTACCACCATATGTTCCACAACCTAAGGTGAGAGAAGGCATGTGGGCATTATAAATGTCACCTATTGCTCCTTGAGAAGAAGGAGAGTTGACTATGATACGACCAGCCTTCATCCGTAGTGAGAATTGCTCAATTACGTTTTGATCGTTAGAGTGAATGACAGCTGAATGTCCTTCACCACCAAAGTTAATCATTTCTTCGGCCCGCTTAAATCCTTCCTCGGTTGATTTTACTTTAAAACAGGCTAAGACAGGACTTAATTTTTCCCGAGATAGTGGATAATTCGGTCCGACACCATCGATTTCAGCTAATAAGATTTTGGTATTTTTATCTACTTTAACACCAGCTAATTTGGCAATTTCATAAGCTGGTTTACCGACAATAGCTGGATTTACAGCGCCTTTTTCCTCATTGATAACCACTTTTTCTACTTTGGCAATTTCTTGTTCCGTTAAGAAGTAACAGTTGTTGGCAATTAATTCATCTTTTACTTGTTGATAAATTTCTTGATCGATAATAACGGCTTGTTCAGAAGCACAAATCATACCATTATCAAAGGTTTTTGATAAAATAAGGTCATTCACTGCACGTTTAATATGTGCTGTCTTTTCGATGTAGCAAGGGACGTTTCCTGGCCCAACTCCTAAGGCAGGTTTTCCTGAGCTATAAGCCGCCTTAACCATACCAGCTCCACCAGTAGCTAAAATGACTGATACACCTTCGTGATGCATCAAGTATTGGGTTGCTTCAAGGGCTGGTTTTTCAATCCATTGGATACAATCCTTTGGTGCACCAGCTTTGATTGCTGCTTCGTAAACTACCTTTGCAGCTTGACTGCTAGATTTTTGGGCTGACGGGTGAAAGGCAAAGATAATTGGGTTTCTCGTTTTAATAGAAATAAGAGATTTAAATAAGGTTGTTGAAGTTGGGTTTGTGACTGGTGTAATCCCACACACAACGCCAACAGGTTCAGCAATACTAACAATTCCATCATGTTCATTTTCTTCTATAATACCGACAGTTTTGTTATACTTAATGTTGTTGTGGATATATTCAGTAGCAAAAATATTTTTCGTTATTTTGTCTTCATAGACGCCACGCTGGGTTTCTTCAACAGCTAATTTAGCTAAAGGCATATGTTGATCTAACCCAGCAATTGCCATGTCATGAACAATTTTATCTACTTGTTCTTGCGTCAATGATTTCATTTTTTGCAATGCTGTGTTTGCTTTGGAAACTAATTCGTCAATCATTTTTTTCGTTTCATTTTCTTTTTTATCGACTTTTTTGGTTTTTACTGCCATTTTTATCCCTCCGTATTAGGAATTAATATGTGAAGTAATGAGCATGAAAAAATGCAATATCACTTCTCAATTACTATGATAAAGGGGTTAGATATAATTTTCAAGCCTATATATGTGAAGTACTTCACTAATTTTTATGGAATTTATAGAATTAAGCGATTTCATTATTGTTATATAGATATTATGAATAAATTGTGACAGTTTTCAGTGCGATACAGAGAGACAAACTAAGCATAAGTTTTTCATAATCTTGTCATTATTTTACCTATTCCAATATTATTTATGATATAATTGAATTGAATAACATGCTCACTAATTCACATATTTAGTTGTTAAATTTCATTTAATGGAGGGTTTAGTTATGAAAAATGTATTTATTTTAGGAGGTACAGGATTACTTGGGTATCATACAACGAAGGAGTTACTTAGTCGTGGCTATTCCGTATCTACAATTGCTTTGCCACCTATGCCTGCCGAAGATTTATTACCAAAAGAAGTTGAGTGCCATCTAGGTGATATTAACGAAATGTCAGATAGGGAAATTTTATCTATGTTGTCTGGGAAAGATATGTTTGTCTATGCCGCTGGTGTAGATGAGCGAGTAGTACCAGAAGCACCAGCAGTTCGTTTTTTCTATGAACAAAATGTGTTACCAACTCAGCGTCTAGCTCGTCTTGCAAGAGAAGCAGGTATTAAGAAGTTTGTTTTATACGGCTCTTACTTTGCTCATTTTGCTGAAATATGGCCTGAGTTAGATTTAGCTAAGGGCCAAGCCTATCCTCGTACACGTTTATTGCAAGAAGAAGTAGCTATTCTCGAAGGTGAAGATGCAATGGATGTCATGTCACTACGTTTACCATATATTTTTGGTACGATGCCAGGCAGAAAACCACTATGGGAAATGTTTTTACCACAAATCCAAGGAAAAGATGTCGTTCCTGTATTAGGTGGTGGTACGGCTATGGTAACGGTCAAGCAGGTTGCAGAAGCTACTGTAGGAGCATTAGAGTATGGTGAACATGGTGCTAAATATGTTATCTCAGATACGAATATGAAGCATAAAGAGTTTTATAAAATTATTGCCGAAGTCCTAGGGCAAAAAGATACTGTTATAGAAGTAGTCCCACTAGAAGCGGTAAGAGAATCTTATGAAAAAGTCGATGAATATGCCGCCTCTGAAGGTAAAGAGCATGGGATTCATATTGCTGTCACGGCTGAAATTCAAAATCGTGATGCCTATGTAGATCCAGAAGAAACAATGCCGATCTTAAAGTATAATAAAGCTGATGTAAGAGCAGCTATTGTTGAATCAATTGAAGCTTGTTTAAAATAACGTTGATAAATTATTTCTCTTTCTTTCTTATCCAGATCCCTGGTCTTTTGACCAGGGATCTTTATGTTGATACAATCTAATATGTACATTTTATAGGATAAAAAAGGCAATGATCTAGATTGAACCGTATCTAAACGTTGGGAAACAATTTTGGGACTGGTGAACAAACAGGATAGACCAAAGTGGACGCAGCAAAATTTGATTTCGGATCGAGTATTATCAATATTGTTCGAATTGTAGTTAAATTATTGAAAGTTATGTAGAAGAAACTCGCAATTTTTAATTAGTTTAATTCCGTACAAGTTTTTGTAGTAATAATCAAAATATTATAACAACTTAGGTGGTGCATCAGTGACTAAATTCAGAAATATATATTACGGTTGGATTATTGTATTTATTGCTGGATTAGGGGTCTTTTTTTCAGGGCCAGGACAAACATATTCTAACTCAGCGTTTATCGATCAATATATTGATTATTTTGGCTGGTCAAGATCAGAGGTTTCTGGCTTATATTCAGCAGCTACACTAGTTGCCGGGATGATCATGGTATTTGTTGGCCGCTTTATTGATAGATTTGGTCAACGAGCGATGATGGTTATCGTAGGAACATTGTTTGCCCTTGCTTGTTTCTTTAATAGTACGGTTTCGAGCATGTGGATGCTTGCAGTTGGATTTTTCCTCATTCGTTTACTAGGGCAGGGGAGCATGTCATTAATTCCGAATACCCTTGTGGCTCAATGGTTTGTTAAGAAACGTGGACGGGCCTTTAGTTTTATGACTTTAGGTAGCTTTGCGAGTGCCATGCTATTTCCGATTATGAACACATGGCTCATCCAAACATGGGACTGGCAGTTTGCTTGGCGCTTTTGGGGTGTTGCCTTATTAGTCATATTTGTACCAATCGCTTTCTTCTTTGTTCGAAACAAGCCTGAAGACATGGGTTTAGAGCCGGATGGTGATACGGCTAGCAAACAAGAGCAAGTAAAACCGGTGCTCACGACAGAGATCGCTGATGTTTCTGAAGATTGGACATTAGCTGAAGCGGCGAAGACCCGGGCATTTTGGGCGATATTAATTTGTGTTGGAATACCTGCTATGGTAAACACAGGCATAACGTTTCATATGGTTTCCATTTTTAATGCCAATGGCTTATCAATGGAGTTGGCAGCAACTATTTTAGGGATGATGGCCTTTGTCGGCATTCCTATGTCATTTGTTTCTGGTTTTATTACCGAGAAAGTGAAAACAAATTATTTATTAGCAATTGTTTTTATCATTCAATTTATTTATTTGTTATTGTTAATTGTGACAAAAAATGTGTTCTTGGCGATCTTGTTTGGCTTGATCTGGGGAATTTCCGGTGGACTTGAACGGATTGCGCTTAATATTATTTGGCCGAACTACTTTGGGCGGGCACATATTGGTAGTATTAGTGGTGTGGGAACGACGATAGCTGTACTTGGGTCATCCTTTGGTCCATTACCATTTGGAATTGGTTTTGACTTGTTTAATAGTTATACCCAAGTGTTATTATTTTCGTTAATTTTTCCAGTTATCGGTGTTATTTGTGCCTTGCTTGCTAAAAAACCCGAGAAAACTCGCGAACAATCAGTGAAATCATGAAATAAATTTTTTAGGTTCTTTCAATAAGTTAAATTGTTAAATAAGGTAGTATTTGTAATTAAAAGTCCTTCCGTAAGGTCATCGCTCAGCGGCTTGTTGATTGTTTCCGCCCGATAAAATTTAATAAAAGGTGGGATTTATTTGCTGGAAGACACTGGTGAAAGAGTCATCCCGGAAAAAATGGATATTACCAATGAACTGCTTATCGAACATATCGCTCGGTATCATTTTGCCTGTCAATATGTAGAAGGTAGAGTGCTAGATATCGCCTGTGGAAGTGGCTATGGTACCCATATTATTGCGAAAAGATGTAAGCGAAATATTGAAGAAATTGTTGGGGTTGATAATGATCCTCAAGTGATTAATTATGCTAAAAGTAAATATTTTCACCATCAATCCACTTTTTTACAAGGGGATATTAACGATGCTCGTTTACCGGAAAAGCTCGGTCTGTTCGATCGAATCGTGAGCTTTGAAACGATTGAGCATTTACCTGATGAGCAGCCATTCATCCAACATACAAAACAAATGCTGAAGAACAATGGTATTTTGATTGTCTCGACACCATTTGGCAAAGGGAAAGGAATCCCTTCAGGTCACCCTTTTCATTATCATCAATTTACGAAGGATGAGTTTAGAGAAATGTTTATCTGCGAATTTGAAGAGGTTGAGTTCTTTTTCCAAACAGGTGCCTTAATCGTCCCAGCCGATTTTGATACGGAAGAATACTTCCCAATTGGTATCGCTGTTTGTCGGAATAAGAGATGACGGGTTTTAATAAATTTAAACCACATGGAAGGTAGCGGTTATTTGCTCATTTCATGTGGTTCTTTATTTGGGTAGGTAGAATATTTCTCATATTATTGTTGGATTCGGCGAATATCGGGTCTGATTCGGCGATTATCGGCAATGATTCGGCGAATATCGGGTCTGATTCGGCGATTATCGGCAATGATTCAGCGAATATCCAAATAATTCGGCGATTATCCTTTATACACAAGCGGTTAAATTGCTTATTCATCGTTATTTTATTAGTCTATTATGTAAGAGTTGAAGCAACATAGAGAGTGGTGGCAAGCGAATGGCTCAAATTCAAGTGCTTATATCGATAGGAATCATGATCATTAGCTTGATCGCAGGAATTGTTTTTTACTTTTTCATGAGTCCTATTAAGCAAACGGTCAAAAAAGACCATATTAAGCAAATACTTTCTTTCATCATCGATATGGTTATCTTTATTTGGGTGAGTAAGGTCATAGTGAATATTGGGCAATTTATTCATGATCCGTTAGCGGTGCTTGCCTATCCGAGTGATTCAACAGCTTTCTATCTTGCTATTGGTATAATGATAGTTTATCTTGCATATAAACATAAACGAAATAAATTATCAATTGAATCATTAATCGATTCCTTTATTCCAATCTTTATTGGCGCAAGTTTCGTATATGAATTTATTCAAGTCATTTGGTATGGAAAATCATGGCCTTATCTGGCACTATTATTGATACTTATGTTTGGCTATTTACTTGTTGTTGATAAAATACCGAACGAAGTGTCCAAACTCCTCGTCTTAGGTTGGAGTGGCGGCCAGTTACTGTTAGCAGTTTTCCTACCGTTTACATCTATTTTCAAATATATCATATCACCTTGGTTTTTTACTGTTGTCATGATTGTTACATTGTTTCATATGTTTCATAAGCGAAAGAAGGTGACGCGTTATGGGGATCATTGAAGCTGATACGATGTTAGGGATAGGGATGTTATTAGCGTTTGGGGCTGGTGCCTTGTCATTCCTTTCACCGTGTGTCCTACCGATTTTTCCTGCTTATTTATCATATATTACTGGCGTTAGTGTGAAAGAGTTACAAAGTGAGCGTAATCGCACGATCCGGCAGCGTATCCTAAGTCATTCAATGTTATTTTTATTAGGTGTTTCGCTGGTCTATCTTAGCCTAGGGATTGGTGCCACCTTTGTCGGTCAATGGATCCAAGGCATGTTAACAGGTAGTTCAGGACTATTGATTCAACGACTAGCGGGGATTTTTATGATCGTTATGGGACTGTTCGTAGCCGGTTGGCTTAATATCCCAACATTAATGAAAGAGAAGCGGCTACAAGT
>CALAMD010000050.1 GCA_937925695.1 uncultured Bacillaceae bacterium | reverse complement strand
AAATGTCATACGTCAATGGTGCGGATCTCGCTCGTCATTAACCGCCATTCGATTCGACTTAGGAAAACATCCAGCATAATGGACAAAAATCAAAGCCTTTACTCTGATCCAAAAAGAACAAAAAACCAAATTTCCTCTCAAATCGAAGAGGAGATTTGGTTTTCATTTCTTCACTCATCATCAATTCTTTTTAAATTTACTTCCTTTACTACGTGCTCGCAGTTGAGCCAATAAGTCTTCTGAGCGTTTGCTTTCGAACGTTGTTTTTTCTTCATCAACGGCAGTCACTGTATACATGCCATTTTCCTCTTTTAGGTTAAGCCACATTTTTTCTTTACAACCCTCAGGTAATTGACTTACTGGTAAGATGATTTCTTGCTTGGTCTCTTCTATAAGGATTACAGCGTGATTTCCATCTACTATACGATCGAGATATCCTCTAATCATTTTAACCTCCGACACAGGCTAGGCCTTGTTCTTTAATATCTGCAATTCTAGCATTGCCTATTCCTTTAATCCTCGTTAAGTCATCAACTTTATTAAATGGCCGAAGATCCACTAATTCTTGGGCTCTCTCAGGACCAATATGAATGATTTGTTGTAGTTCATCTAACGAAGCATGATTGATATCAATACATCCATCATTTGCCTCTGCAGGTGGCTCATTAACTGATTGTTGTTGGTCTACATCTGGCGAACCACTGCCAACAGTGCTAACCGGTGAAATTGTGCCATCTTCTTTCGTTAAAATATCGTAACTATTTCCGTCTGTAATTACGACGATCGTCCCGTGTACATCCGTGCCGTAAAGCGATATGTCTAGTTCTTGCACACGTTCAATGACCTCATCATGGGGGTGACCGTAAGAATTATTTTGACCTGCACTATAGATCGCAACTTCTGGATCTACTGCTTGTAAAAATGCTTGACTACTTGATGTATTTGATCCATGATGACCTAATCGAAGTATGGTCGCATCTACTTCCATGGAACTCTGCATCATTGATAACTCTTGTTCTTGGTAAGCATCCCCTGTTACAACAAACTTCATATCACCGTATATGAAACGTAATGCAATAGAATCTTCATTCAAATCACCTGAAAGACTATCAGGATGAAGAACTTCAATTTCCATCGGTCCTACTTCAAAGGTTTCACCACGTCGAGGTTCATGATAGTCAGCATCACTTGCCATGATCGCTTCAACGGCTTTCTGAAATGTTTGGGAAGATGCCGTACTACCAGATAACCATACCTCACCAACAGTAAAAGTTCTTAGAATTTCCGCTAATTGACCAATATGGTCAGCATGGGGGTGACTAACAATGATGAGATCGATTTCCTCAATTTGTTGTTCATGTAAGTAATTTACGACATCATTTTTCTTCCAGTCACCTGTATCATAAAGAATCGTATAGTTTTTATCTTGATCAGCAAATTGAAATAGTGTTGCATCTGCTTGACCAGCATCGATAAAATGAACTGTGAGTTCCTCAAGTACAGTATTTGATGATGTTTGATCATGTTGATTCGTGTTTTCATCATCATTTCCATTTATTTCGTTGTTTGTCGTCTCCATTTCTTCTTGTAAAACAGCTGCAAGAAGTTCTTCATTTCCATTATTTTGTTGTTCTTCTAATAGCTGTGTTGTCCCATCATCACATCCAAACGTGAAAAAAAGCGCAATGAATGGGATCAAAAATTTCCTAAACAAAGTTATGTCTCCAATCTGTAATAATTTCACCATACCATACTAACAAAATAATAATAAAAAAGCTAGAATCATTGATTTAAGCTGTTATAAAAATGGGCTGATAAATGTAATATACTTGTAACAAATGAAAATATGAATTTTTTTTGACAAATGTTCAAAATTGAAATTTATGTACTATCTAATGGTAAGTTTTTAAAAAAGGACTCAAACGTAATGTAATAAACTAACATTGATTTTGTGGGATTATATCATTTTGGTAAGGTGACTAATTTGGAAAACATGTAATAATGAAAAAAATGCATGATGAACGAGGTTTTGTTATTGTTAAAGAAAAGTAGGTTATGGTTCAAATATATTTATGTCGTTTGTTTTCTCGCTTTTTCTCCTATTGGCTCCTCACCAATTCACCCAAATCAAAGGGCGTGTCAGGAAACGCGATTTTCCTATGGTGTGCTAGATCGATTTGAAAATAATATTGCGGTGATCTTACTAGAAGATACTGATCAAGAATGGCATATTCCTATCAATATTTTACCGAGTCAGAGTCAAGAACAGACCTGGATGAAGATAACTTGTATAGGCTCTCGGTATGAATTTGAAATCGAAGAACAGAAGTCGAAAGATGAAAACGAACGAGCGAAGGAACTTTTGTTAAAATTACGCAAACGTAAATAGACTGCTTGATCGCTAGATGATTAATGGATGGTTCATCAAGCTTTTTTTGCTCTCAATGTAAAATATATATTGCAATATGTAAAATATATGTTACAATACATTCAAGGAGGGACCAAATAGATGAAAAACAATGTAAAAATGGCTCGTATAAGATCAGGTCTTACCCAACAACAATTAGCAGAAAAAGTCGGAGTCACCCGTCAAACAATTAGTTTGATTGAAAAGGAAAAATATAATCCCTCATTAAAATTATGTTTAGAAATCTGTTATGCAGTACATCAAACACTTGATGAATTATTCTGGGTTGAAAAGGAGGATGTTTCAGATGAAAAAAGTTAAGGATGAAAGGTTGATTTTACAGCAATTAAAAAACTTTCGAGTAGCATTTATTGTGCAAACATTAGGGATCATCGCTATTTTAGCCTATATAGGTATTAGTGATGGGTTATCAAAAATGACTGAACAACCATTATGGTTTGTATTTATGATCACTATGATCGTTTTTCTATGGTTAAATTTGCGTATCTCCCTTGATGTTTACGACCATGTAAATGCCGAGAAAAAACCAGCGCCTTATTATCGAACAGTAATTATTATAGCTATCATTGGGACTGTTATTGGATTGTTTGCTAGATTCGGTCCTGATCAAAGTACGAATGCTGAAGCGATTCTCACTGGTTTAATCGTTTTTATTTGTTCTCTAATTCCTTTTACGTTTGTCTATCATTTACGTAAAAAGCGTCTGACTAATGAAGACGATTAATTCATTCTTGGTTATAAAACAAT
>CALAMD010000049.1 GCA_937925695.1 uncultured Bacillaceae bacterium | reverse complement strand
GTTGATCCAAACTGATGCGAAGTCGCTCGTGAATGTGCAAAAGTTGATCCAAACTGATGTGAAGTTGCTCGAGGATGGGTAAAAGTTGATCCAAACTGATGTGAAGTCGCTCGAGGATGGCCGAAAGTTGATCCAAAACAGTGCGAAGTCGCTCGTAAACGTACGAAAGTTGATCCAAACTGATGTGAAGTCGCTCGTAAAAGGCAAAAGTTGATCCAAACTGATGCGAAGTCGCTCGTAAACGTACGAAAGTTGATCCATAAGGCTGCAACTTGCTCACATTAAAGTTGCGCTGTTCAATTTAATCTGATGCAATTACACCAACTGTTCTACCCGTTCATGCTCATGCAAAACAAAAAAACCTCCTCTTATTCACATCCTAAATATAATGTTGTTGGTATCGATTTTACTTAATGTGCTGAAGAAGTGGTATAATAAAGATATCCTTTAATTGAAAGGGGAGGTAAAGATGAGTTTTTCTCGGAACCCTAGAGAACCTGTACCAGAGATTGATACTGAGGTCTGGGCATGTACAAATGAAGAGTGTTCAAGCTGGATGAGAAAATCGTATAGTTTTGATGACACACCTACATGTCCTATCTGCGAAGCTACGATGGATTTAGAAGTGCGTAAACTACCTGAATTAAAATAATTTGATGAGCTCAAATAATGAATGTTTTTAACGTGCTTTATAATATTCTAAACAATGCATGAAGTAAAATGCGTAAAAGCGAAGAATAAAAATGAATCATTAAGGGGAAACACGATCAATCAGGAGCTAGGAGCTCGAGCTGCTCCCAACTCCAACCAGCTTTATAAATGTTTATGTTTGATCGTGAAGACCTTTTTTCTGTATGGTTATCCAGAATTTTACAGAAAGGGTCTTTTTTTATGCAAAAAATTATTACACTCGATTGTTGTTTTGCTGTTAGATCAGCGATTCGGAATAATGATATGATTGCTTGATTCCAGTTGTCAGGTTGTGGCTAATAAAACATCCTATCCACTTCAAGCAATTAATAAATTGGCGGCTGCTAAACGTTCTCTTACCATAATTCCGACAGTAGCAGCAATAAAGGCTTTTATAAAACCACCGATTATGAATGGGGTAAAACCGCCAGCAAAGGCTGTTGCCCAACTTAAATTTGCTGCATATTTTAGCCAAATCGTTCCAAAAAATAATGTAATAAACATGCCAATGACATTAGCTATAAGTGCATGGGTAACGGTAAAATTTGTTTTTTCTAAATAGTAACCCATGATAAATGTCGTCGGAATAAATCCGATCAAAAATCCGCCAGTGGGTCCGACAATTATTCCTAATCCACCAGTCATTTGGGCAAATACAGGTACTCCAATTGCACCTAATAATAAATATAATACCGCCGATAAGGTTCCATATCTTGAACCTAAAATGGTAGCAGCCAAACCAATTGCTAACGTTTGTCCGGTGATCGGAACCCCCAATGGCATTGGAATGGCAACTTGTGCTAATATACTAATTATTGCAGTAAATAAAGCTGTTACGATTAACATTCTTAATCTTGTATTCTGTTTAGTCAATGTCTTCACCCTTTAACCCCATATTGTTAACCTTAAGTAAAATTGGTTAACATATACTTTAAAAGATCTCTTTTTCCTTGTCAAGTTATTTTATTAAAAATAAATGGTCCTTTCCTAAATAATCAAATCGACAGAAGAAGAAGCTGATCATCTCATGATAGACATTTTGACTGACAACATGCATAAAGGTTTTAGAAAGAGTATCATAAATTAAAAAAAGTTTACAAAACAAGATTTTTTTACGATAAACTATGATACAATTTTATTTATTGATCATCGAATTAAAAAGTTGATCGATTCATTTTTATGACTACATAAATTACTTGCTTCGTAATGAAAGAAAGGATGATAAGGCGATTGTATTGCTCAAATTGTGGAAATCAGCTTGATGTGAATGCGAACTTTTGTGATCGATGTGGCCAAAAAGTTAAGAAAGCAGATGGACTCCATGACCAAAATGATCGTGGTAATATCTATGAGGATAAAAAAGCAAACGAACGGCCTTGGCCTGCCTCTACTGATCATTTAGCTAACGAACAATCACATTTTCCAAGTACTGAAAACACGTTCCAACAACCAAATGATCTAGAAACTATGGGATCCTCAGAATTCGATGAACAAGGGAATTCGCCGAATGATGAACCAGTAGAAAATAGTTTAGAAGAAGATATGCTTGTTTATGTTGGTAAAAACAATCACTTTTATGAACAAAAATGGAAAGTTTCTGAAGTGAAAGGGACCTCTTGGAATTGGTCTAGTTTTTTCCTTGGAATTGGCTGGTTAGGTTATCGAAAAATGTACAAACCAGTCCTGATTATCGCACTTATTTTTTTACTTGTTGATGTATTACTTTATTTTTTTGAAAGTATGATATTCGGTTCTAGTAGCTTCCTCTTTACTCTTAGTAATGGACTTGGCATCGGCCTTGGTGTTGTTTTAGGTCTTTATGGAAATACGTTGTATCAGAAGCATGTGCGAAAAAATACGATTCAGATAAGAAGTAGCTATGATGATACTCAAAAACGTAATTTCATGCTGAGACATAAAGGTGGCACAAGTGTTGGCGGTGTGTTTGCGGCTATCGCAATTATGCTTGGTGTTTACGTTATCCCATCACTCATGATTCCTTTCCAATCCTATGCGATTGAAGGGGTAAAAGGCGGAACATTTTACGAATATCCTGATGTTACCATTGAAGACTTATTTGATGAAGTGTTCGATCATACATCATGGGAATTTATTGGGACTGATTCAGATTATGACTTTGTAGAATTTTCTGGAATGATGCAGTCTTATGGCTATGATTTTGATGTTACAATCCAGTTTATGATCGATGGGGATGAATTTGAAGTATGGAGTATTTACATTGATGGTGAAGCTTTAGCTGAATACGAGATTTATGAGTTTTTAGATTATATATTCATAGAATATGATAGTTATTAAGCAACATTAATGATAGAATATCAACACCATGAAAATCCTCCTCTTGAATATGTTCAGGAGGAGGATTTAGTATGTGAGGATGATGGTTTCCGTACAAAGGGTAAATATAAAATGATAAAGATGATCAGTGCGACAATTTCTAACGAGAAAATGTAATAAGGATAGGGGCCGAGAAAATCTAACAAGCTAGGTCCTCGTGGTTTTTGGCGTAAAAACATATAGTTTGCTGAAAATAGCAAATTGATAACAAATACGATACCAGCTATAACGTTTAACGTGATAAATGATTTGGTCAATGATTTTCTCGTAATCGTAAATCGATACAGCCAAATCATAATGAGGGGCGCTAGCACTAACAACATATGATCCAAGAAAAATTGTAAAAAGCGATATTGGGGAAAACCAAAGTTTAAATCAGGTGTTAATATTGCTTGCGTCGCGCCACCGATGGCAATGAAATAGCCAATTTCAAATAATGAATAATTTTTTGTAATCAGCATAATGCCACATAGTAAAGAGGCAATACTACATAATTCTAGTGGTAACGAACTTTGTAACGACCACTGGTCAGTAATGACATACCAAAGGTCTAAGCTTAATCTACTTACTATTAAGCTCCAACCAACAACTAAGCGAATTATTTTTCGATACGGTTGTAGTCTGTTTCTGAAAAAATATACACAGAAAATGATGAGTATAATAAAAAATATTGTGAGTATGTGTTCTTTTCCCCACATTTGGAAAGTAACATTTGGATCATATAACCAGTTATTCATTAAATTCTCCCCAGTTATCATATTAGCGACTAGTGATTTCATTATAGAAAAAATCCTAGCTTTTTTAAAGGGGAGATCGTAGTAAGTGGAAAATCGATGTAAAATTTATTCGGTCTTACATTAGTTAGAAGGCAGGTGGGAATATTCATGTTCGATTTATCGACTATAGGTTGGGTAATCGTAGTTTTATGTGGGCTAATGATTGGCTTTACCAAAGCTGGTATTCCCAGTTTAGGAATATTAGTAGTCACTACCTTAATGTTTGTCTTTCCAGCTAAAGATTCGGTAGGGATTTTATTACCAATGCTCATTATGGGGGATCTATTTGCCGTCATATTTTATCGTCGACACGTCGTCTGGAAATATCTCCTATCCCTTTTGCCCTGGGTAGTGATTGGACTTTTATGCGGCTATTTTGTGTTAGACATTGTCAATGATGATCAGCTAAAACCAATAATCGGGGTCATTGTATTAACGATGATTGGTCTACATTTTTGGCGTGAAAAATTAGGTGATAGATTTAACGAGATGTTGCCTAAATCCCTTTGGTTCACTATATTAATGGGAATCTTAGGTGGTTTTACGACAATGGTGGGAAATGCAGCTGGGGGCATTATGGCGATTTATTTATTTGTTAAAGGATTACCAAAAAGTGAATTTGTCGGAACTGGCGCCTGGTTCTTTATGTTTGTAAATTTATTCAAAGTTCCATTTTATATTCAGTTAGGTTTAATTACTGCAACATCTTTTACCTTTAATCTTATGATGTTCCCAGCAATATTGGTAGGTGCTTTCATTGGCGTAAAAATTTTACCATACATACCCCAAAAAATATTTCAAATTCTCGTATTAGGCTTTGCAGCACTTGGCGGATTACGGCTGTTATTTTAAACATTTAAAGTACAGTCGCTCGTAATTGGCCTAAAGTTGATCCAAAACAGTGCGAAGTCGCTCGTGAATGGCCTAAAGTTGATCCAAAACAGTGCAAAGTCGCTCGTAATTGGCCTAAAGTTGATCCAAAACAGTGCAAAGTCGCTCGTGAATGGCCTAAAGTTGATCCAAACTGGTGCAAAGTCGCTCGTAAATGGTCGAAAGTTGATCCAAACTGATGCGATCTCGCTCGAAAATGTATAAATGTCGCTCGTAAATGTCATACGTCAATGGTGCGGATCTCGCTCGTCATTAACCGCCATTCGATTC
>CALAMD010000048.1 GCA_937925695.1 uncultured Bacillaceae bacterium | reverse complement strand
ACGAAAGTGAAGTACTTGTCACTGTATCTGCAAAATAACCTTACCGAAATGAAAACAGGTAGCTTAAAGTAGCTACCTGTTTTTTGTCTTTTATTCAAATTCAATTAATAAATCATTTAATGAAATAGCTTCATCGCTTTTCACATAGACTTCTTTAATGACACCTGAGAATGGAGCTTGGATTGTTGTTTCCATTTTCATGGCTTCAGTAATGATTAAATAGTCACCTTTTTTAACCTTTTGACCTTTTTCACATAAAACATCAACGACAGTCCCAGGCATTGTTGCTCCGATATGTTTTGGATTATCCTTATCTGCCTTTGGTATCGAGACAACATCAGTTTCAACACTTTTATCACGAATGACAATTTCTCGTGGCTGGCCGTTTAATTCAAAATAAACGACACGCGTACCATCGACTTTAGGCTTAGAGATAGACACGAGTTTAATAATTAATGTTTTTCCTTGTTCAATTTCTACGGCAATTTCCTCATTTAATCTCATACCATAGAAAAATGTGAGTGTGTCTAATACAGAGACATTTGAATATTTCTCATAAAACTCATGATAATCCATAAACACTTGTGGATACAACACATATGAAATGAGATCTTTATCAGTTACTTCCCTGTCTAACTTTTCAGTTAGTTCTTCTTTTAATGCGGAAAAGTTTACTGGTTCCATTAGCTGGCCAGGACGGACGGTAATCGGTTCTTTATCTTTTAAAATAATTTTCTGTAGTCGTTCTGGGAACCCTTGATAAGGTTGCCCTAACATCCCTTGAGCTAATTCGATTACTGATTCAGGGAAGTCAATCGTATGACCTTTTTCATAAATATCTTCTTCAGTTAGATTATTTTGTACCATGAAAAGTGCCATATCGCCGACAACTTTAGAAGATGGTGTTACTTTAACGATATTACCAAACATATTGTTAACCCGGCTAAACATTTCTTTTACTTCATTCCAACGGTCACCAAGGCCAACTGCTCTTGCTTGTTGCTGTAAATTACTATATTGGCCACCAGGCATTTCATGATTATAAATTTCTGTATGTGGTGCCTTTAAGCCACTTTCAAAATCTTGATAATAGTTTCTAATGCCTTCCCAATATTGAGAAATGCGCTCATAAGCATCAAGATTAATATTAGGCTGATGTTCTGTGCCTTCTAAAGCATGATAAAGGGACTGGGCACTCGGTTGTGATGTTGAACCAGCCATCGCCCCTGCAGCCACATCAACAACATCAACACCAGCATCAATTGCTCGAGCCAATGTATAAATACCATTACCACTTGTATCGTGGGTATGTAAATGGATTGGAATATTAACTGTTTCTTTTAGTGTTGAAATAAGGCGATAAGCCGCTTCAGGCTTTAATAAACCTGCCATATCTTTAATACCTAAAATATGGGCACCTGATTGTTCAAGTTCTTTAGCTAAATCCCGATAATATTTCAAATCATATTTCGTCTCGTTTGGATCTAAAATATTACCCGTATAACAAATCGCTGCTTCAGCAATTTTATTTTGATCTCTTACTTCTTGAATTGCAGGACGCATACCCTCAACCCAATTTAAACTATCAAAAATTCTAAATACATCGATGCCAGATGCTGCACTTTCTTGAATAAAGGCACTGACTAAATTATCAGGATAATTTTTATAACCTACCGCATTGCTTGCACGGAGTAACATTTGGAATAAGAAATTAGGCATTTTTTCCCGTAAAGCTCTGAGACGCTCCCAAGGATCTTCGTGTAAAAAGCGATAAGCAACATCAAAGGTTGCCCCGCCCCACATCTCCACAGAAAACAAGTTCGGTAATAATCGGGCAGTTGGCTCGGCAATTTTCAATAGATCTTTCGTACGAATTCGAGTTGCCAATAATGATTGATGGGCATCTCGGAAAGTCGTGTCGGTCAATAAAACTTGTTCTTGTTCCTTCAACCAACGAACGAGGCCCTCAGGCCCTTCTCGATCTAAAATTTGCTTTGTGCCCTGTGGGAATGGTTCTTTTTCATCAAACTCTGGAATAATTGGCTGATCAAAGGATGGTTTTTCTTTTTTATCTAACCCTTCGAAACCATTTACCGTCACTTCACCGATATAAGCAAGTAATTTCGTTCCCCTGTCTTGTCTTTTTGGAAAAACGAATAATTCAGGTGTTTCATCAACAAATGTTGTATTGTACTGACCTGACATAAATTTTTCGTGTTTAATCACATTTTCTAAAAATGGTATATTCGTTTTCAAGCCACGAATTCTGAATTCTTTTAAATTTCTCACCATTTTTTGGGCAGCTTGTTCAAAGGTCAAGGCCCAGGTCGAAACTTTGACAAGTAACGAGTCATAATGGGGTGAAATAACAGAACCTTGGAAACCATTACCTGTATCTAATCTAACACCAAACCCACCACCTGAGCGGTAAACATTAATTTTACCTGTATCAGGCATAAAATTATTTAATGGATCTTCTGTAGTAACCCGAGATTGTATCGCATAACCAAACACGACAATATCATCTTGATAAGGTACACCAACGCTTTTATCATGCATATTCAAACCTTCAGCAATTTTGATCTGGGTTTGAACGATATCGACACCTGTAATTAATTCTGTGATTGTATGCTCTACTTGAATACGTGGATTCACTTCAATAAAATAATAACCTTCGTCAGTGACTAAAAATTCTACAGTTCCAGCATTCAAGTAGTTTACATCTTTCATTAATTTGACAGCAGCTTCACAAATTTCAAGTCTGATGTCTTCCGGTAACGATACACACGGTGCGACTTCTACAAGTTTCTGGTGACGTCGTTGCACAGAGCAATCTCGGTCATAAAGGTGAACAATGTTTCCATGATGGTCACCAATAATCTGAACTTCAATATGTTTAGGGTCTTTAATTAATTTTTCAACATACACTTCATCATTTCCAAAAGCTGATACAGCTTCTGATTTCGCCCGCGCATACGCCTCTGCTAACTCGGACTCGTCATTAACGATCCGCATTCCTCGACCACCACCGCCAAGGGAAGCTTTAATGATGATAGGATATCCGTATTTTTCACCAAATTCACGGATTTCATCTATGCTTTCTACGGGCCCATCTGAGCCAGGAACAACTGGTAAACCAGCTTGTTTTGCTGTATTGATCGCCCTGACTTTATCACCGAATAATTCTAAATGCTTACTTGTTGGACCGATAAAAATAATTCCTTCTTCTTCACATCGTTTCGCAAATTCTATATTCTCAGAAAGAAAGCCATAGCCCGGATGAATAGCGTCAACATCTACATTTTTTGCTAGTTCAATAATCCCTTCTATATCGAGATACGCATCAATTGGCGATTTATCTTCTCCAATGAGATATGCTTCATCGGCTTTATATCGATGATAAGAACTTGTATCTTCTTTGGAATAAATAGCTACTGTTCTAATGTTCAATTCAGTGCAAGCTCTAAATACTCTAATAGCTATTTCTCCGCGATTCGCAACTAATACTTTTTTTATCTTTTTTAGTTGTGCCATGTTTTCCCTCCTACTTTAAAAACAGACTTGCTTTGATTACTATGATGTCGATCAACCTTAACTGGTTGTTGTTCCCGATAATTCACTGTCATGGCAATATTATTTAAAATACCCATTGAAATCATTAATACAACAAGGGAAGATCCACCATAACTAATAAATGGTAGTGGTACCCCTGTTATTGGTAATAAACCACTGATAGCTCCTAAATTAACAAAGGCTTGAATAGCTACCATTGAGGAAATTCCTATCGCTAATAATGCCGCAAAACTATCATCCGTTTTTCTAGCAATATAAATGCCTCTAAGTACGATTATGGCTAACATGGATATGACAATTGCGACACCGATGAATCCTAATTCTTCTGCAATAATGGACATAATAAAATCAGTATGGGCCCCCCATAAGTAACCTAGTTTCTGAATACTTTGCCCGAGTCCTTCTCCTAATAGGCCGCCACCACCAATGGCAAGATATGATTGTATTAAATGATACCCATCATCATCAGGTATGGCAAATGGTTGATAAGCGCCTATTACTCTACTAATACGGACGTCTGTTATCATATTGGGAATTGTAATAGCTAATAATAGCACACTCACCCCTATTAAGGCAAACAAATGGCGTAAGCGTATTCCTGAACAAATAATAATGGAAGCAGCAATCATAAAAATAATCGCAGCTGTACCGATATCCGGCTGCAAAATAATTAGTCCCAAAATGATTCCGGTAATAATTAACGGTGGCAATACCCCTTTGGTAAATTCATTTATATATGCTTGCTTTTTAGAATATACCGAAGCGAGGTATAAAATCAACCCTAATTTAACAAATTCAGATGGTTGGATACTAACAGTGTTAAAAAAAACAATACTTCGTGTTGCATTATGTGCTGTTCTTCCGAATAGTAAAACAGCGATCAGTAAACCGATACTTACAAAGATAATGATTTTAATAAATTTTTGATAATGACGGTAAGGAAAGATACAACAAAAAATAAATCCAATCAGTCCAAGGACAAACCATTGAAACTGTCTTGATAAATAATATGTACTCTCAAACCCTTCTACAACTGCAGTAACCATGCTGGCACTATAAATCATGACTAATCCAAATGCAGCTAATAGAATAGGGGTAATCATTAATGTATAATCAAAATGTTTCAATCTTTCTTTCATGTTACTTCACTCCAATATACGGAAAGTAATGAAGTATGATACTCTACTCGTATTACTTGTTACGATCAAAGGAAAAATATTTAAGCTAAATGAACGGTTAAAGTTTGCTTTTTCTTTATAGCACGACACTTTCTAATCCAATAGCAATATTTTACGCAAATAAGTCTAAAGTAAAATGATATAAAAAAACCTTGCCATTTAACATGACGGCAAAGGTTGCTAATTATTATAACATTAAAAAACAAAATACATAACTGTAGACTTAGGCTACGTTGACTTCTGAGCTGCTTCATGCAAGATGTTCAGCTGTCTTTCTAAATTGCCAAGTATTTCTTTACCTTCGCTCTCAGTAATTAAATTTAAGCGAATGGCAAAATCAATTTCTCGAGAAAGACCAAACATTTGTGTATCTAAAACCTCTTCATATAAAGGACATTGGGGCATCGTTAAATTCTCTATTTGTACTTCTATTAGTCTTAGTATTTTTTCAGCGTCATCCTTTAGAAGGGCATAGGCTTTTTCACGATGATCAACCGTTATTTCTGGCATCAAAATATCCCCTCCATAGAAACTTTACTCTCGCTCTTGATAAATTCATCTTTTATTAAGCTCGCTTGACTAACTAGTAAAAATAAAATATGTGCAAAAACTCTGTTTCCATTCTAAATACAAAGGCTTTCTTCTATATAATACTATCGTTAGAGCAATAAAATTGCAACTATTAATCAACGCAT
>CALAMD010000047.1 GCA_937925695.1 uncultured Bacillaceae bacterium | reverse complement strand
GTATTGAATTCAAAAGTTCTGTATTACGAATTTAGTAGATGAAATTTTGTTTGCTGTTTAGAATCATATAGTTAAGACAGGAATAGAAAGCCTTCAAGCTTTTAATTTTGACTTTACACAATTTATAGAAT
Organism: uncultured Bacillaceae bacterium; assembly: GCA_937925695.1. Classification (GTDB taxonomy): domain Bacteria; phylum Bacillota; class Bacilli; order Bacillales; family Amphibacillaceae; genus CALAMD01. The sequence continues at coordinate 4,559 of CALAMD010000047.1, read as the reverse complement.
AAGTAAAAAAATCAGAATTTAATTTGACATATTTAAGTAAAAGTGAGAATATATAATAAAGAAGGTGAGAAAATGAATAAATTAGGTAAATTACTAGTGTCAAGTATAACCTCATTTTTATTGCTTGTCGGTTTTGCAACAGTGACCAGTGCAGAATCATCTTCTCCTCATGAAGCACCTCCATCATCTATGGTTGTTAGTGAAACTGATATCAGTAACAGTTCTAGCGTTCCTGAGTTCATCATATTTGATGATTTTATTGATGGCTATCATTATAGAGGAATTCTAGATTATGTAAGTCAACAATACAATCCAGAAATAGGTTATATAACACTCTACCGTGGGACAGTTTACTTGCAGTAACAGTTATTGAGTTTAATATTTAATAATTTCCAAATGAAGTTAGGGTGAGATTCTGTTGATTATCGAAGTGAATAATTTAAAGAAGAGTTATAAAAACGATGAAGTATTAAAGGGCATAACTTTTAAAGTAAGAGAACCAAATATAATTGCTTTGGTCGGACCGAATGGTTCTGGAAAAACGACACTACTTGATTGTATGACAAACATTCTTCAGCCTGATCAAGGTAATGTTCATTTATTAGGAAAAGAGTCAACAGATTCTTCCCTATTTTTTGAGGTATCCTATTTCCAGGATAACCGTGTTTTGTACGAAGAATTAACTGGTAGACAGCACCTGGAGTTTATTTGTCGTATTCAAAAACTGCCTATCTCCGAAGTAGACTATGTAGCTAAAAAGGTAAATATAGCAAGTTATATGAATAAAAAAGTGAAAAAGTATTCATTAGGCATGAAACAACATCTTTTATTGGCTATTGCAATCATTAATCAACCAAAACTATTAATCCTAGATGAACCATTAAACGGAATGGATCCAACGAGTTCAATCAATGTTCGGAATCTTCTTTTGGAATTACATCAAATGGGTACGACAATCCTTATCTCTTCTCATAATTTAGATGAAATTGATCGATTGACGAATGACATATTCTTTATGAAAGACGGTAAAATCATACAAGAATCTATCAATGACCTCGAAAAAGAGTATTACACCATTTCGGTACATAATATGGAAAAAGCAAAACAAGTTTTAAATGAGGACTTGGATAAAGTTGCGTTTTATGACTCCTACATACAAATCAATACCTCAAAAATTTCTCTTGATTCAATCATACAAAAGCTAGTCAAACACGAAATAAAAATAGTTGATGTAAATAAGAAAACGATCGGGGCAGAGAAACGTTACCAAGAGCTATACGGGGGAGTTTAAAAAAATGAATCTATTTAGGTTTGAACTAAACAAGTATTTAAATTTAAAAACCCTCCTTCTTTTACTGGCTGTCATTATTGGTATAACCTCGTTTTTCTTTATTAGGAATATTCTTTTTCAAACAGCGGTAACCATTGAAGAATCGAAAGAAATTGAGGGACACCTTCAATCAACTTATCAAGCGATTAATGAACATAGGGAAGAGTTGAAAATTAATTCGGACGACGAAAAAGGACAACAGCTGCTAGACATAAGCTTATCCATGAGAGATGAAATATTCTCTTTACGCAGTGCCCACAATCAATCCGATTGGAAGGAGAAATTAACTTCTGAAAATCGTTTTTTTCAGTTAGTAGAGGATTATCAAGAAAATGGGGGAAACTTCCCAATTAGTGAAGAGAAGCTATCGGAATCCCAAGCCTTTAATCAACAACTCCTATCGAAAAATATACCACCTCAATTGAATACATATAGTTTGGCTACCCCTAATTTCATAAAAGAATTAGCCGATTGGTATTTTATCATCGGCATACCGCTCCTCATGCTCTTTTTCGTTGGTGGAATTATGACCAATGAATATGAAAGGCACACCATACGTTTCATGTTCACACAACCTTTTAGTCGTGCCTCATTAATACTGACGAAAGGAATCATTGGTTTATTATTATATTCAGCCATTATCGTTTGTGCATTTTTAGTCTCCTATATCATCAGCAACTATTTTGGTCACACTGGTACATTTGATTATCCTGTACTTATTCATCAGGGTGAGGAAATCTCCTTTATAACCATTAGCGAATATTTATGGACTAGTTTTATTCTTCTTTCTGTGACCGTATTGATGTGCCTTAGTTTTTATCTTTTCTTGAGTTTGCTTGTTAAACACACACTAGGCACAATCATCCTCTTCGTTATGACATTGATCATTGGAAGGATCATTAATGATTGGATACCGAATGTAGAATTCGGCTGGTTGAATCCATTCAGAAATTTATTCATTAATGAATCAATCATTAACCAATCGGTGAACGATTGGTATGTTGGAATCCCGATTGCTTTGGTAGTGGCTATCGGTTTCATCTTTTTAAGTTATAAAATGCTGACTACCCAAAAGTTCTCAAAATCTAGTTAAATTGATTGGTGGGTATCTTGTGAAGATCATTCCATTCGAATTAAGGAAAATGTTTGGGTCAAATATATTTAAAGCCTTGGTGATTGGTGTATTTGTTCTCATTTCACTATATTATGCGATTACATATATCAATTCCGAAAAAATAATGGGGAATCTAGTCATTTCTGAACAAAATACAATCGATGTCAATGAAGAGCACATCCAATCTTTTCAAGCCTTAATGAACAGTGATCAAGTTAGCGATGAAGAAGCAGAGAAATATGAAGTTGAAATCGAAATGTTTGAAAAACTAAAAGATGATGCGCAAAAACGACTGGATGGGTTGGATGAAAACGAATGGGGTCTCGTCCTAGAAACTCATATTGATGACCTTGAAACTTTGATCGATCAGGCCAGTCAGTTCACTCATTCTTCTTCAGGCAGAAGTGTTTTTACACTAGAAAGTCACGTGAGTCAACTTAAACAGCTTAAAGAAAGAAATATCGAGCCCGTTTTTCCAATCGATTATTCTACAACAATATATGATCAATTCGATTCCGCGGAATCCAAAGAAGCTGCCGAAATAGCATCGGAGCAATATTCCGCTGACTCATTATTTTTTCAAATGAAACTATATGATCTCGCGTTTGGAACAGTAGGGGTGTTATTTTTCATTCTATTGTTTGCTAACATGATTTCTAAAGAGGGTTATCGTAATGGCGGCCCGATTAATTTGTTGCATACCCAACCCTTTAAAAGGTGGAAACTGTATGTAGCTAAATTTGTTGCGAGTTTGATGGTTGTTATGGCCGTTATGATCGGTGTCATGTTTTTATCTGTATTACTAGGTTTTACGTTTGACCGCATAGGTGATTGGAATTATCCAATTTTAAAATACGAAAAAGAGCAATCATTTTCGTTTTTGAATTTGGGTACGTTATTACTTCAATCGATTATTTTGTTTTTGATCGTCGTTATCTTTAGTATTTCATTGTACTTTTTGATTTCTATGTTTATCAAAAACACAATTGGATCCATTGCTGGTATAGCGATGTTTTTTCTGATAGGCATTGGCTTTGCGCAGCAGTCTTTTTTAAGTCATGTGGCTCATTGGAATCCATTTAGTTATTTTCCTGTAGTCGCTGTCATCAGACAGGAAAAATCCGCACTGTTGGATAATTGGGATGTTACTTTTGGGTTTGGTTCATGGTTATTGCTGGCTAGCACACTGTTAATTTGGGTTATCATTTGTCTATGTTTTTTTGTAAGGAAAAATAGGACTGTATGAGAAGGGTGTCAATATTGCAGCGGTGTGAAAAAGGTAAGAAGCTTTAGGTTTGACCTCGGTCAATCGACATGATATATTTAGTTTGAATTAGAGATAAACGGATTCAATTTAAATGGAATAGCAATGGCCTTTTGATCTATCTCATGATAGGTCATTGTTTATGAGGTTTATCTCTAATCAATAATATATGAATTGGATTATTCGTATTTAATCAATTCTTAATAATAATCCCATCCAATAAGGGTAACATCTCTTTAGGAGGTGATTTTTAACAAGAATTTCAGAAAGGAAGGGTAAGTTTATGGGATTTTGGGATAAACTATTTCGGAAATCTAATGAGAAAAAGGAGTTGGAAAATATGTCTAATGTAAAATTAGCCGTTGTATTCTATAGTATGGGTGGCACTAACTACCAAATGGCGAAATGGGCCAAAGAAGGTGCTGAACAAGCAGGTGCCGAAGTTAAGTTGTTGAAGGTAGAAGAACTAGCACCGCAGTCAGTTGTTGAAAGTAATGAAGCGTGGAAAGCAACAGCGGATGCAACGAAAGATGTACCTGTTGCAACTTCTGAAGATCTTGAGTGGGCCGATGCCATTATCTTCAGTACACCAACACGTTTCGGCGTAATGTCTTCACAAATGAAGCAATTTCTAGATACACAGGGTGGCCTATGGGGAAGCGGTAAAACCGTCAATAAAGTCGTCAGTGCGATGACTTCCGCTCAAAACCCACATGGTGGACAAGAAGCGACAGTCTTATCCCTTTACACTACAATGATGCACTGGGGTGCAATTATCGTACCTCCAGGATATTCTGATGGTTCCATTTTTGAAGGTGGAGGTAACCCTTACGGTACAAGCGTATCTGTCG
>CALAMD010000046.1 GCA_937925695.1 uncultured Bacillaceae bacterium | reverse complement strand
ATTTCGTAAATGATTATAGCAATAAAAACTTTGTTTGTCTAGCGATTATACTAAGACCAATGTTATTTTTTGAAAATTTTAAAACAAAAGGTGAGTCGTCTACCTAAAAGACAACTCACCTTGTTTCAACATCACATTTTATGGGTGACTTACATAGATGGCAATTAATATTTCTAATCAATTCTTAGCCTACCGGTATTTCAATATCAACTCGTTAACAATCCTCTATTTGATTGCCTTTTGTAAAATGTTACGATTATTTTTAACACTAAGATAGTTCTCGATACGTAAAGAAATCAAAGTATGCTGGTTTTTTCTGTCCACTTAAATCTTGGGCACATAGGCCGATAAATGCGCCTGTAAATCCTTGGTCAAGCATGACGCCATTGACAGCTAATTCGACATTATCATCGGAGATTTTGCTTGCATCTAATACTGGACCAATTTTGTTCCAGTTTTCACCGTTTTTGGAATAATAAAATTGTAATTCTTCATAATCTACTTTTGCCTTGAGATAGCACTGATCCCAACCCTCGATCGATACTGGTTGGTCAATTGGTTCATCATAAGCCCCTTTATCCCGAGACATAATGCCAATACATTTGCCAAGTTCCTCATCATAACTGACAAATAAATAATAGTAATTATTTTTATTATAGTAATATACGAGTCCTGCCATTTGCTGGAAGGTCTCTGGAGCAAATTCGACTACAGTTTCTGCTTCAAAGGAAAATGCTTGTTGTCTACGAGCGATCAAACTTTGACGATGGTTTGATGAAAAGGATTCTCTTCCTGTTAGTCGCAAAAATCCTTTGCGCTCTGTTAATGATGCCCACTCTTCGCTTACAGGTTCACGTAAAGAGTTAAAGTGAATGCTTAATTTCTCGTCATCAAAATGATCTGTTTCTGGCTCTTTCGGGAATGGATGCTCTGTAAATGGTGTTTCAACTTTTAGTTGTGGGCTATTCCCTCCACTGCTTAAGCGTAGCCAATTGTCTTCGCTCCACTCTACCTTTTGAATGGCTGTTTCACGGCCTAATGTACAAAAATTGGACTTTTCTAAAGGCCTACCAGCCAAATGAACTAAATACCATTCTCCAGTTTGCGTTTCGACAATACTGGCATGGCCTGCTTTTTGTAATGGTAACTCCGGTTTATTTGCCGATGTTAACATTGGATTTTCAGGATCTACTTCATAAGGTCCAAAAAGGGATTTTGAGCGAGCTACCGTGACAGCATGATTAAATCTCGTTCCACCCTCTGCCGTCATTAAGTAGTAATATCCGTTATTTTTGTATATGTGTGGTGCTTCAGTTAAACCTAATTCCGTACCTTTAAAGATATTATAAATAGGACCAACTAGTTTTTGTTCTGCTTCAGAATACTCTTGAAGGACGATACCGCCAAATGAGTTTTTGTTTTTTCGATGGTCCCAAAGCATGTTTAAGACCCATTTTCTCCCATCATCGTCATGAAAAAGCGAAGGGTCAAAACCACTGCTGTTCAAGTAAATTGGATCAGACCACGGGCCCATAATGTCTTTAGCAGTTATTAAGTAATTGTGGGTATCTTTAAATGGGCCAATATGACTTTTAACGTCGGTAAAAACTAAATAAAACGTACCATTATCGTAGCTTAAGCAAGGTGCCCAAACCCCACCTGAATCAGGATTCCCGATCATATCAAGTTGACTTTTACGGGTTAATGGGTGGGTAAGCAAACGCCAGTTTTTCAAATCTTTTGAATGATGGATTTGCACTCCAGGAAACCACTCAAACGTCGATGTAGCAATATAATAATCATCATCTACACGAATAATTGAAGGATCTGGATTAAAACCAGGAAGTATAGGATTTTCAATGATAGCCACAAACATAACCTCCATAAATGTAATAATCATTACGTTCTTACTTCATTATAACGAAGCATATTAGAATGAAAAACAAACAGACGTGCGTCAATTTTTATATTTTTTCTACATATAAATGAAACGTTGATACAAGCTGAATCATTTCGCTTAACCTAGTAAGAGTTAATACAGAGAAAGATCACAGTAAAATTATAGCCTGCGATCCTTCTCTCATCTGAGACATGTAGATTAATCCTGTTTTTCCGCCAATGCTTTCTGGCCAGCTTCTAATACTTCAAGTATTTTATCTACATCATAAACGCCACCGCGCCAAGTTCCACCACTGACCGACTGCAAAGCAGCCCATAACCGAGTTTCATCAGGCAAATCTGGATCTGGTTGAAGATCTGGGTGTACTTCACGATCATTTAATATCTTCGTTCCTTCCTCAATTGATACAGGATGATCTTTCGTACCGATAAAATTGATCGAACCAGTTAGATTTCGACAGTCAACAATAATTTCAATTAAATCCCCGTCTCGCAACTTGCCCACCGGACCATTTGCTAATGCTTCTGGACCAACGTGACCAATACAGGCACCGGTTGAGACCCCTGAAAAACGTGCATCAGTAATTAAAGACACATGTTTGCCGTATGGCAAGTATTTCAAGGCGGAAGTTAATTGGTATGTTTCCTCCATCCCTGTACCAGAAGGACCACCACCGATAACAACCATAATATCGCCAGCTTTAATTTCTCTACTTTTAATAGCTTGAATGGCCGCTTTTTCCGAGGTAAATACCTTGGCTGCACCTGTATGACGATATACGCCATCTTCATCTATGACTGACGGGTCAATAGAAGTAGATTTAATCACAGAACCTTCTGGTGCGATATTTCCGGTAGGAAAGGTGACTGTTGACGTGAGTCCTCTCTTCTTCGCTAGCTTTGGACTCATAATGACATCATCCGGATCAACGCCATCAGCCTCTATTAAGCGCTGTCTTACTAGCTTACGGCGTTCAGAGTTTTCCCACCAATCCAGATTCTCACCAAGAGTTTGACCAGTAACTGTGAGAACATCCTCATGTAGTAGGCCTAGATCACGTAAATGAAGCATAACTTCAGGCACACCACCTGCTAAGAACACCCGTACAGTTGGATGGAATTCTGGTCCATTTGGTAAGACACTTACTAAACGAGGTGTCTTCTTATTAATTCTCACCCAATCTTCAACTGTAGGAATGTGACATTTCGCTGCATGGGCGATCGCTGGAATATGCAATAGTAGATTAGTAGAACCACCAAAGGCAGCATGAACAACCATCGCATTTTCAATCGCTTTATCGGTAATGATATCTTTTGTCGTGATTTTATTTTTTTCCATCATTAATGCGGCCCTCGCAGACTGTCTTGCCATTTCACCCCAAATGGCTTGTCCTGAAGGCGCAAGGGCTGAGTGAGTAACAGCCATGCCTAAGGCCTCGGCAACTACTTGAGACGTAGCTGCTGTTCCTAAGAACTGACATCCACCACCTGGAGTAGCACAAGCGCGACAGCCCATTTCCGCCGCTTCTAGTAAAGTCATTTCATTATTCGTATAGCGAGCACCAATCGTTTGTACTTTACCAGCATCTTCACCATAGGTCGGTGGCAAAGTAACACCGCCTGGCACAATTACGGTAGGTAAATCATGCATGCCTGCTAATGCCATCATCATTGCTGGTAATCCCTTATCACATGTAGCCACACCCATGACTGCGTTTCGTCTAGGAAGGGATCGAATTAATCTCCGATAAACAATTGCTGCATCATTTCTAAAGGGAAAGGAATCAAACATACCCGTAGTCCCTTGAGAACGACCATCACATGGATCACTAACAAACCCAGCAAACGGAACACCTTTCGCTTTCTTGATTTCCTTTGCGGCTTCTATCATGAGCAAATCTACTTCCCAGTGCCCTGTATGATAACCTAAAGCAATCGGACTTCCATCAGCGTCACGAATACCACCTTTTGTCCCTAAAATTAATACTTCCGGTCCGAGGAGATCTTTCGGACTCCAGCCCATCCCAACATTTTGGGTAAGGCCAAAAAGATCCCCACTTGGAGATTCTTCAAGCATTTGTGGCGTAAGCGGCAATGTACCAGTTGGCCCTTGTGCATGTGTCTTCACGTTATATATTGATGCATCACGATCTTGAAAAATTGAGTTCATTGACATGTTAAGCCTCCTCTAATATGACGTCGAAAACTAAAGCACCTTTTCGTTAAAGCAAATTGACTTGTTGCAAAATCTCTTTTACTTGAGCAATCTGTTCTTGGCTTAAAGGTGATGCTGGTGGTAACACGTAAGTGGAAATGTCAAGTCCACATAATTTCGTCGCTTCTTTTACAACGTTTACAAATGGGCTATCAATTCTATATAACAACGGTAAAGTAGATAACTGTTTTTGTAGTTCTACAGCCTTGCTTAGATCTCCTGACTGGTAAGCTCGGTAAACACCTACTGATAACTGAGGAGCAAAATTCACACTTGCAGTAATTGAACCGTCGCCACCAAGCTGTAATGTATTTAATAAATGATTATCGAAGCCAGCAAACACAGAAAAACTTGGATCGTGTTGTTTAACTGTTAAAATCATATCTTGAATATGACCAATTGAGTCTACTGTATCTTTGATGCCAACGATGTTATCATATTCACCAGCCAGCCTGCTGACCAACTCAGGTGTCAAATCTTGACCCGTTAAATCTGGAAAATTATAAAGGAGAATTGGTAGATCAGTTGATTGGGCAATATCACGATAATAATTCAAGAGATTTTTCTCTGATAAGTTCCAGTAATATGGATTGATCACGATCAGTCCATCTGCACCTATTTTTTGTGCATGTTCACTTAACAGCACCGCTTCTCTCGTATTCGTACTGCCAGTTCCAATGATGACTGGCACTCTCTTATCTACATAGCTCACTGCAAACTCGGCAATTTCCATTCTTTCATCGGTTGACATTTGGGAAAATTCCCCGCCTGTACCGAGAAACAATAAACCATTTACATCAGCGTTAATTAAGTGATCAATGACCAGTTTCATTTGGTCCTTTTCTAATTTACCCTCTTGATCAAAAATAGTAGAAACAGGAGGAATAATGCCCTTAAAAGTTGTCTTCTTATCCATGTATACGCTCCTTTCAAACTACTAAACATACTTACGATCAATTTTTTTACTGCTTTTTTGACGACACAGTGATTTTTTCTCTGGAATGTAATGAAATTTATCTTCATAATTGATAACTGATTTTTAAATCAGCTAAGTACACAGACTATGTAATCAACAAATGTGTATGATGCTACTGGGACGTCCATTACATTATATCACTTTTCGCTCAAGAAACACGCCTTTGCTTTCAAGCTTTCCTACACTAATTTAAAAAGGAGCCGTTATCAAACAGCTCCCTTGTTCCATTAATATATTGTTCTGCCTTTTGCATCCTTAATGCCTGATTTTCGATAAAAGTACGTATTGATTCGATCACGCCATTCGATTGCGTTTGCTAATTGACGATCAAAGCGTTCACGAACGTTTCGGTAAATCCAGTCATCTACTTTACCTTCTAAGGCTTCCCAATGTTTAATAAATTCTTTTACTTCTTCGACACCTTCAAAATGGGTGTTATAAATATGTTGAATGACTGTCTCCCCTGACTTTAATCGATGTGTGTAAGGAACATGATGGAAAAATAATAATAACTCATCAGGACACTTCTCTAAGGAATTATACATCTCTTTATTCGGTGAAAAATATTGGGCACTATAGCCTGTCCCTGTTTCGACAGTGCGGTCAACCCCGATGCCATCTCGATCTGCGTAATGGTACGTTCCCCAAACATCATACTCATATCCATCAACATTTGGTCCGTAATGATGATTTGGATTGACCATCCAACCTACTCCAAGTGGGGCTGTGTAATTTTCATACGTGCGCCAAGAATTGTGTAAAATAAACGTCACATGTTCCATGACTTCTTGATCATGGCCAAAGGTCGCTTGAATCCACTCTCTCGTAATCTCTTCCGTTGCTAAATCAGGATTCCACGTTAGCCGACCATATCCATATAAATTCGCTTGGGCAAGCGTATGACCGGTCCAATTTTCATCATCACCAATATTAGATACAGCGACGATACCGCTATGTTTATATTGAAATTGGGAACCATCAACAATAGATTTTACGGGTGTCCCTGGACCATTTGCATAAGTATCAAAATCTAGTATTTCCTTCCATTGGGGCACGAGATAGCAAACATCAATTTGTTGACCAGTATATTCCTGGGTCACTTGTAACTCCAACATTTGATTCGTTTTTGGCATCGCACCAAATAATGGTGAAACAGGTTCTCTAACTTGGAAGTCCATTGGACCATTTTTTATTTGTAAAATGACATTATCTAAAAACTGACCATCTAATGGTTTGAAATTGTCATAGGCTGCCCGGGCACGGTCCGTACTACGATCTCGCCAGTCTTGTAGACAATTGTAAACAAAACAACGCCAAATAACTAAACCATCATATGGCTTTAAGGCTTCTGCCAACACATTCGCACCATCAGCATGGTCACGATCATAAGAAAATGGACCTGGACGATGCTCTGAGTCAGCTTTTACGACAAAACCACCGAAGTCAGGTATATAATCATAGATTTCGGCTACTTTGTCTTTCCACCACTCACGAACATTTTCATCCAGTGGATCAGCCGTATCTAGCTTACCTAACTCAATCGGGCTGGCATAGTTAATGCATAAAAATAGTTTAATTCCGTAATCGCGGAAAATATCAGCAATCTGAGCAACTTTCGGTAAAAATTTCTCGGTAATTAAATATGTTTCGACTTCCCAAACATTCACATTATTAATTGAGATCGCATTAATCCCTACTGAAGCTAGCAATCTCGCATAATCTCTAATGCGGTCCATATTGTCGGTAATATCATTATTCTGATAAAATATCGATTTTCCAGCATATCCTCGTTCAATCGATCCATCGATATTATCCCACTGGTTAATCATGCGTAATTGATTCCGAGGAACTTCCGTTATATTTAATCCATCAATAGCTGCGTTACTTTGCAGTAATCTTAATAAATGAAAGCTACCATAAAGTACGCCACGATCTGTTTTACCAACTATAATAATCTTTTTTTCATCTTGATATTCCACGGTTTTTAACACATAACTATCCTGATTTAAGTCGGCAAATGTCTCTATATTGAGTCCAAATTCCTCAATAGGTAGATCTTTATATTGGCCTAAAATGATCGTTGATTGATCGGTGATGTTTTCAACTACCTTAGGTGAAACACCGATCATCGTATGTAAGGCATTTGTTAATTCATCGGTAGCAGACTTGGTTATCGAGGATTTTGTTGCTACATAGATAGATGAAGCATAACCTTTATATGAATCTAATATATCCTGATTTTCAATGGGACGATATTGCAACCAGGCCCGATATCTTTGATGATTAGCTAAAGGTTGATAACTAAATGGCTGATGACTCATCTTTGCTTTTTCCCCTCCATCAAGATTCCACTATATTTATTTAAAATAATTTGGATAATGAATACGTAAATCTTCTTTTTCATAGTTTACTAAATTTAAATGTTCAATGATTAGATTTTCTGCTTGCTTTGCTTCTTTTTGAGCAATAAATTTATATATTTCCTTATGTTGTGAAACAACTACATTCCAGTCCGGATTAGAGGCTAATCTGAGCATTCTTAAACGATCAAAATGACTATTCATATTTCTGATCATTCGCCAAGTCCGTAACTTATTACAACCGGCAAATAACAATTGATGGAACTCATCATCTAATGTAAAAAGTCGGTGGTAGGACCCTTTTTCCAAACATAATGTTTGCATCGTCAAATTCGACTCTAATTGAAACAATTGTTCTTCACCAAATGTTTCACAAGCCTCCTTGACGATAGCGCTTTCTATTTTCTCACGCACAAACCTACCTTCTTCGACAAGTTCTAAGTCAATTTTAGAAACGATCGTTCCCTTTTGGGGATAAACGGTAAGTAAATTTTCTTGGGATAATTTTAAAAAAGCTTCCCTCACTGGTGTTCTACTTACATTTAATTCATCGGCAATATCTTGTTCAGATATTTTGACATTTGGCTTTAATTCTAAACTAATGATTTGTTCTTTCAGCGTGTCATAGACGAAATCTCTTGCTGAACCTTTTGCTTCTTGAGTTCGATGTTGTAAATATATTTTTTTCACCTCATTTCTCTAACATGCCCACTAGTATGGTAGTTAATTTTGATTATAGAGATATTTTCATAGTTATTCAAATAATATTAAGCGTTTACAATAAATCTTAGTCTATAACCACTGTTTTAAAAATGCTTTGACTTCTCTTCTCATTTCTTTTGTTTCTTCATGGCCTAAATCTGAACGGACCATCTTCCAAGCATTTTCATGATTGAGTTCTTGATATACTTTTGTTAATTCCTTTTCGACAAGGTTCAATCCTTTTCTAGGTGTTAAATCATCATGATTGCCCACTAAGGACAAATGGGGTCTTGGGGCAATAAGACTATTTATTTCAGCAGTTGTAAAGTGTTTTAATAAATTTGGTACATAAAAATATATGCCATGGTAGTCAAGATTTCCGCTCTCGATTAATGCATTAAATTCGACCATCCCACATATATCAATACATACTTTAATCCTCGGTTCTAGAGCCGACAGCCACCAAGCCATAACAGCACCCATTGACATACCTAACGTTCCAATATGATCGGAATCTACATCAGGTCTTGATATTAAATAATCAACTGCGCGGAGACTATCATAAACCATTTTTCCCCATAATACTTCGCCTTTCCAAATCATTTCCTTGAATAGTTCGCCTTCAGTTCGGTCATTACGACTTCCAAATCCCCAGGCATCAAAACAAAAGGCTGCATAACCCATTTTCGTTAATTCTTCAGCGTAAGGGGGTGATTGTAAATATACGTTTCCATGTATTAATTCATCTTTACCGAGGTCATAATTTCCCCCATGGGAATGGTTAAATAGTACTGTTTTAAATGGGCCACGCTGATCTACTGGTTTCACAAAATATGCTGAGGTCCAGTTTACCCCATCAAAAGTTATTGTTAATTCTTCGAGAATATAGTGTTCAGTCTGCACTAACTGTATGCGCTTACTTAAAATCGTTTCTGATCTTGACGGTAAATCACCTAATAACTCATATAAATGTCGTCGCTTTTCTTTTGGCACCCTTTTCAACTCCTTTAACTTTCTCCTCCACCATGCCCTTGCTTGCGATATCTAAAAAGGCGGTGTTTTCTTTTATAAACAGTAATCTATTTTACTATTTTTCCTTTATCATGTACTATTATAAATAGGTAAAGGGTAAATGACTATTTTTTTTAATAACTTAATTCGTTAGTTAAACAAACGAATAATTAATTTACCCTTAGTTATTTGCTTTCTTGTGAAAGCGCGTAACATCATATCATTAATAGTAAAGGTGGATGAATATGGCAACTATACGTAACCCTATTTTAACAGGATTCAATCCTGACCCAAGTGTTTGCCGTGTTGGCGAAGACTATTATATTGCAGTTTCTACCTTTGAATGGTATCCAGGTGTTGGCATTTACCATTCTAAAGACTTGAAAAACTGGCGTCTCGTCTCAAGACCGCTTAATCGCTTAAGCCAGTTAAACATGTTGGGTAACCCAAACTCTGGTGGTATTTGGGCACCACAACTTTCATATGCTGATGGGAAGTTCTGGCTCATTTATACTGATGTAAAAGTTACTGATGGTCAGTGGAAAGATTGTCATAACTATCTCGTCACTTGCGATACAATTGATGGTGAATGGTCTGAAAGAATTTACTTAAATAGTTCTGGTTTTGATCCATCCTTATTCCATGATGATGATGGTAGAAAGTATTTAGCTAATATGTATTGGGATCATCGTGTTGGCCACCATAATTTCTATGGTATTGTTCTCCAAGAATATGATCCTGAACAACAAAAATTAGTTGGTAAACAAGAAATCATCTTTAAAGGAACAGATATTAAGTTAACTGAAGCTCCACATATTTATAAAATTGATGGCTACTACTATCTCTTAACTGCTGAAGGTGGTACAAAATATGACCACGCTGCAACAATCGCACGTTCCAAGGATTTATGGGGACCATATGAAGTACATCCAGAAAACCCATTAATTACTTCATTCCATGAGCCACGAAATCCATTACAAAAAGCTGGTCATGCGTCCATCGTTCAAACACATACAAATGAATGGTTCCTCTTCCACTTAACAGGCAGACCACTACCTAAGACAGAGCATGATCCTCTATTAGATCCACGTGGTTACTGTCCACTTGGTAGAGAAACAGCCATTCAAAGACTTGAGTGGAAAGATGGCTGGCCATATGTTGTTGGTGGAAACACACCTTCACTAGAAATTGAAGGTCCAGATATTGAAGAAGTTAAATGGGCACCAGATTATGATGAAAAAGACGATTTTGATAAAGATGAATTAAACTTACATTTCCAAACGCTGAGAATTCCACTCGGGGAAGACATCTTATCATTAACAGATAATCCTGGTCATTTACGTCTATATGGAAGAGAATCACTAACATCCAAATTCACCCAAGCATTTGTAGCTAGACGTTGGCAGCACTTTAACTTTGTAGCAGAAACAAAAGTTGCCTTTAATCCAGATACATTCCAACAAGCTGCAGGACTAGTAAATTACTACAATACGGAAAACTGGACAGCATTACAAATTACTTGGCATGAAGAGAAAGGCCGTATCCTTGATATTACAACTTGCGATAACTTTACTTTCGCACAGCCGTTACAAGGCAAGGAAATTGTCATTCCAGAAGATGTAGAATATGTCTATTTACGTGTTGAAGTGAAAACTCACACTTACCAGTATTCATATTCATTCGATGGCGAGAACTGGCAAGTGATTCCTCTTGAGTTCGAATCTTACAAGCTCTCTGATGACTATATTAGAGGTGGCGGATTCTTTACTGGAGCGTTTGTTGGTATGCAATGTCAAGATACTTCTGGTCAAAACCGTCACGCGGACTTTGACTACTTTGTATACCGCCCAACTGAAGAATAAGATAGATAAATTATCTATTAAAACCGATGTGACCTCACATAGTCACGTCGGTTTTTTTATTGTATTTAATATTTTTTAACTAGCCTTTTCTCCTAGTAGATATTGCTTATTTTACATAAAACTAGTATTGTAATGGTATAGTGTAACTTTTTTGGAATTTTTAGCAAATTTTGTACTATACATATTTCTCCAATAATCGCTCTTATCCAACATCTTTTTTACCATTCTATCAAATCATACAAAACATGTCCTAGGCCTTAAGATTTATGCTAAATTTGTCGATATAACAAACAAAGTGTATGAGAAGGAGGAAGCGTCACGTGAAAAAAGACAAACAGAAAAAAGCGCCAAATAAGAAGAAGAAATTTAATTTTCTTGGCATCATTCAAAAATACATTAATTGGCAAAATATTAGTATTGGTAAAAAATATTTAGTGTCTTTTTCTTTAGCTGCTATCTTATTCCTGGTTGCGGGAACGATTGTTTACTTTCAGTTATCAAGGGCAGAAAGTGATATTCAATTAATTGAAGAAGAAAGTATTCGCTCAAATGAAATTGCCCAGCTTGCTTTATTTATCCAAACTAAAGATGTTCAAATCGCTGATTATATTATTAACCAAGATCAAAAGTACTTGGATGAATATGAGGCCCTCAGTGAGCAATTTATTGAAATTCAAGATAAATTGGAGACTGAATTAGTTACCGAACAACAACAAGCCCTATTTAATCAAATTGTTGCCAACAATCGTACGATTGACGATATCTTTTTAAACAAAATAATGCTCGTTTTTGACAGCGGTCAACTTGATTTACTCACTTCTTTACGTGATCAAGCAAATACCGTTACAGAATCAACAGTTGAATTAGTCGACCGTTTAATCGCCATTGCCCATGAGGAACAGTCTGCCGCTGTTGAAAACGCTAACATGAGTATGAGAGGCAGTATTGTGGTGCTAATTTTTGCGAATCTCATTGCTATTTCTCTCGGTATTTTAGTGATGGTGTTAATTAGCCGAACCATTTCTACTGAATTACGGAAAGTAGTTAATATCACTACCGACGTTGCCAACGGTAATTTAGTTACTGAGAATCTAGATTATGAAGGTAAAGATGAAATAGGCCAATTAGCCAATGCCATTAATCAGATGAAAGAAGGAATTCGTAATATTGTGTTAAAGGTCGCCGATGCTTCCCAATCTGTTACATCTAGAAGTGAAGAATTGACCCAATCAGCCCATGAAGTGAATGAAGGGGCAGACCAAATTTCCTCCACAATGCAAGAGTTGTCATCAGGAACAGAATCACAAGCGATCAGTGCTACTGACTTATCTGAAAATATGAGTGATTTTGTAAAAGTAGTGAGACAATCAGAACAAGAAGGTAACTTAATTGCGGAAAATTCAAACCAAGTACGAACATTAACTGCTGAAGGAACTGCCTTAATGAATAAATCTGTTGAACAAATGAAACGAATTGATAACATTGTTTCCCAAGCAGTTAGTCAAGTTCAAGGTCTTGATAAGCAATCCCATGAAATATCTCACTTAGTACAAGTTATAAAAGATATTGCTGATCAAACAAACTTATTATCATTAAATGCTGCTATTGAAGCAGCCCGCGCCGGTGAACATGGTCGGGGATTTGCTGTCGTAGCTGACGAAGTGAGAAAGCTATCAGAACAAGTTACTACTTCAGTTACAGAGATTACTGGAATCGTTACGACGATTCGTAATGAAACAAATCAAGTGGTTAACTCATTAAATAGTGGTTATGAAGAAGTAAAAGAGGGAACAGAACAAATTGTCAGAACTGGTGATAATTTTGTTTCCATTGATAACTCCATAGCTGATATGAGCGAAAAAATTGTTTCAATCTCGAAAAATTTACAAAACATTGCCAATCGTAGTGATCATATGAATACATTGATCCAAGATATTGCCTCTGTTTCTGAAGAATCAGCTGCTGGGGTTGAACAAGCTGCAGCAACCATTCAAGAAACGTCTAGTGCAATGGATGAAGTATCAAATAGCGCCAACGAATTAGCAAAACTTGCTGAACAATTAAATGACGAGATTAAAGCATTTAAATTAAGTTAACCAATAAACAATCATCGTATGTTTAACATCTTGGTACATAATCTTATACATTTCATCCATACATTGGATCATGTATATGTTTGGAACAAATCAATAACCTTGACATTATATGACAGACAGTTGCTTTTACGGGCACGTCCTCAATCACCAACACCTTTTAATGGATTTAAGAAAATATCCTAGCACACATAACGTGCTAGGATATTCGTTGGTCACGGGATCTGAATAATTAAGACCCCCTTACCGTCTTACCCGTAATAGTTACCTGTCTGTATTTTTGTCGATCATATACGTAATTGTTACAACTTATCTTCAGCCAACTTCATTAAAGGCTAACGCCTTATGAAGGCAGTTACCAAAGGTAATTCCTAGTCATTTATTTTAACAGCGAAGAAGCAAGAGATTTGTCGTATTTTATCATAAACTTATCATAAATGATCAACACACACTTGTTCGTACCAGTTGGCTGTATTATTATCAGCAATCGTTATGAAAAATATTTTTGTTGAATTTATATTTTTCACCATAGACTATATATACAATGCTATAAAGGTTTTTTTAACGAAGTAAGCCAGTTTAATGTATTGACATAGGTATACAAATTTGAGAAAATGAATCCGCATACATATTAATAACTTAATTTATTTAACTAGCTATCGTTATGAATACATACTCAACATTCACCTGCTTTAAATTTAGCACCAATGTATGCGCATACAGGATGTGTTTTCAAAAAATTGAAAACGTATAATCTCATAAAAGGAGTGGATTTGAATGGATTCAATTAATGTAGGTATGATTGGTTATAAGTTTATGGGTAAAGCCCATAGTAATGCTTATCGTGCATTACCGATGTTTTTTCCAGATCGTATGAAGCCTGTTATGAAAGCTATCTGTGGCCGTAATACAGAAGCTGTTGCCGAAGCAGCTACTCAATTTGGTTGGGAAGAATATATAACCAATTGGGAAGAGCTCGTAGCCCGTGATGATATTGGTTTAATTGATATTAACGCACCAAGTAATGTCCATAAAGACATTGCCATTGCCGCTGCAGAAGCTGGTAAGCATGTTTATTGTGAAAAGCCACTTGCCTTAACTCTACAAGATGCCCGTGACATGTTAGAAGCAGCTGAAAAGTCAGGCATCAAGCATATGGTTGGCTTTAACTATCGCTTTACTCCAGCTGTAATGCTTGCTAAAAAATTAATTGATGAAGGCCGTCTCGGTGACATTTATCATTTTCGTGCTTGGTTTTTACAAGACTGGATTATTGATCCTGACTTCCCTCTCGTTTGGAGACTTCAAAAAGAAGTAGCAGGATCTGGATCCCATGGTGACTTAGGTGCCCATCTCATTGACCTAGCTCATTATCTCATCGGTGATATGACTGAAGTAATCGGCATGAACGAAACGTTTATTAAAGAAAGACCGCTACCAGAGGAAATGACTGGATTATCGGCAACATCAAGTTCAGCGACTGAAAAAGGTCCGGTTACTGTTGACGATGCGACTCTATTCCTAACTCGCTTCGAGAATGGCGCATTAGGAAGTTTTGAAGCAACACGTTTTGCTACGGGTCATCGTAGTACAAACTCATTCGAAATCAATGGTAGTAAAGGTAGTGTGATCTTTGATTTTGAACGCATGAACGAATTACAAGTTTACTTTACTGACGATGATGAGGATGTACAAGGTTTTAGACGGGTATTAGCTACAGACGATGCCCATGCATTTTCAGAGGCATGGTGGCCAACTGGACATCCAATTGGTTATGAACATACATTTACCCATGCATTTGTCGAATTCATGGATGCTATTCGTGAAGATCGTCAACCGATTCCAAACTTTGCTGATGGTGTTAAGTGCCAGCAAGTTTTAGAAGCTGTAGATGTTTCTATAGCTGAACGCCAATGGATCAATGTTAATGATTTATAAGAATAATAGTTTGGCAGGATAGTAAAAGACACAAAAGGAGTGCTAGATTAAATGAAGAAAAAAGCATTAATTGTATATGGCGGATGGGATGGTCATCAGCCTAAAGAGGTTGCTGAAATTTTCAATGACATTTTAACAAAAGAAAATTTTGAAGTAGAATTGTCTGATACGTTAGAAGTATATGCTGATGTAGAATATTTAAAGTCATTGGACTTAATCGTTCCCCATTGGACAATGGGTAATATTAAAAACAAGTATGTCAAGAATATTTCAGCTGCTGTCATGAGTGGAGTTGGTCTAGCAGGCTGCCATGGTGGTATGTGTGACTCATTCCGTTACGATGTTGACTGGCAGTTCATGACTGGTGGTAATTGGGTCGCTCACCCAGGAAACGATGGCGTGGAATACATGGTTAACGTAAAACATTCTTCAAGTCCATTACTTGAAGGGATTGAAGACTTTAAGGTTGTCAGTGAACAATATTACTTACATGTTGATCCGGCGGTGGAAGTACTAGCCACAACTAGATTTCCTACCGTTGATGGACCACATATGTTAAATAAAGCCGTTGACATGCCTGTTGTTTGGACAAAACGTTGGGGCGTAGGACGTGTATTTTATAGTTCATTAGGACACCAAGCAAATATTGTTGCCATGCCTGAGGTAACTGAAATTATGAGAAGAGGATTCTTGTGGAGTGCAGAAGGTAAAACATTATATAAAGATGTTAAACTACCTGATATGTCAAGCTATACAGGTATGGGCGATAGCTAATTGAATAATGGGGGAGCAGCATGAAAAAGATAAATATCGGCATTATTGGTTGTGGAAATATCAGTTCAATTTATATGGAAAATATACCACGTTTTAAACATCTTACATTGCAAGCCTGTGCAGATTTAGATATGGATAAAGCTCGCTCACAAGCAGAAAGATTTAATATTCCTAAAGTCTACACAGTCGATCAAATGTTTGAAGATGATGAAATTGATTTAATTATTAATTTAACGATTCCGGAGGCCCATGCAGAAATTTGCCTTCGTGCCCTTGAAGCAAATAAGCATGTTTATGTAGAAAAACCATTAGCCGTTAGCTTAGAAGAAGGAACGCAAATCCTGCAGAAGGCTAAGGAAAAAAATCTACTTGTCGGTAGTGCCCCTGATACATTTTTAGGGGCAGGCATCCAGACAGCGATACGCTTAATTGAAGATGGGGAAATTGGTACGCCTATTGGCGCTTCAGCCTTTATGATCGGTAGAGGTCATGAACATTGGCATCCAAATCCAGCCTTTTATTATAAAAAAGGTGGCGGACCAATGTTTGATATGGGACCATACTATTTAACTGCACTAATCGCTATCCTTGGTCCTATTAAAAGACTATCAGGCTTAACGAGGATTACTTATCCAGAACGGACGATTTTAAGTGAACCGTTTGCTGGAACGAAAGTAAAAGTCGAAACACCGACACATATAACAGGGATCATTGATTTTGCGTCCGGAGCAGTCGGTACGATCACGACAAGCTTTGATGCCTTTGGTGGTTCTTCCCTACCACCAATTGAGATTTATGGTAGTGAAGGAACACTCATTCTTCCTGATCCTAACACATTTGGTGGTACGGTGAAAATTCGTAAAAAGGATACATTCCATTTTACAGAAATCCCTGCTCCGCAAGATTTTTCAGGGAATATGCGGGGACTGGGTGTTGCTGACATGGCTTATGCCATCTTAAATCAAGAAAAACACCGAGCAAATGGCGAACTTGCCTATCATGTGCTTGAGTCCATACTTGGTTTCCATACCTCATCAACGAGTGGTACTTTTTATGAAATGACAAGCACTTACGAAAAAACTGAACGGTTTGAACCATCCGTTTTACCATTCGAATAAAAGTAAATAAATCTATGATAAAACAAAGCGAAGCCCATAGTCGTTGAGACTATGGGCTTCGCTTCTATCTATACTTATATATGTTGATGTTGATCATTATTACCGCTGATCAATGTTGGTTACTTACTTGCAGCTGGACGTTCTTTTGCCTTATCTGCTTCCCCAGCATTTTGATTTGCCTTTTCTCTGTCTTGTGCCATTTCTTCAACAGATTTAACTGGTAAGCGAGCTGCTCCTTGATAATCCTTCGTAGGAATCAACTCTTCGTTTTCTAGACGATATTTAGCTTTTTCAATTGCTTCTTTATATTGAGGTAACCATTTACTTTGGGCAACTAGCATTTCATCAACCATTTGCCAAATTTCATTCGGATTACATACAGCACCAACAAGTGGATCCATCATCATTGCTTGACGTAGTAATTGGTCGTCACCAGTAACGGCAGCTTCAACAGCTAAGCGCTGAACGGAAATACTGGCATTACAGACCGCTGCACAACCAAGTGGTAAATCACCAACAACTGGCATATGGATCCCATTGGCATCGACATAACCCGGAGCTTCAATAACAGCATCATCAGGTAAATTCGTAATGACACCATTATTAACAACATTAAAGTGTCCGCGATAAATGCGACCTGTTTCCAGACCTTCTACGATATAGGAACCATGCTCTTCACTGCGGTTTTCTGGCTTATATTCTAATGCTGGGTCCTTTAACCAGTTTGGAAAATCAGTTTCAAACCAATTTCGTCCCTCTGTGCAAACCCGTAAATATCCACCTGTTTCACCATTGATCCAAACACCTAAATCAATCCAATCATGGATTTCATCGGGATTTTTCCGATACCATGGTACATATTCACTTAAATGACCATTTGACTCGGTACTATAATAACCAAATCTTCTGAGCATATCGATCCGTACTTTTTCTGTTTTAGAATACTCAGGATGTTTCTCAAAGGCCTCTAATAATTTGCCTGTTAAGTCTTCACCTTTATGTTTGATTTGAATATACCATGTTTGGTGGTTAATACCAGCACAAATAATATCTACTTCGTCTTTTTCTAAGCCAAAGACGTTAGCTATTTGTTGGTGACCATGCTGAACGCCATGACATAGTCCAATTGTTCTTACACCACCATATTTATTACAAGCCCAGGTTAGCATTGCCATTGGATTCGCATAATTTAAGAGTAGACAATCTTCATGGGCTACTTCACGAATATCTTTACAAATATTGAGCATCTCGGCAATGCCCCGTTGCCCGTACATAATGCCCCCAGCACATAGTGTATCACCAACACATTGGTCAACACCATATTTTAACGGGATTTCAATATCGGTTTTAAACGCTTCCAATCCACCGATACGAACAACATTAAAAATATATTTAGCATCTTTTAATGCTGCCCGACGATCCGTTGTCGCTTGAATGGTGATATCTAAACCATTTTCATCAATATCCCGTTGACATAGTTGGGTTACCATGTCTAAATTGCGTTCATTAATATCCGTAAACGCTACATCGATGTTATGAAATTCTGGTACGGATAATAAATCCCTTAACAATGAACGGGTAAAACCAATACTTCCTGCTCCGATAAATGTTACTTTAAATGACATAAAAAATAACCTCCTTCTACTAACTTCAGTATAGCAAAGGAGGTAGTAACACGTTATCGATTTTATTACTTATCGGTTACCAAATGTAAGATTTTCTAACTTTTTCATTCAACAAACAGGATGGTTTGCCTAAAACGCAAATCAATACTGATCAGCAAAAACTATGTATTTTCTATCGACTTTTTCCGATAACTTTGTGGAGTTTCCCCAGTATGTTTTTTAAATAAATAACTAAAATACTGCCGGCTATTCAAACCAATAAAATCAGATATGTCGGTAATGGGAATATCCGTTTTAGCTAATAACATTTTTGCCTTTTCAATCCTCACCTCAGTAATATATTCCATTAAGGTGCAATTCATGCTTTCCTTAAAAATCCGATGTAAATAGCTAGGGTGTAGGAACACTAGTTCAGCAAGGTCCGCCACATGAAGTGGCCGATCGTAATTATGATGAATATACTCAATAATTTTTTTGATATACATATCTGTAGCTTGCGGTGCTCTTTCTTTAGCCGAGCGGGCTAAACGAGCAATTAATAGAAGTACTTGAGAAAGCAAAACATGGATAAGCGTTTCACTTTTTCCTGTCTGCTGATCACTTAACTCCAAGACGAGGGATTTTAAGGCATAGTACATCCCTTCCGTATCTCTGAGCATAAAATATGGTTTTTGAGCTTGAAGTAATGCCGCTAAATCATTATTTTCCATCGCCAACTCTTTGATCGAAGGATATAATCCATCTTTATCCGTTAACACAAACTCGATGTTTAACATTCGACACGATTGATCCCCATCTACTATCAATCGATGTAAAACATCGCTATCAATAAAAATAAACTGGCCTTTCTTCATGACAATGACTTCATTTTTAAAGGCTACACTGCACTCACCTGAGATGACATACATGATTTCAATCGCTTCGTGTCGATGAAATGGCATATGAAAATTTTGCCACTCTTTATAATAGTAAGCAACAATCTCTGCATAATAGTGATGACGCTGGTTTGCTAGATAAAAACTTTTACTGCCCAATGTAATTTCCCCTCGTTACTATTGATCCGTAATCCTCAATAACTATCATGCTATCACATCTAGATAAATTTATTCTTACACAATAGTATCATAATATCATTTATTACTGACAAAAAAATGCTGTAGTAGCATTGGATCTACTACAGCATCTTTTGCTTAGGCCCACCACATATCTGCAGGCTGCTCTTTAATTAAGACTGATTGTAAATTCTTCACTGCTCGCATAAATCCTTCCTCGATGGACATTAACGGATCTTCATGTTCAATACTCACAACGTAATCATAGCCATAAATACGTAAGGCACTTATCATATCTGACCATTCTTGAATACTATGACCACATCCTACTGAGCGGAAGGTCCAAGCACGGGTCTGGACTTCACTATATGGTTGCATATCTATAAGCCCATACATATTAACATTATCTTGATCAATATACGTATCCTTCGCATGGAAATGATGGATGGCATCTGCCTTACCTAAAATTTTGATCGCGGCTACCGGATCAATGCCTTGCCACCATAAATGGCTAGGGTCGAGATTAGCACCGATTGCTGGTGAAGTAGCTTCGCGCAATTTAAGCATCGTATAAGGGGTATGAACTAAAAACCCTCCGTGAAGTTCTAAACCTATTTTTACATTGTTTTCCTCTGCCAACTGACCAATTTCCTTCCAATATGGGATAAGTTTCTCTTCCCACTGCCACTTTAATAGATCACTATACTCGGGTGGCCATGGGGTTACCGGCCAGTTTGAATATTTTGCTCCTTCCTGATCACCGGGTGTACCAGAGAAGGTATTTACAACTGGAACATCAAGTAGATTAGCTAATTTGATAGTCTTGCGAAGCGTCTCATCACACTCCTTGGCAAAGGCTGCATCGGGTGAGATCGGGTTACCGTGACAACTAAATGCACTAATTTCAAGGCCACGGGAGTGTACTTTGTCGAGGAATTCCTTACGTTTATCTTCGCTTGCTAATAAGGCATCTACATCACAATGGGCATTTCCTGGATAACCTCCTGTCGCAATTTCCACCATATCAAGCCCGGCATTTTTAACATAATCCAACATCTCATCAAATGACTTTTCAGAAAACAATACTGTGAAAACACCTAGTTTCATTGAATATCCCCCTATTATTTATTTTGAGGCGATTTGAATCGCCTAAGCTGACAGCTTCATTTGGATTCAATATTGACAATTGTTTTATGTCGATGAGATTCTAAAGCGGCTAACACTACAGCTAAAGACTTCAATCCTTCTTCACCTGTAATTGGTACTTCCGTATTATTCAAAATTGCCTGAACGAAGTGATCAATGACATGGGATGTTGTTTGACCGCCTTCTTCATTCGTTTGGATAGCATCCAATTCATAGTTGACAACTTCACCATTCGTGTATTGGACGATTAATGAGTATTGAGGATCATCTTCTAGTCGGAGAGTAGCTTTTTCACCATAAATGACTGTAGAGTTATCTTGTCCAGCGTTATATGACCAACTAGCGGCTAATGTACCGATGATACCTGACTTGGTTTTTAAAATACATACTGCATTATCATCAACATCGGTGTCCCCTTTGGCACTTGTCTCTACAAACCCAGCCACTTCGGTGATTTCTTCACCGAGTAAGTAACGAATTAGATCTGTTTTATGAACGCCTAAATCACCCATTGCGCCAATAAAGGCTTCTTGTTTATTGAAGAACCAACTATCTCGGCCATCAATACTCCAACTTTCAGGTCCATCATGACCAAAGGCTGTTCTGAAACTATATATTTTACCGAGCTCGCCACTTTCTATCAGTGCCCTTGCCTTTTGATGGGAGGATACAAAACGCTGATTATGGGCAATCATTAATTTTTTCCCGCTCTTATTTGCGGCTTCAATCATTTGTTCTGCTTCTTGGCGAGATGTTGCCATTGGCTTTTCACATAGCACATGTTTTCCAGCACGTAAGGCAGCTATTGATACGGGTGCATGAAGGTAATTCGGTAAGCAAACACTTACAACATCAATCTGTTCATCAGCAATCACGTCTTTATAGTTGGTATATGCTTTGGCATCATACTGGTCAGCTGTTGCCTGGGCCCGCTCTTCAACAATATCACAGACAGCGACGATCTCAACGTGATTGTTGGCTGCAAACTCGGGTAAATGTCGGTGTTTAGCAATACTTCCACACCCAATAACAGCTACTTTTAACTTCGACATCGTCCTCAACTCCTCTACATTGATTATATTTACCAGAGTGGTTAACATCCGGTTATAAACATTGAATTACTAAGATGGGTTAGCTCATTAACTTTTTCATGACTTGTAAATTATCCTCAGCGCTTGTAAATGGATCCTGTTCAAAGTGCTCTTGTTCTACGACTAACCAACGTACATTTACTTCCTTTCCTTTTTCCACATAATCCTTTAAAGGTAATATGCCCCGCCCAAGTTCAGTAGAAATGGCTGAAGATCCATCGCCTTCTTTTAGATCTTTAATATGTAATGACAAACAACGATCAGCATATCGATCAATGAATGCAAGAGGATCCATCTTTTTATAGGCACCCCAATAACAATCCAGTTCAAGGTGTAAATGGGTTGGATCCGTATGATCTAAAATAATTTCTAAACCAGTTTTATCACCAAAGGTTGTGAATTCAAAATCATGATTATGATAACCAAGCTTAAAACCTCTTAAATGAAGGTGGTGGCCGATCTTATCAAGTAATTCAGCTGTTCTTAAATAATCATCAACAGTTGAACGCATCGTTTCTGGTATCCATGGCACAATGATGTAATCGTTCTCAATCATGTCATGATAAATCAACACGTCATCCAATTGATCACGTAAATAATCAATTGACACATGAGCACCTGCAGGTTTTAAACCCAAGCTACGCAACGTATCTTTTACCTCTTTCGCTGCAATATCGTTAAATCCAGCAAACTGAACAGCTGTATAACCTATTTGGGCAACTTTTTTGATCGTCTTGATGAGATCTGATGCCATGGCGTCCTTAAGAGAGTATAATTGCAACGCTACCTTATCCATCATATGACCTTCCTTATCCAATATTCAAATCATTTCAAATGTTCATTAACAAAATTGTATCATCAAGCTGTTAAGGTTGTCTATTCATTTTATTCTTGTCCCTTTATGTAACAATATGGCAAATCGGTTACTTCTATGATTAAGGGATCCATGAAGATGAAATATGATTTAAGCAACGCGAGCTTACATCCTCTTTGAGAATGAAGCTCGCTTATATCTACTATTGAACTTGATTAATACCTTTAAGCTTAAATGAGTAACTGTAGAATCGATTAGCAAACAGCGTATATTCAGGATGGACTTTAGCACCCCAACTATCGTCACCACCAACACCCATTTGCTTATAATTGATCCGTATAACAGATCGTTCGCTATTCGGTAATTGATGTGGATAATCATATTTTTCTAACTCAAAAGGCGTATATGGTAAAGCATTCACTTCAATGACTGGTTCACCGATAATCTCCAAGCCGATGCCATCATCATTCGTAATCCTAAACCACCTAACATCTGTTTTATTCCCACATTCTTGAGGTCGTGAATAGGGGACATATTGACCTTGCACTGTACCCTCATAGACACCAATTTTGGCACCTTTTTTACGATCCCAATAATTTTCATGGGGTCCTCTTCCATACCATGAAATGTTATAAAATGAACTTTTCATGGACAAGAGCATCCCTACTTCAGGAATTTCCGGTAAGTTATCACCAGGTGTAAGTTGTTGGGTAACCTGAACGGAACCATCATGTTCTACTACATATTCAATCTGACATAAAGATGTATTTGTCGTTGGTATTTGGTAAAGCACTTTAACCAATACGGATTGATCATCAACTTCGTATGAAAAAGCCTTCAGTTCCCGTTGTTTACTTGCTTGACGCCAAGTAGCACTGCGCTGATCAAGTTTATTTCCCCGATCATTATCAATCGTTGCCCGCCAAAAATGAGGTCGTGGTGCGTCATTAATTAGTTCAACGCCAGAATACTCATATGATACTAAGTTTCCAGTTTGTTTATCAAAGGCAATATGATAATCTTTCCCAGTAATTGTTAGCTGATCATCTTGATCATCAACGGTCATTGGAGTACGTACTTTCGTTATTTCTTCTTGTTTAACAGCTGCAACAGGTAAGACAAATTGTTCAAAAGCAATCTCATGCCCCTGATTGGCCCATCGTCTATCTTGTTTTTCTGTTAAACTAACGGTTAGAATATACTCGGCATTCATTTTTGGTTCTGGCAATGAGATATCTAGTGTCACCTGCTTCGTCGATAGGGGGGCAACATCAACTATACTTGATCCTTGATCAACGACCGCGCCATTCTCAGTAATCGTCCAGTTTAATTGATAGTCACTTACATTCGTAAATAAAAACTTATTCTTTATTTCAATAATCCCTTCTAGTACATTAACTGCTGCAAACTCAACATTTTGATAGCACTTTTTGACTTCGAATAATTTTGGTGCTATGCGTCCGTCGGCGAATATGAGACCAACACAACTAAAATTGCCATCGTGGGGTGATTCACCAAAGGCCCCACCATATGCCAAATACTCAGTACCATCTTCTGTTTTTGATAACAATGCTTGATCTTTCCAATCCCAAATAAAACCACCTTGAAGAATCGGATATTTATCAAAAAGTTCCGTGTACTTATAAAGATTTCCATTTGAATTGCCCATCGCATGACTATATTCACATAGAATATATGGTTTCATCGGCTCTTCTGCATGTTCTGCTTGGATCGCATACATCTCCACATAATGTGGTTTCGTATACATCGTTGTTTCGATATCTGTAGCTGCATCTGAGGCCCGATAATGGGTAACACCTTCATAATGTACGAGTCGAGTAGGGTCATTTTCTTTGAAAAAGCGATGCATTTTTAGAAAATTATCGCCACCAAACGATTCATTTCCTAAGGACCAAATGACAATTGATGGATGGTTTTTATCCCGTTGGAACATTGAATTACAGCGATCTAGTACATTTGCTGTCCATTCAGGTTTACTTCCCGGAATCGTATCTTCTTCTTCCTTTTGACCATACCTCCACGTACCATGGGTTTCTAAATTCACTTCATCGATGACATACAGTCCGTATTCATCACATAACTCGTACCATAATGGGTGATTTGGATAGTGAGATGTTCTCACAGCGTTGATATTGAATTTTTTCATTAACTTGATGTCAGCCACCATATCTTCATAATCAACCGCTCTACCTTTTTCAGCAGTAAACTCATGGCGATTTACCCCTTTAAAGACAATTCGTTTGCCATTGATCATCATGAGTCCATCTTTGATCTCAAATTTACGAAAGCCAACTTTACAACTTTCTGTCTCTACTAAATTTCCTTGATCATCTAGCAGGCTAATGACGAGGGTGTATAGATTTGGATGCTCAGCACTCCATTTTAACGGATTTTCAACTAAGGTAGACACATCAAGTTGTACCATCTTTTTATCATTAATATCAACTTGTGCTTCGATCGGTTTCACTAACACCTCGTTATGGTTTTGATCATATAGCATAGCTTGAAATGATACGGATCCTACATTTTCTTCATAATAATTGGTGACTTTAGCCTTGATTTGTAATGTTGCATCTTGATATTTTTCATCTAAATCTGTCGTTACAAAGAAATCATATACATGAACAGGTGGGGTTGAATATAAATAAACATCACGAAAGATACCACTCATTCGCCAAAAGTCTTGGTCTTCTAACCAACTTGCATCACACCAGCGATATACTTCAACAGCTACCTTATTTTCGCCTTCCACAAGATATGGGGTAATGTCAAATTCAGCTGCGGTAAATGTATCTTCACTATAGCCGACAAAATCACCATTTACCCACACATAAAAGGCTGATTCAACACCTTGAAAACTTATGTAAACAGGTTGATCTTGCCAAGAATCTTTCAGCGTAAATGTTCGAACATATTGTCCAACAGGATTATATTTCGTTGGTGCAAAGGGTGGTTTAATATTTTCTCTTTCATCCCATGGATAACGAACATTCGTATAGTGGGGATAATCATATCCTTGTAATTGCCAATGGGATGGTACCTTAATTTCATCCCAATCACGACAATCATAATCTATTTTATAGAAATCACGAATACGTTGATCAGGTGTTTCGGAAAAAGCAAATTTCCATGTGCCATTTAGGGATTGGTAAAAACTTGAAGCTGTACGATCACCCTTAAGGGCTTCTTCTACTGTTTCATATGGCATTAAGGTCGCATGAGCTTCCATCCGATTTAATGCGAAAATCTCTGGATTATTATTCCACTCCGGGAAGCCGTTTTTGGGCGGTGTGTATTGATATTTTTTTAGTTTTCTCATTAAAAATAACCTCCTGAAAATCTCTTAGCTGATCAATGTCAATCGTCACATGACAACCCGACATCGTAAGCGCTACCAAAATTTAAGTTGATGAAAAAGTGTTACATCTATGATCCCAAACGAATACTAAATTTAATTCTATGAAAGTAACCCCTCAATTAGGGTGAATAGGTCATCCCTAGCTTTTTTCATAAAACATGGTATGTAAATAGGCGATTTTGTGGGCATGTAAATACGAAAGTACTCACATGAATACAGGCATGTGTTGTAGTTCATGTGAGTACTTTTATTGGCTAAATTATCTCTTATTCTAATGTAAATGATGCAAGGCTAGCTCTACCAGGACCAGTATAGGTAAAGTACAATGCATGTACACCATCTGGAAGATCGATGTCTGCAGAATACTCTGTCCATACGTTAGTAAATCTAACTGGAATTCTAGCAAGTGCTTCGCCATCCCATGAAGTTTTCACTTCAAAGGCACCATTACAATATCCTCTAACTTTAATTTTCACTTTCTTTACATCTTTACAATCAAAATACTTGAATCCAGCTGTAGCTGAATCAGTCATATTGGCAATATAACCTAGTTCTTCATCGCCGTCTTTTCCATCTTGGGTAATCTTAGGGAATTGACTATCCATCCATAAATCGCCTGTATACATTTGCTCTTCTTTCGTAAATAGATTACAAGCAATATATGCTGGATACTCGCCACGTCCAACTAATGGACCACCGTTTGGACCACATGAAGTCATTTCGACTTGTGGAATTGTTCCATCACTTAACACTTCAATTTCTTCCATACAACCTTGACGGGAGAAGTTTGAACCATTTGTATGTCTATGGTAGAAAATGTACCATTTATCCTTAATCTGGACAATACTTCCATGGTTGTTACCGCCATAATACATCGGTTTATCTGCTGGCTTATAAGTATCAATGTGAAGATCGTTATTACTTACGATCACACCTTTGTATTCAAAGCCTTTTGTTGGATACTTACTTACTGCATAGCAAAGTTCATGCATGACAACAGAAGAATAGATGAGATAATACATATCCCCTACTTTTCTAATGGAAGGGGCTTCAAAAAATTCATGACCTTCAAAACCTGTCCCCTTAGCATAAGGCTCACTTGGTAAAACAAAGACAGGCTCTTCAATGATTGTCAGCATATCTGGACCTAAAACAGTAGCCATGGCTCCTTTTCTAGACTTATCGCCAACAGCACAGAAACCAGTGTATAGATAAGTTTTATCTCCTTCGGTCAAAACACCCGGGTCAAATTGTGGTTGGTCGCCTTCTCTTTCACCAAGACGCGTGCCATCCTCATATTTAACATAGCCATAGAACTCATATTTCCCGGCTGGTGTGTCAGAAACCGCTACCGAAACTACGGACACTTTATCTAACACATAGTACAAATAATACCTTCCATCTGGTCCAACTGTTACGTCTGGAGCATAGAGACACATACTTCCATCCGGATTCAGCGGATCGTCGGTTTTCTTGTAAATAACGCCTTCATAACGCCAGTTGCCAAGATCATCGACTGGAGCTGACCAGCAAACATAATCATTTAGACAATATACATGTCCATTAAAACGATCGTGGGAACCATAAACATAGACTCTATCATTAAATACATATGGTTCTCCATCAGGTATGTACTCCCATGACGGTAAGTATGGATTGACACCTTGTTGTAATTGCATTGTAATTCTCTCCTTTTCAATGATGAATATATGATGTAATAAAATAATTCTGCAAATTAACTTTGAAAAAGATTGATATATTGATAGATAGGAAGTCTAAGGTTATCCCACCAATCATATCATCATGTTATGTTATTTCCTGATCATATAATTATTCAAACTTTGGCAACCAATCGCCATGGGCTTCTATTAAATCATCGCATAAAGCGACAATATCGTCAATCGATAACTCAGCCGCTGTATGTGGGTCTAGCATAGCTGCTTGATAAATATGTTCTTTCTTACCAGTCATAGCTGCTTCAATCGTTAATAACTGGGTGTTGATATTTGTTCGATTGAGGGCTGCTAACTGTTCTGGTAAAGGACCGACATATGTTGGTGTCACACCACTCGCATCAACTAAACAAGGTACTTCAACACATGCATTCTCTGGTAAATTACTAATTAACCCACCTGTGTTTAATACATTACCACCGATTTTAAATGGTTTGTTTGTTTCCATTGCTTCAATGATATAGGAACCATATTCATTTGTACGCTCATGGGTAATCTCCTTGTTATTAACAAGGTCTTCACGCATTCTCTTCCAACCTTCAATTTGTGCGACACAACGACGTGGATATTCATCTAAAGGAATATTGTATTTTTCAATTAACTCTGGATAATTACTCTTAATAAAGTAAGGATGATATTCAGCATTATGCTCAGAAGATTCAGTGACATAGTATCCAAACTTATCCATTAACTCGTAACGAACCATGTCATGGTGCTTTGTTTTTTGTTTTTCTTTGGCCCGACGTTTAATTTCTGGATACAGATCCTCACCATTTCGAGTAATTTCTAACAACCATGCCATGTGGTTGATCCCAGCAATTTTATACTGAATATTGTCTGTTGGCATGCCAAGGTCTCTTAATAAATGATCGGCACAAATTTGAACACTATGGCATAAACCAACCGTTTTAATATTTGTAAAACGAAGCATAACGCCAGTCAAGACAGCCATTGGATTCGTATAGTTTAAAAACCATGCATCAGGACAAACTTCTTCCATATCTCTAGCAAAATCCAACATAACAGGGATCGTTCTTAAATTTCTAAAAATACCACCTATCCCTACAGTGTCACCAATCGTTTGTCGTAATCCATATTTTTTAGGTACTTCAAAATCTATGACCGTACTAGGTTTATAACCACCAACTTGGATAGCATTAATGACATATTTAGCGCCTCGTAATGCCTCTTTACGATCTGTATAAGCGACAATTTTGACTGTTGAACCTAAATTTTCCTTCATGTTTTTCAACATGCGTTCAGAATCTTTTAAGCGCTCATGGTCAATATCAAATAAGGCAAATTCAAAATCTTGTAATGCATCGACCATCATACAATCTCCAAGGACATTTTTAGCAAAAACTGTACTTCCTGCCCCGAGAAAAGTGATCTTTGACATGAATATTCCTCCTCTAGTAAGTAAAATTTTGCTTAGTTAGTTAAGCTTATTAAATTTAATTAAATAACATGCTATAATATAGAATAACTTTATTTCACAGCGCTTTCAATGGTAAAAAAATGAGAAAGAGGGGTAAAATATTGCTACCTAATTTTCAGTACGGAACAACGGCTGTTCGTTTTAAAGCAAATCACCAAAATCGGATCGTTGGGATCTATACATTAGGCTGGGAAAAACAAACGAGTACATCCTATCGCTGGAACGGGCTAACCCGGGGTGAAAAAGATATTATCGTCTTCCAATACACACTAAAAGGAAGAGGGGAAATATGTATTGATCAAAAAAAATACCTTTTAAATCAAGGGGATGCATTTTTTGTCAATATACCTAGCAATCATATATACTACTTACCTGAATCTAGTAACGAATGGGAATTTATCCATTTAACGTTGTTTGGCGAGGAAGCTATGCGTTCTTATGAGTCAATTACAAATGAATTAGGCAATGTCTTTTATCTTGATATCAATGAAAAACCGATCACACTAATTTTTGATTTATTAAAGGATATTTCCCTTGAGAATATATCTGATGCATACGAAGCCTCAGCCAAAGCCTATTTATTTTTAATGGAATTACATCGTTTTGC